>CALXGQ010000001.1 GCA_944387895.1 uncultured Clostridia bacterium
TTATATTCGCTTACAAAACTCGGCGCAGCCGAATATCACACGGCATAGCCGTATATCACTGCAAAGTAATATCACTCGCCGCAGGCGAATATAACTGAGGCACACTTCCTTACGAAGTGTGCCTCTAGCGGGGGGGTTTATTGCGTGGTTCCGGCTGCTTTTTCTCCCCGCCGGAACTGCTTAGAGAAAAAGCTCCAACAAAAATACGCTCAGGCAGGAAAGCAGCGCCACCGGCAGCAGACCCAACTCAAAATAAGCCGTAACCAGCGCCACCGCCAGCCCGGCCGCAGCCGAAACCGGCGTTTCCGTTGCGCCCAATATGGCGGGAAAGGTCATGGCGGCCAGAACCGTATAGGGAATATAAAACAAAAATGAACGAAAAAACCGGTTGGTGATTTTTTTCTTGAAGATGACAAGGGGAAGCATCCGGATCAGATAAGTGCTTCCCGCCATCACCAGAATATAAAAAAACAGTCTCATGCTTCCTCCTTCAGGGGCCGCAGCCACGCGCCCGCGGCGGCAGCCGCCACCGCGCAGAGAATAATGGCGAACCCGTCCGGAACCTGCCGAAGAACCGGAACCCATGCAAAGCAGCTGCTGAGCGCTGCCGCACCGAGCACAACGCAGGCCACCGCCGCGCTCCGCTTCGCCGCCGGTAAAATAATCGCCACAAACATGGCGTAGATCGCCACCCCCAGCGCCGACAGCACCGATTGCGGCAGCACCGCGCCTGCCGCCGCGCCGAGAAAGGTTCCGCCGGTCCAGCAGAGAATGGGGAGCGTCATCAATCCGTAAAAATATGCCGCCCGCACCTTCCCCGGCCGGCCGGAAGCGATGGCAAAGATCTCATCGGTATTCCCAAAGGCCATCAGAAACCGGTCTCCCAGCCGGACGCTCCCGTCCAGCTTTTGGGAAAGAGAAACCGACATCAGCGCATAACGCAGATTGATCACAATCTGGGTTGCCGCCATTTCGATCATGCTGCCTGCCGACGCAATGACCGAAAGCCCCGCCAGCTGCCCGGCAGACGTCAGATTGGTAAGGGAGATCATGACCGCCGCAAAAACCGATAACCCGGCCTGCACCGCCGCTACGCCAAAGGCAAAGGAAACAGAAAAATATCCCAGCCCTACCGGCAAGCCGTCTTTTAGCCCCTTCTGATAGTCTTTCAAAGGCCCTTCCCTCTTTTCTCTCAAAGTCTATCCATTATCATAGCACATCCCGCATCCCTTTTCAACAAAAATATCGTTGATTCGCCGCCCCTTCCGCCGGCGGGGACGCTGATTGACTTTTCCGGTCTTCGATGCTATAATAACACCAGTAGTTCCGGCGCCGATCCGGCGTTTTACGCCGCTGCGCCGGGGAGAATCCGCAGAACGGTCCGGCGCGGCAAGAGCGAACCGCCTCCCGGGGCTCCGACCCCCGCCGCAGGCTCCCTCCTTCCGCGCGTCCGACACCTCTGCCTGATCAAAAAGGAGAATGACCATGAAAAAAATCACCAGCATCATCTGGGGACTGATCCTGGCCGCCGCCGGGGTCATCCTGGCTCTGAACATCCTCGGCGTGATCCGCGTCAGCGTCTTTTTCGACGGATGGTGGACGTTGTTTATCATCATCCCCTGCCTGATCGGCCTGATCACCACCCGCGCCAAAGCCGCGAATCTGATCGGCCTGATCTGCGGCGTGGTGCTGCTGCTCTGCTGCCAGGACGTGCTCAGCTTTTCCATGCTGTGGAAGCTCCTGATCCCCGCCGTTATCACCGTCATCGGGCTGAAAATGGTGTTCAACGGCATCTTTCAGAACCAGTCCCAGGACATTCTGAGCCAGATGAAAAAGGCAGGCGCCGCGCCCGAAAGCGGATGCGCCGCCTTCTCCGGCTGCAATATGAACTTCGACGGCCAACCCTTTCGGGGCGCCGATCTGACCGCCGCTTTCGGCAGCCTGAAATGCGATCTGCGCCATGCGGTCATCGAACAGGACTGCGCCATTCAGGCGACAGCCGTCTTTGGCGGCATCACCGTCTATGCGCCTGAAAATCTTTCCGTCAAGGTTGTTTCCAACTCCCTTTTCGGCGGCGTTTCCCATAAAAAAGCGCCTGCCGCCGGGCAAGACGGTCCAACCCTCTATCTCAACTGCATCTGTATGTTCGGAGGTGTGGATATCAAATGACGACCTTTCAGAAAACCGTTAAATATCTGGCCATCACGCTGGCCATTTTCCTGATCCTTTGCATTTTCGGCGGCGCCGCCATGACGATCCATTCCTTCTTCACCCTTTTCGGCGGCGGCAGAGCCGATGCGGAGCCCACCGCCTATTCCCTCTCCACTCAGGAGATCCGATCCCTCGATATCGAGCTGGACGCCGCCCATCTTGATATCGTCACGGGGGATTCCTTCTCCGTGGAAGGAAGCAGCGGCGCGCTGAACGTCGGCGTAACCAACGGCGTTCTGCGCATCTCCCAGAAAACGAAGGCGTGGTTCTGGAACCGCGACCTGCGCCTGACGCTCCAGGTGCCGGAGGATTTTGTCTTTACCAGCGCGGAGCTTGCTCTTGACGCCGGGAAGCTGACGGCGGAAACCTTATCTGCCGAACAGCTCCATCTGGAGCTGGGCGCCGGCAGCACCGAGATTTTGGAGCTGAATGCCAGCCGAAGCGCGGAGATCGACGGCGGAGCCGGAAAAATCACCATTGAAGCCGGAACCTTGCACAATCTGGAGCTGGAAATGGGGGTCGGGCAGCTGGATCTGACCGGCGCCCTCACCGGAGCCGCCGAGCTCAACTGCGGAGTCGGCAGAACCGAGGTGAACCTGACCGGTTCGGCGGAGGACTACACCCTCCTGCTGGAAAAAGGTCTGGGCGCCCTTTCCGTAGATGGGCAAAACATGGACGACGGCAGCACCTATGGCTCCGGCGGAAACCGGGTTGAAATCGAAGGCGGCGTTGGCGCGGTGCAGATCCGGTTTGAGGAGTAACCCGCAATGAACATCATTGAAGTTCAAAACCTGACCAAATCCTTCGATAATATCCGCGCGGTGCAGCAGCTCAGCTTTCGGGTAAAAACCGGGGAGCTTTTCGCCTTTCTCGGCGTCAACGGAGCGGGAAAATCCACCACCATCAATATCCTCTGCGGCCAGCTGAAGCAGGACGACGGCACCGTGACCATCGGCGGCTATAAGCTGAACGACCATAAACGGGCGATCAAAAATATGCTGGGGGTGGTGTTTCAAAGCTCTGTTCTGGATCAATCCCTTTCGGTACGGGATAATTTGGAGAGCCGCGCCGCCCTTTACGGCATCACCGGTGAGGCGTTTCGCGCCCGGCTTGCAGAGCTTGCGGCGCTGCTTGATTTTGAACCGCTCTTGAAGCGGACGGTGGGCAAGCTTTCCGGCGGCCAGCGGCGGCGGATCGATCTGGCACGGGCGCTGCTGCACCGCCCCGCGATCCTGATCCTGGACGAGCCGACGACCGGCCTGGATCCCCAGACCCGCCAGATGGTCTGGTCTGTGATCGACCGGCTGCGCAGGCAGGAACAGATGACGGTTTTTCTCACCACCCACTATATGGAAGAGGCGGCGGACGCAGACTACGTGGTGATCCTCGATAGTGGACGGCTGATCGCCGAAGGCACGCCCCTTGCGCTCAAGAACACCTACGCCGGCGATTTCATCACCCTCTACGGCGTAGCGGAGGCCGACGTGCAGAAGCTGGGCGTAAAATACGAACCGCTCCGGGACGCTTTCCGCCTAGAGGTGGCCGACACATCCTCGGCCACCGCGCTGATTCTCCGGCACCCGGAGCTTTTCCGGGACTACGAGATCACGAAAGGAAAAATGGACGACGTTTTTCTTGCCGCCACGGGGAAAAAGCTTGCGGGAGGGATGGATAAATGACGGTGATCCTGGCGCTGATCAAGCGCGATACCAAGCTCTTTTTCAAAGACAAGGGATTATTTTTCACCTCCCTGATCACGCCGCTGATCCTGCTGGTGCTTTTCACCACCTTTCTCGGGAAGGTTTACCGGGAGACCTTTCTTTCGGCGCTGCCGGAAGGGCTGGATCTGCCGGAGAAGCTGATCAACGGCTTCGTCAGCGGCCAGCTTGTTTCCTCCCTTCTTGCCGTTTCCTGCGTAACGGTCGCCTTTTGCTCCAATATGCTGATGGTGCAGGACAAGGCCGCCGGAACCATCCGGGATCTGACCATTGCGCCGGTGCGGCGCTCTGCTCTGGCCTGCGGCTATTATTTTTCCACCCTGATTTCCACCCTGCTCATCTGCTGCACGGCGATGGCCGCCGGCCTGCTCTACATCGCCTGGAACGGCTGGTACCTTTCCGTGGCGGACGTTCTGCTGATGCTGCTGGATCTTTTCCTGCTGGTTCTTTTCGGAACGGCGCTCTCCAGCGTCGTCAACGTCTTTCTGCGTTCCCAGGGCCAGATCTCGGCGGTGGGCACCATCGTCAGCTCCGGCTACGGCTTTATCTGCGGCGCTTATATGCCCATTTCCCAGTTTTCAGCAGGACTGCAAAACCTCCTCTCCTTCCTGCCGGGGACCTACGGCACCGCGCTGGTCCGGAACCATGCCCTGGGCGGCGCCTTTGCGGCGCTGGAAAGCAGCGGCGTTCCCGCCGAGGTTATCGGCGCCATGAAAAGCGGCGTCGATTTTTCCCTGACCTTTTTGGATCATCCCGTCAGCATCGGCGCCATGTATGCCGTTCTGGCCGGCACCGATCTCCTGCTGATCGGATGCTACATCCTGATCAACCTGCTGAGCGCCCGCGAAAAATAAAGCGTAAAACGGCGGAACGCCTTTGAATGCATTCCCCATAACCTTGCAGGACAGCATGGCAGTTATGCCATGCTGTCCTGCTTTTTCGTTCCCGTGGAGGGTGCGCCGCATCCCTGCGCATGACCGCCGCGAATCGGGCCCCTGTCGCTTTTTCCTGTTCATGGGAGCTTGCATCCGCTAACAGTCGGATAGGGGTTTATGTATTGAGTTCCCTCAGTATCTTCGTCTTTTTTTGCACTGATACAACAAACGATAGCTGTTATCCGCATTTTTGCTTTCTGTCAAAAGACGCACGATTACTTCTTTTGCATCATTATCGGCAGGTAAAGTAAAGTGAACCGTCGGCCCCTGCTTATTCGCATTCGCGGAAAGCTTGCCCACGTTCCAGGTGAGTAATTCATGGGTTTTTCCCGCCAATTCAATTTCAACATTTACCGTATCGCTGATTTCAAAGGGATGGTCATTATGGAACCAAAGCTCAAAGGAAAGCTTTTCATTGTCGCGCCATGCGAATTTCGGTATTCTTGCCGCAGCAAGAGCGGGGCGCAACGAGCTTTTCACCGCATATATGAATACCGGCACGGCAAAATGCTGATGCACTTGAGATTCACCTTTGAATCATTGAACACATTAAACAGTCCCGGAGAATATATGCGGTACTATCGCCAACTGAGAGGGATTACCACAAGGCAGCTTGCAGAGAAGTTAAACATTGTACCGGCAACAGTTCTTGCTTATGAACAGGGGCGTTTTCCGATTCCGTATGAAATTTCCGTAGCTGCTACTGAAATGCTGCAAATACCCGAGTCTCTGCTGTTTGATGATTTCTGCATTTTCATAAGTGCGCCATATACGGAACTATTACATACGGTCAGAAATCGCCATGGACTTAACCAAGTTGATTTTGCTGAAAATGCCGGTATTTCTCCGAGTATCTATGCGAAATGGGAATCAGGTAGCCGCAGACCGTCAAGAAAAATGTATCAGCAATTAAAAGCAATTTATCCCGAAATATAATATTGAGCGTGCTCACACGAAACGGTGGGTACGCTCATTTTCTTATCCGCACATTCGATTTTTGCGG
>CALXGQ010000002.1 GCA_944387895.1 uncultured Clostridia bacterium
CAAAAATTAAAACAGGCAAAGTGAGTGCCATTCGTTTTTCAACATTAGAGGCAATTTGTGAAGCATTAGATTGTCAACCGGGTGACATTTTAGAATATCAACCGCCTATAACTGATGACAAATAAGTATCCATACAACTGGCATGTCATACGGTGGCCACTTGAGTTACCGGCTGGTCTACAATAATTTGTCAAATGCACCCCATAATACAATGCACCCCCTAAAGCCAAAGGGGGTGCATTGTATCGAAATAAGGGTTATTAGCCAGCGTGACGCTGGACCCAATCTGTTTTGGGTTCAGCGTTCTTTTTTGCTTTTCGGTTCGACCACAAGAAAAATCTTTTTTATAGCTCCAAGACCGCGTGACGCTGGACCCAATCTGTTTTGGGTTCAGCGTTCTTTTTTTGCTTTTCGGTTTAACCACAAGAAAAATCTTTTTTATAGCTCCAAGACCGCGTGACGCTGGACCCAATCTGTTTTGGGTTCAGCGTTCTTTTTTGCTTTTCGGCCCGATCCGGGAATTTTTTATGGCCATAAAGTCACAACCTCCGGCTAAGCCGGAGGTTGTGACTTCCCTTGCTGTTTGATCGTGCCAATTCAGATATCTCTGCAGGAATCCTGGGTGCTTAAGGCGTCTGGAAGGTTCAGGCTTCACACCGGAAGGACCGGTGTTTTTACAAGCATAACCTTACCCTTTTTGGAGATTCCATTCCGCGATCTGCCATGGTTCAAGATGGATCCAGGCGGAGCCGTCGCCGGAATATCCATAGAAGGAGAGGCCGCCGCGCTCCGCTTTGCCCCAACCGTCCGGCGGGTGGGCGTTTTTACAGTTTTTTATAAATCTCCTGTATTTCATCGGCCCGCGCCAGCTCCCGGGAAAAGGCGGTGGCGGCCGAGCAGGCAACGGAGAGCTTCAGCGCCTCCTCATAGCTGCCGGTAAAGAGATATCCGGCGATAAAGCCCGCCACCATGGAATCGCCGCAGCCCACCGAGTTTACCAGCTTGCCCTTTACGGCCGGAACCGGCCGGATCGCCCCGGTGGCGTCGGCCAGCAGCGCGCCGTCGGCACCCCGGGAAACCAGGACGTTTTCGGCGCCCATCTCCCGGAGCCGTCCGGCATATTCCGCGATCTCCTCCGTTGTGGTCATCTCCTTGCCGAAAAGCTCGCCCAGCTCATGGTGGTTCGGCTTTATCAAAAAGGGCCGATAGGCCAGCACGTTCATCAGCTGCCTGCCGGTGGTATCCACAACAAAGCGGATCCCCCGCCCGGAAAGCGCCTGCAAAATCCGGCTATAAAGATCGTCCGGAAGCTGCACGGGAACGCTGCCCGCCAGAACGAGAAAATCACCCGCCCGGAGCTGCTCCAGCTTTTCCATCAGCCGCTCCACCCGCTCCGCCGGGATCGCCGGGCCGCCGGCGTTTATATCCAGCTCCTGCCCGTATTTGATCTTGACGTTGATCCGGGTATGCCCCTCCGCAAGGGGCGTGAAATCATGGGAGATCCCATCGGCGTCCAGCATCTCCCGGAGCTTCTCCCCGGTAAAGCCGGCGATAAAGCCCAGGGCGGTGGTGGGCACCTGCAGCCGGGCAAGCACCGCGGATACGTTGATCCCCTTCCCTCCGTAATAAAGCTCCTCCGAAACCGTTCGGTTGATGTCCTCTGTCCGGAGGGTTTTCAAATGCACCACATAATCCAGCGCGGGATTGAAGGTAACGGTATAAACCATGATCCTCTGTCCTTTCTTTCCTAAAATAATATTACTCCGCCACCCGGACGGCGGTCAGCTTTTCAAAAGCGCCGCCGGGCTTCCGGTCGGTGATGATGCAGGCCCGGACGTGGAGCAGCTTCAAAATGACGGCATGCCGTTCCTGCATCAACATTTTGCTCACCTTCTTTTTGTCTTCAGCATACCATCTTTTCTGCGCACTTTCAATCATTTTTCTTCTTTTCCCTTCATTTTCGTGCAGATCGATCAGAGAAAGCCGGGAAACCACAGCACTTTTGACAGAGATTTGACAGTTTTTGACCGTTTCGGAAAAACCGCCATAAAACCCTTCATTCCCTTCGTCCGAGGGTGTCAAAGACACGGAGTGTCAAAGACACGAAGTGTCAAAAACACGGAGTGTCAAAGACACGAAGTGTCAAAGACACGGAGCACCATAGGGGTCGCCGGAAAGGGGGAAAGAGCGCAGATTTTGTCTTGACAAACGGCAGTAAATGTGCTTTAATAAGGGCATGCATGTAGGAGGGGGCGTTTTACGCCTCCGACGAAAAAAGAAGAAAAGCGCCCCTGTGGGCGCTAATTTTAAGAAAGAAGGCGTGTATTACCATGGAACGTAAACTCGACGCTTCCTCCATCGGCTATCTGCCGGAGGAAAGACCCCCTTTCATCAAGCTGCTGCTCTATGCGCTGCAGCAGGTCATCGTCATGTTCCCCGCAACGGTCGCGGTGGCGCTGATCACCGGATTTCAGGTTTCCACCACCATTTTTGCAAGCGGCCTTGCCACCGTCTGCTTCATTCTGATTACCGGCAAAAAGATCCCCCTCTATTACGGATCCAGCTTTGCCTATCTGACGGCGATCTCCAGCATGGTGGCCGCCGAAGGGACGGCTGAGCAGATCGCTCAGTTTGAAGAAACCGGGATCCTCCCGGCGGAGCTGATCTCCCAGGCGCAGTTCGGCATCGTGCTCTCCGGCCTTGTTTCCATTATGGCCGGGCTTCTGGTCCACTTCTTCGGCCGCAAGGCTGTTGAAAAGATCCTGCCGCCCTCCATCACCGGTCCGGTGGCCATGATCATCGGCCTGACGCTGGCGGGCAACGCCCTTTCCGACGCCGCTCCCGCTTCCGGAGCCACCGGCGTTACCGGCTCCTACTGGGTATGGGGCGTTTCTCTGGCGACGCTGATCTCCACCATTCTCTTTTCCCGCTATCTCAAGGGCTTTCTCGGCCAGATCCCGCTGCTGCTGGGCGCCGGCGTCGGCTGCCTGATTGCAGGCGCGCTGGTTCTTTTCGGCGGCGAGGAAATGAGCCTCTTCCGCTCCATGCCTGCCGAGGCCCTTTCCGCCTCCAGCTGGAAGCTGGGCGACGGCAGCATCTTCGCCCTCCCCGCCTTTACCCTGCCGAAGATTTCCTGGGCGGCAGTCGTGGCGATCATGCCCATCGCCATCGCTACCATCCCCGAATCCACCGCGCATATGTATCAGCTGGATATCTATGTGAACGACCTTGCCGCCAAAAAGGGAAAAAATAAACGTAATCTGGCGGATCTTCTGGATCGTAACCTGATCGGCGACGGTCTTTGCGATATGATCTCCGGCTTTATCGGCGGCCCCGCCGGTACCAACTACGGGGAAAACATCAGCACCATGGCCATCACCAAAATCTTCTCTGTCAGCGTGCTCGGCGTCGCCGCCATCATCGCGATGGTGATCTCCATGTTCACCCCGCTGATCCGCGTTATCTACGGCATCCCCCTCGCCGTCATCGGCGGGCTGGAGATCTACCTCTTCGGCGCCATCGCCGCCCAGGGCATGGCCATCATGATCGAAAAGGGCGTGGATATGTTCTCCAGCAAGAATATCGCCGTCATCGCCTCCATTATGGTGATCGGCATCGGCGGCAACTACGCCTTCGGCGGAAACATCCCCTTCTTCGGCATGAGCGTTCCCTGCATTGCAGGCGCCGCGATCTTCGGCATCCTGCTGAACCTGATTCTTTCGATCGGCGAAAAACGCAGCAAGGCAAACTGACGCCTGCTCCAGCTTTTTCCAACCGTCGTTTCAAACGCCGCCCCCTCCTTTTCGGAGCGCGGGCGGCGTTTTTTTGCCAAAAAAGACCCGTCGGCTGTTAAAAAAAATCATAGTTTCCCGGTGCGGCGGCAAAATAATAGCGGAGGTGTTCTTTACTGCTATGTGTACCGCTATTACCTATCAGGGCCGGGATCATTATTTCGGCCGGACGCTGGATTACGCCCGCTCCTATGGCGAAGAGGTGGTCATCGCGCCCCGAAATTTTCCCTTTTCCTTCCGGAAACTGCCGGAGCTGCCCCAGCACTACGCCCTTTTGGGCATGGCGGCGGTGGAGGAAACGGTTCCCCTTTTCTACGACGCCGTCAATGAAACCGGCCTTGCCATGGCCGGGCTGCTCTTTGCCGGAAACGCCGTCTATTTCCCGGTCGAGGCCGGGAAGGACAATATTTCCCCCTTTGAGCTGATTCCCTGGATTTTGGGGCAGTGCGCCGATCTGCGGGACGTGCGGCGGCTACTGGCGCGGCTCAACCTGGCGGACATTCCCTTCAGCGAAAAGCTGCCCCTTTCGCCCCTGCACTGGCTGATCGCGGATCGGGAAAGCGCCCTGACGCTGGAATCTTCGGCGGAGGGGCTGCGGATCCATGAAAATCCCGCAGGCGTGCTGACCAATAATCCCCCCTTTGATTACCAGATGACCCGCCTTGCCGATTTTCTGCAGCTCTCCCCCGATCCGCCGCCGGAGCACATGGGCGGGCTGTCCCTGCGCCCCTACAGCCGCGGCATGGGCGCGATCGGCCTGCCGGGGGATCTTTCCTCCTCTTCCCGCTTTGTTCGGGCGGCCTTTACCAAGCTCCACGCCCGCCCCGGCACAACGGAAGAGGAAAGCGTCGGCCAGTTTTTCCACATTCTCGGCGCCGTTGAGCAGCAGCGGGGCTGCAACCGGGGAGCGGACGGAGACGCCTATACCCTCTATACCTCCTGCTGCAATCAGGAGCAGGGGATCTATTACTACACCACCTACGACAACCGCCAGATCTCCGCGGTGGATCTCCGCCGCGCCGATCTGGAGAGCAGCGCCCTGCTCCGCTATCCGCCGATTCCCGGCCAGCAGATCTGCTTTCGAAACTGAAAAACCGCCCTTTTGCTGCCGGGCGCCGGGTTTTTTGAAAAAAAGGTTGCAAAATCCGGCGAATTATGGTAAGATGGTTAAAAATTCAATGATTGGCAGAGTAGGAAGCCGCGGGTCAAGTGTTTGAAGGACGGGGAGTTGCCTTCAGAACGAAAAAAGACATCGCCTTTTGCCGCGCGGCCTCCGCATCCCGCTGCCGCATACCGGAGCCTTCCTCTATGTGGCAACATCGCCAATGGAGGAGGTTTCTTTTATCATGAAAAAAACAGGCGTTTTTTCCGCCGCCTACTGGCGCGCAGTCTGCGGCGAGCTGAAAAAGCCCAACCGGCTGGCTCTGGCCGCCCTGATCTGCGCGCTCTCGGTAGTGGTCGGCGGCATTTATATCCCGCTGAGCGGCAGCCTGCAGATCCATTTCACCTTTTTTGTGGTCGCCCTGGGCTGCGCCGTCTACGGCCCGGTCACCGGGATGCTGGTGGCGGCGGTCGCCGATCTGCTCAATTATTTCCTCTTTCTGGGCGGCTATCCCTACTTCCCCGGCTATATGCTCAGCGAAATGGCGGCAGCGCTGATCTACGGGCTTTTTTTCTACCGCCAGAAGATCACCGTCGTCCGGATTTTCTGCGCCAAGGCGCTGGTCAATCTGATCCCCAACATTCTGCTGGGCGCCCTCTGGGCCAAGCTCCTTTACGGAAAGGGCTATATCGCCGATCTCTGGATCCGCTCTATTAAAAATATCCTGCTGCTGCCCCTGGAAGTGGTGCTGCTGGCGGGCTTTTTCGGGCTGATGATCCCCATCCTCTCCCGCATGAAGCTCCTTTCCTACCACGGTGAAGAGGAGCTGCAGCGCCTTTCCGCCGGCGCCTGCGTCTATCCGGTGCTGGGGCTTTCCTGCGCCCTGGGCGCAGGATGCTGCCTCTATTTCATCTTTTTTGAAAAAGAAACCGCGCTGCTCTTCAGCCTGCTCTGCGGCCTGCTTCTGGCCGCCGCGGCCACCCTTCTGATCTTCGGCGCCCTGCGCCGCAGAAAAGCCGCTCCCAAATAAGAAAAAGGCCCCGCGGGGCCTTTTTTTATTTCCCGGGGTCCTTTTTGCGGTAGTCGTTCCGGTATTCCCGGGGAGAGCGCCCGGTCATGCTGCGGAAGATCTTCCCGAAATAGCTGGCGCTCCCGAATCCGCAGCTCCGCCCGATCTCCTCCACCGAAACGGTTTCATACCGCAGCAGCCATTTGGCTTTTTCCATGCGGATCTGCCGCAGCTGCTCCATGATCGTGCAGCCGGTGGCTTCCTTATAGTAATGACAGAGGGCATAGCGGTTGCGGTGAACGGCACGGGCGATCTGATCCAGCGTCAGCGGCTCCGCGAAGTGACCCTCCAGATACCGGCGCACCTCCGCTTCCACCGTTCCCGCCTTGCCCGAGCAGGCCTCGATCCAATCGACCAGCCAGGCGTAGCCGGCAGCCGACCGGGTCAGCGCCGTTCCGGCGCCGATGCAGCGCTGATAAAGCGCCCGGACGGAGGAGATCAGGGCGTCCGGCGCGTCAAAATAAAAAAGATCCCCGATCTCATAGGCGTCCAGTACGCTTTCCGCGCCGAGAAAGGTGAGCCAGTGCGTCACAAACTGCTCTCCCTCCGGGCCGTAGGCGTGCGGGATCCCCGCCCGGCAGAATACGCCCTGACCCGCCGCCAGGGTCCGCTTCTCTCCGCCGGCATGAAAACAACCCTGCCCCGCTTCCACCAGCAGAAAATGGTGGTAGGGAAAGCCCTCCGGCCGGCAAATCGGCGCCTGTACCGCGGGGGACTGCCCCACCGTGCAGACGACGAAGGGCAGCGACAGCGGACGTTCGATATACTGTTTTTCGATTTCAACAAACAAACCTTTTCCCTCCCCGGTTCCGGCCGCGCCGGAAGGATCCGTATTTTCGCTTTGGGTATATCATAGCAGAAAAGCGCGGCGCCATCAAGGTTTGACCGATATTTTTTCTTGCTTTTTTCACGAAACAATGCTAAAATGGTTAAAAATAACAGAGAGGGGCTTTCAACATGGATATTGCCGGTCTTTTAACAAATTTCAAGGACTGCCCCTGCGGCAGGGAGCATACCTTTGATACCGAGATTGTTGAAATCGGCAGCGGCCTGACGGCAAAAACAGGAGGGATTCTTGCCGGAGCAGGGTTCCCGAAAAAGGTTCTGCTGGTGGCGGACCGCAACACCCTGCACGCCTCCCCGGGTCTTCTGGAAAGCCTGAAAGATGCCGGCTTCGACGTTAAGCTCCTGATCTATGAAGATATGATCTATGCCCGGGTGGAGCAGGTGCGGGAGGTAGAGGCGCTGCTGGAGGACGCGGACGGCCTGATCTCCGTGGGGACAGGGTCGCTGAACGATATCTGCCGGGTCGCCGCCTATGAGCGCAAAAAGGACTTCTGTATCTTTGCCACCGCGCCGTCCATGGACGGCTTTGCCTCCGATACCGCCCCCATCATTCAAAACAACTTCAAATCCTCCTGGCAGGCGGCGCAGCCCCGCATCATCATCGGTGATACGGCCATTCTGGCCCGGGCGCCCGCTATTCTGAAATCCTCCGGGTTCGGCGATATGGTCGCCAAATATATCGGGCTGGTGGACTGGCATATCGCCCGGATGCTGATCGGGGAATACTACTGCCCCAATATCGCCGCCCTCACCAAAACCGCAACCGACCGGATCTTTTCCATGGCCGACCGGATCACCGAGGAAAACGAGGAAGTCGCCGGAGCTGTGATGGAGGCGCTGGTCATGACCGGGCTGGCCATGAAGCTTGCCGGCTGTTCCCGCCCCGCTTCGGGCACCGAGCACGTAATCTCCCATTATCTGGAATGTCACAAAGTGATCCGGGGGATCTGGCCCGATTACCACGGCCGCAAGGTCGGGATGGCCACCGTTTACTGCAACCGGCTCTACCGCAATCTGGCCGACCGGCTGGAAACGGTTCACGCCGGTCCCGATCCCACCGACTGGGAGGACGTTTACGCCCATTATGATCCCAAGATGCTGCCCGATGTGAAGCGGCTCAATAACCCCACCATCACCGATCAGGTGGATCCCCGCCTTCTGGAAGAAAAATGGCCGGAGATCCGCCGCTGCATCTATGAGCTTCTACCGGAAAACGAAGCGCTGCTCCGGGCCATGAAGGCGGCGGGAGCGCCTACCGAGCCGGAGGAAGTGGGGGTCAGCAGAGAATTTATGGCGGACGCCATCCGTTATCATAATTACATGCGCCACCGCCTGCACCTGCCGCGGCTGCTTCCGATGCTGGGCATCGACCCGATGGACTATATAGACTAAGGAGAATCCTCATCATGAAAATCAGCGACAAAAAAGGCTTCATCTGCGATATGGACGGCGTGATCTATTACCAGAACCAGTTGTTGCCCGGCGTCAAGGAGTTTGTGGACTGGCTCTATAAAGAGGATAAAAAGTTTCTCTTCCTGACCAACAGCTCCGAGCGCTCCCCCAAGGAGCTTCAGCTCAAAATGCAGCGCCTGGGTCTGGAGATCGATGAATCCCATTTCTATACCTCCGCCCTTTCCACCGCCGCTTATCTGGCCAGTCAGAAGCCGGGGTGCACGGCCTACGTGATCGGCGAGCCGGGGCTGATGAACGCTCTCTACAACGCGGGCATCGCCATGAACGACGTGAACCCCGACTACGTTGTAGTCGGCGAAACCAGCAACTATAACTATTCCAGCATCCTCAAGGCGGTGGAACTGCTGCACCGTGGCGCGCGGCTGATCGGCACCAACTCCGACCTGACCGGCCCGGGCAAGGGCGGCATGATCGTTCCCGCCTGCCGTGCGCTGGTCGCGCCTATTGAGCTGACCACCGGCAAGGAGGCCTATTATCTGGGCAAGCCCAATCCGCTGATGATGCGCTGCGGCCTGAGCCTGCTCGGCTGCCGGGCGGAGGACACCGCCATCATCGGCGACCGGATGGATACCGATATCGTGGCCGGCGTGGAGTCCAATATCGATACGGTCCTGGTGCTCAGCGGCGTGACCCGGCAGGAGGATCTGGAGCGCTTCCCCTATCGACCCAAATATGTTCTGAACGGCGTTTACGAGGTGATGGATCATTGAGCACCGATGCAACGCCCATCCATCAGGGGCACCGCAACCGGCTGCGCAGGCGCTATCTTTCCTCCGGGCCGGACGGCTTTGCCGATCATGAGCTGCTGGAGCTGCTGCTCGGATTCTGCATCCCCCAGAAGGACACCAATCCCATCGCCCACGACCTGATCGCCCGCTTCGGCAGCTTCCGCGGCGTGCTGGATGCCGATCCGGAAGAGCTGACCCGGGTGGAAAGCGTTGGTTCCTACTGCGTGTTCCTGCTGAAGCTCCTGCCGGCGCTTTCCCGCCGCTACTATGAAGAGCTTTCAACCGACCATCTGCGGTTTCTGGAATCCGACCGCATCGTGGAATTCTTTATCCCGCGGTTCATCGGCCGCAGAGAGGAATGTCTTTACGCCGCCTTTCTGGACGAAAACCGCCGGCTGATCAACTGCTCCCTGCAATATATCGGCTCCATCAGCGCCGTGGAGATCCACGCCGCCAAGGTTCTGGAAACGGCGCGCCGCACCGGCTGCAAAAGCGTCGTCATTGCCCATAATCATTTCAACGACTGCGCGCCCTCCGTTCAGGATCTCGCCGCCACCCGCGACGTATTCCGCGCTCTGAGCAAGGCCGGATTCCGGCTGCTCGACCATATCATCATCTGCGGCAACGAAGGGCTTTCCCTGCAGGAAGGCGGTTATTTTGAAAAACTTCATTTTTAAACGGTTGAGGATCATCCTGCGTGCCTGCGCGGATGATCCTTTTTTCCGCCGGCGCGGAGAGTTGACTTTTCCGGCCGTGGCCGTTAAAATAGAAGAGAGGTGAACCTTCATGCGATTTCTTGCCACGGCAGATTTACATATCCGAAAAAAAGAGGACGCCGCCCTGCTGGCCCGGATTTTCGACCGGGCCCGGGAGGCCGGCTGCGGCGCGGTTCTGATCGGCGGCGACCTTCTGGACAGCCCCTTTCCCCCGCCGGAAACCGCCTCCGCCCTGATGCGGCTGCTGGAGGCGGCGCCCTGCCCGGTCTTTATTGCCGCCGGGAACCACGATCCTCTGGCAGTAACCGCCTTTTACCGCTCCCTGCCGGAGGGGGTCTACTGCTTCCCCGAAGAGCTGACCGCCGCGCCTCTTTCGGCCCCCGGCCTGCACCTTTTCGGCTGCTCCGCCCCCAGAGAGCAGAGCGATCGCCGGATCCTGGCCGGCTTTGCCGCCCCGGAGGGCGCTTTGAATATCCTGCTTGCCCACGGCCAGGTGGATGGCGGCGATTTTCAGCCGATCTCCGCCCAGGAGCTGGCAGAAAGCCGGTTCCAGCTGGCCGTGATCGGCCATATCCATAAGGGCGGGCAGCGCCGGATCGGCGGCTGCCATCTGCTGGTGCCCGGGATCCCCGAAGGACGCGGCTGGGACGAAACCGGAGAAAAATGGGTCTATCTGATCGACGCGGAGCCGGAAGGCGGCGTCGCGGTGGAACCGGTTTCGGTGGCGGAGCGCACCTATCGGGAATATCCCGTCGATCTGACCGGCTGCGCCGATTCCGGCGCCATCCTTGCCGCTTTGGAGGCGGTTTCCGTTCCGCCCCATACCGAGGCACGGCTGATCCTCACCGGCGCGCCGGGGGAAAGCCCCGAGGCGGCCGCCCGGGTCTATACCGAACGCACCGGCCGGGATGTGAAGGATCGCTCCGATCCCTCCCTCTCGGTGGAGCTGCTGCGCGGCCAGAATACCCTGCAGGGCGCTTTTGTCCGCCGCGCGCTGGCGGAGCTGGAGACCGCTCCGCCGGAGGAGCGCCCTCTGCTGGAAGAGGCGCTGCGCCTGGGTCTGGCGGCGCTGAAGGAGGCAAGGCTATGAAGCTGCTGCTGCTGGAGGCGGTGCGGTTCGGCAAGCTGGAAAACTTCACGCTGGAGCCGAAAGAGGGGCTGAACACCTACCGCCACCCCAACGAATACGGAAAAACCACCCTCATTTTCTTTATCTACTATATGCTCTACGGCTACGACGCCCGGCTGCTGAAAAGCTATCTGCCCTGGAGCGGCGCGGAGCCGGAGGGCAGGCTGCGCTTTGAGCAGGAGGGCCTGATCTGGGAGATCCGGCGCCGCCGCCCGGCCAGAGGGGCGGAAAAACGAACGGTTTTTTGTTTGACCACCGGCCAGGAGCTGGCGCTTTCCGCCCGGGAACAGCCGGGCGCCCATTTCCTCGGGCTGGACGGCGAAACCTTTCTGCGTTCCTTTTGCATCACCCAGGGCGATCTGCTCTTTTCCCGCACCAACGGTCTGGATATCGCCCTGAAAAATATGTCCGCCACCGGAGATGAAAATGTTTCCTTCAAGCTGGCGGAAGATTTTCTCAACAAACAGCATACAAAATATATGTACCGCAACAAAAACCAGGGCCCTCTTCTGGAGCGGAAGGAGGCGCTGGCGGCGGCGCGGAGCCAATACCGGGAGCTCTCCGACCGGCTGGAGCGGCAGCTGGAGCTGCGCCGGCAGTGGGAGGCGCTGGAGCAGGCACTTCCCGCGGCGGAGGAGCAGCTCCAAAGCCTTTCCGCCCTGCTGAAAAAAGCCGAAGCCAGCGACGCGCAAAAGCTGCTCTCCCGCCTCGACGCCCTCCGGCAGGAGCCGCCCGCGCCCCCCAAAATCAGCAAAGAAAAGCTGGAGGAATGGGAGCAGGCCTTTGCCCTGCGGCAGGAGGCGGAAGCGGCGCGAAAGGACGCCGAAGAGGAACGGGAGCGGCTTTCCGACCGGCTGCGGCTGGTGAGCGAGAGCGCGGAGCAATTCGGGTTCCACGCCCTTTCCGGCCGGGATCTGGAGCGGCTGGAAAAAGGCTCCGGAGGCGCCATTGCCGCCGGGATCCTTCTTTTGCTGCTGAGCGCCGCAGGGCTGGCAGCCGGGATTTTTTACAACCCCGTCTTTTACGCTGCGGCGGCCGCCGGACTATGCGGAGGGCTTTTGCTTCTTCTGCTGCCCTCCGCCGCCCGCAGGCGGATCTGCCATGCCTACGGCGCCGCCACCCCCCGGCAGCTTTCGGAAAAATGGGCGCGGTATCAAGAGGTTCTGGCGCGGCGGGAGGAATGCCGGGCGGAGCTGGAGACCGCCTCCGCCGCGGCGGCGGAGCGAAAGGCCGCGGATCAGGCGGCGGAAGCCCGGCTGGAAGCCCTGCGCCGGGAAACCCGACTCCTCACCCCCGAGGAGGTGCGCCGGCAGCGGGTCGAATGGGGGGTCTATGAAGCCGCCCTTGCCCAAAACACCGCCGCTCTGCAGGAGCAGGCTCTTTTAAACGGGCGCAGCCGGGCGGAGCTGGAAGCGCTGGCCGCCGGCGCGGAGACGGTGGAGGAATCCGCCGAACAGATCCGGCGGCGGCTGAGCCGGGCCGAAGAGGAATACCGCGCCCTGCTGGCCCGGCGGATCGACCTCAACCCCCGGGAGCTGGAACGGCTCTGGGAGGAGCAGGCGGCGCTGGCCGAGCAGATCAAAGAGGAAGAAGAAGCGATCCGGGCGGGAGAAGAGGAGCTGGCGGCGGTGCAGAAAAGCCTTGCCTGGCTGAAGGAGGCCAACGAGGAAATGAACGCCCGCTTTGCGCCCCGGCTCTGCACCCTGGCCGGCGAAATCCTTGCCCGGCTGACCGACGGCAAATATCAGACCCTCTGGCTGGACGCCCAATACGGCATCACCCTGAAAACGCCGGAAGGGGCCTATCCGGTAACGGCCTTTTCCGCCGGGACCCGCGACGCCGTCTACTTTTCCTTCCGGATGGCAGTCAGTTCGCTTTTGAGCGATACGCCCCTGCCGATGGTGCTGGACGATCCCTTCTCCAACTTGGACGCCCAGCGCCGCGCCGAAGCGGAAAAACTGCTGGAATCGGCCGGCGCGGAGCGGCAGATCCTTTATTTTACCTGCCGCACATAGCCGCTTTCTCCGCTCTTTGGAAAAAACTATTGTTTTTTTTCAAAAAATATTATAAAATAAAAATGATATATCTTAAGGAGGTATTGCGTTCATGACCGTAAATAACCATAACGGAAGTATCACCATCACCGAAACCGTGTTCGCGAACATCGTGGGTCATGTGGCCAACTCCTGCTACGGCGTAGTAGGCATGGCGGCCAAATCGGCCGGCGACGGAATCGTTTCCTTATTGAAAAAAGATCATTATGAAAAGGGCGTCAAGGTCATCCCCGAGGGGAACAGCATCATTGTGGAAATGCACATCGTGGTGCTCTACGGCGTCAATCTGCCCGCCGTCACCCGCAGCATCGCCAAGGAAGTGAAATACAACGTGGAGCAGATGTCCGGTTTTACCGTTAAAAAAGTCAATATTTTCATTGACGGAATGAAAGCAAACTAAGGAGATAATATATACATGATTACAGGTAAACAGTATTGCGAGATGGTTATTTCCGGATGCAACCATATCAGCAATCAGAAAGCGGCGATCAATGCGCTGAACGTATTTCCTGTTCCGGACGGCGATACCGGCACCAATATGACGCTGACCATCTCCGCCGCGGCCCGTGAGCTTCAGAATATGGGGGACTGCACCGTGGCGGAAGCATCCGACCGCGCGGCGGGCGCGATGCTGAAAGGTGCCCGCGGCAACAGCGGCGTGATTCTTTCCCTGCTCTTCCGGGGGATTTCCAAGGGGCTCAAGGACAAGGAAACCGCTTCCGCCAAGGATCTTGCCGCGGCGCTGAACCTCGGCGTCAAGGCCGCCTACCGGGCGGTCATGAAGCCCACCGAGGGCACGGTTCTTACCGTTTCTCGGGTGGCTGCCGAGCGGATGGCGGCCTATACCGAAAAAAATACCGTTTCCGAAACGGACGCGCTGGCTTATTTTGTTCAGGAGGCCAATAAGGTTCTGGCCGAAACGCCGGAAATGCTGCCCCAGCTGAAGCAGGCCGGGGTGGTGGACGCCGGCGGAAAGGGCTTTGCGGTGGTCATGGAGGGCGCTTTGGCCGCCCTGATGGGCAATCCCATCCAGCCGGTCGAGGAGCAGGAACCGGTCAGCGATACCGTTGTGGACGAAGTGGCGCTGCGGGAGGAGGATATCAAGTTCACCTACTGCACGGAATACCTCGTTTCGGTAGACGAAACCGCCAAAAAGACCAATCCCGCCGATCTGCGCTCCTATCTGGAGTCCATTGGCGACAGCGTTGTCTGCGTGCCGGACAACGATATCATCAAGGTGCACGTGCACACCAACCATCCCGGCCGCGCCATTGAAGAGGCGCTGCGCTACGGGATGCTGATCAACCTGAAGATCGACAATATGAAGGAAGAATTCCGCGCCCGGCAAAAGGAGCAGCCGGAGGAACCGGCGATCGCGCAGCCGGTCAAGCGCTACGGCTTTGTTTCGGTGGTGGCCGGCGACGGTCTTGCCGCCCTCTATAAGGATCTGGGCGTGGATACCGTTGTGGAAGGCGGGCAGACCATGAATCCCTCGACGGCGGACATTCTGGCGGCGATCAATAAGACCCCCAGCGAGGTGGTCTTTATCCTGCCCAACAATAAAAACATCATCATGGCCGCCGAGCAGGCCAAAGAGCTTTCCACCGCCAAGCAGGCGGTGGTGATCCCCACCAAAACGGTGCCCCAGGGCATTACCGCCATGCTGGGCTACGACGAAAGCATGGAACCGGAGGAGATCGAGGCGATGATGAAGAAGCAGCTTGCCACCGTGCAGACCGCCCAGGTCACCTATGCGGCCCGGGATTCTGTTTTCGACGACCACGAGATCCGGGAGGGTCAGCTGCTGGGTCTGATCGAAGCCAAAGTCACCTTCGTGGAAGATGAAATGGAAACGGTGGTGCGCAAGCTTTTTGAAGCCATGGCAGAAAAAGGCGGATCCTACGTCAATATCTACTATGGGCAGGACGTTCCCGAAGAGGACGCCCTGAAGATCCAGGAGCTGGTTCAGCAGATGATGCCGGAGGCGGAGGTGCTCTGCCTGCCCGGCGGCCAGCCTGTTTACCATTATATCTTTTCGGTGGAATAACCCCCAAAAACAACAACGGCAGGACGATCGTCCTGCCGTTTTTTTTCTGTTTTGATCCCGGCCTGCTCAGGAGGAGACCATGCTGCCGAAGCTCTCGATATCGGTGCTCCGGGCAACATATTTCCGGTTGATCCGCAACGGATCCTCACCGGTCACATAGGTATCGCCGGACATCAGAAGCCCGAATTCATAATATTGGCCGACTGCTTCCACCACGGCGTTGTTGCTGCTGCCGTAGGGATAGCAGAAAACAAAGGGCTCCTTCCCGGTGATGCGCGCCACCTCCAGCTTGGCGTTCCAAAGCTCCTCCTCCAGCTCCCCGGCGGAAAGCCCGGTCAGTCGCGAATGGCTGACGGTATGGCTCTGGAAGGACACCAGCCCGCTGGCAGCCATCTCCCGGATCTGATCCTCATTCAGGTAATTTTCCGTTCCGATGCTGCCGGTAATCAGGAAAATCGTCACCTTGACGTTGTATTCCTGAATGATCGGGAACAGCTCGGTATAGTTGTCCTCATAGCCGTCGTCGAAGGTCAGTACCACCGGCTTTTCCACCCGGTTGGCATAGGGAAGATCCTCGAACCAGAGGGTGGTATATCCGTTGCGCTGCAGCCCCTCCAACTGCTCCCGCAGGGAGGAGGGCGAAACGAAAAGCTCCTCGATCCCCCAGCAGTTGTCGCTGACCGCATGATACATCATCACCGGCAGCTCCACCCCCTCCGGGATCTCCTCCGCTTCGGGATAAGAGGTATAATAGATGCAGTTCGCCTCCTCATCCTCCAGCCGATGGAGATCAAAGCCGGAAAGCAGATCCTCCTCCGGCTGGTACCAGTAGCTGCCGTCGTACAGCCCGCCGCCGATCGCCCCCAAAGCGCTGCTTCCGCTTTCCTCCACAGTTTTGGTGGTATAGGCCGTGGTGTTGCCGATGGAATCGGTCAGAAAGCATTCATGCTCCTCGATCCCCGGCTGAACGTCCAGGCTGCTGTCCATCGCTTCGGCAAACTCGTCCATCCGCAGATAGATTGTTTCCTCTGCCGTATAGCTTTTCAGATATTTTCCGTTTACATAAAGACCGCCGCTCTCTGCCGGAGCGGTATCATAGACCGGCTGCGCCACCTCCGGCCGGCTGACAGAGCAGCCGGAAAGCAGCAGGACTGCGATCCCCAGCACCGCGATCAGGTTGTTTTTCTTCACGCACCTCATCCTTCCTTTGCGTTTATCTTTTATATCATAACAAATTTCATCCCAATATGCAAGGATTCCGGGGATTTTTCCTGCGACAGGGAAAATTTTCTGCACCGGTCCTTTTCGAGAGAGGAGAGGAAGCGCTGCCCCAAGAGAGGGGATGCTGCCGCAAGGGATAGGGTGCCACCGCAAGAAATGATGTGGCGCCGCACGGGATAGGGCGCTGCACCAAAGGAGGGCGCCCTCCCTTTTGGAGGGCGCCGCGAGAGATAAGGCGGCGAACGGAAGATAAGAACGCAAGCGGCGAAGAACCCGGCGCCGCAAAAAGCGGGCGGTGCTTTCTATTGGCACAGTAAGCAGAAGGAAAAAGCCGCCAAAACAGGCGACGGGAAGTGCCGCCCAATGGGGGTGGGCGCCGCCGGAAGTGATAGGGTTCCGCCGCAAGGAATAGGGTGCCACCGCAAGAAATGATGTGCCACCGCGATGGATGGGGCGCTTCTCTAAAGGGGGTGCCGGAAGGAATGAAGTGTTGCCCCAAGGCGCAAAAAAGCAGACCCGGAAGGAATATTCCTTCCGGGTCTGCCGTTTTTCTTTTTCTGTTCCCGAAGCGCCACGCTCCGGAGGGTTCTCCGCTCCTTTTGGCACCGACCAGTCACAGACTGGTTCAGTCATAGACTGGTTCAGTCACAGACCGGGTCAGTCACAGACCGGGTCAGTCACAGACTGGATCCGTCACAGACCGGGTCAGTCATAGACCGGGTCAGTCACAGACTGGATCAGTCACAGACTGGATCAGTCACAGACTGGATCCGTCACAGACCGATTCGGTTCATCCTCGGGAGCCCCTTATTGCCGCGGCGCTTTAGGCCTGTTTCAGATACCGCGTCAGGATGACGGCGATCTCATTCCGGGTGATCTCCCCTTCGGGGTTCAGCCGATCGCCATCGCCCTCGATCACGCCCTGATAAACAGCGGTGTAAACAGCGGAAACCGCCCAATCGGCCACGAAGTCCAGATCGGAGAATTCCTTCTCGGCCACCGCCGCGTCGATCGCGGCCTTATTATTTTCATAATAGGTATCCACATTGCCTACCAGCGCGTTGGTGAATACCCGGAGAAATTCGCTGCGGGTGGAATTATTATCGCCGTTGAAGACATAGCCGGTTACGTTTCCTTCCTCGTCGGTGACGCTATAGCCGCCGATCATCCCGGAGCGATAGGCAGCCTTCACATAATTCGCCGCCCAATCCACGATAGTATCCTGGAAGGGAGTTTTCACATTGCTGTAGAGAGAGCTGTCGATACCCGCGAAGCGCACCAGCATGACTGCCATTTCATAACGGGAAAGCTTGCTTTCGCCGTTGAAGGCGCCTTTATCGTCGCCCTTCATCACGCCGACTCCGCTTTCGGCCAGATAATCGACATACTCCTCGGCCCAGGCGACCTGCCGATCGGTAAAGGTAACTTTCTGGAGCGCCTCTACCTGAATGACATACGCCTTGGTATCCGCATCCTTGCTTGCCTTTGCATACAGCTTGGTGATGCCGGAATCCAGATTGAGGGTGCCGGTATTGGCGATCAGGAGGTTATAGCCCTGATCAGCATAGAGCTTGACGGTATAACCGTTCATGCCGACGACCTTATAGACCCAGCTTTCGGTATTCTCCGGAAGCTTCACATAAACGGTGCCGTTCTCGATCCGGTTGCCGTCCAGAACGCCGATGACGCCGTCGTCGACGATCCCGGAGGAACCGCTGCCGCCGCCCAGCTCCGCCGTCGTATGAATGATCAGCTTGCTCAGGGTGCTGCTCACTCCGTCCTCCGCGGTGATCCGGATCCAGACGGTGGTGGTGGCCTCCGTCAGGCTCAGGCGGAAGTTCTTGATCTCAGTCTGGCAGGCTTCATCTGCAAAGACCTGTGCTGTTGCTCCATAGGAATAGCTGGGGGAGATCATGAAGAAGTCCTGCTCAATATTGGCGGTATAAACGCCTTCCTCTGTTTTGGTGGCGTTCTTGATGCCAAGCAGCTCATGATCAGTATTGGCGTTACGGGAGATATCAAAATACCAGGTTTCCTGATCCTCACCGTTCTGGGCGGTAATGGTGATGGAATACCGGTTGCTGCCGACCCCAAGGTTCTCAACGGTATAAACGCCTTCGCTTGCCGTTACCGGCGCGTTATAAACAGGGTCGCGCACCACCACGGTGGCGTTCTCCGAAATGTCAATGGAGAAGCGGAAGGAGGCGGTATCTACCGGAACGGTGGTGCTCCAGGTGTTGTTGTCGTCCACCGGCTCTGTGGCAGAAGCGCCGGTGTCGGTCAACGTGATCTTCTCGACCGCGGTGCGGTGGTTCTCTCTCCGCAGTACGCCCAGAGCGTAGGTTTCCGTCTTGCTCGTCGCCGCATCGGTGACGATGATACTGTATTCATAAAGATTTTCCAGCTCTTCCAGATTCAGCGTAAAGGTATTGGCCCCTTCGGATTCGATCTGGGTTTCTCCCTCCTTGAGCACGGAGGTCGCCCCGGTGGGAACGTCCAGCGTAAAGGTGAAGGCGCTGTCCAGATAGTCTACTTCGTATTCAAAGTAGTCCCCATCCCTCTTCTGGGAGAGGGTTTCGGTCGCTTCATCGACGATTCCGTTCAGCGTGGCGCCGGGAAGAGGCGGCCGCGTTATGGTGATCTGATAATCTTCCGAGGTCCAGCCGTCCATCGAATGGATGGAAACCACATAATAATTGATGCGGTTCGCCGTGCTCAGCGCGGCGGTGGTTTCCTCCAGCTTATTGAAGGAGGCGTCCGCTTTATAATATTTGACGTAGTTCTTGGCATCGGTATCGCAGGTGGCGGCCACCGCATAACTGTCGGTTTCCGGCGCTACCGTGACGGAAAGGCTCTTCGCGTCGTCCGGATCTGCTGCCAGATTATCGCCGCTGACGGTAATCGCCGCGGTATTGATGTAGTCGGAACGGTTGGTGGGATCGCTCTTATCGGTGATATCCAGCCAGACCCACTTATCGTGGTTCTGCGCCGTTCCGGGGATCACCGCGCCCGTCGTATCGGTATAGGAATCCAGATACACGTTGCCGGTGGATTCCATCAGGGTGTCCTCATGGGTATTCACGCCGATATTCGGCGTCGCCTGATAGATCTTTCCGCAGAAGGTGTTGTTCTGGATACAGACGTTGCTGCTGTTCAGCGCATAGGCCGCAGTAGTTCGGATCTCCTGCTGGTTATCGGCCGTAAAGGCATGGGAGGGCAGACCGGTCGATTTATCGATCTGATACCGGATCTGCAGCACGCTGCGCGGCGTCGTCTGGTTTACTGCCGAGGTGTTGATGAAAAGATTGTCCTCCATCGTCAGCAGCTCGTTGGTACCGGCCATGGCAATGATGATCGGGGATGTATCGGGAAGCGTCAGCGTTCCATCGCTGGCAATCTTTTCATGATTGTAGAAAACATTGTTGCTGAAGGTATAGCGGTATTTCTCCGCATTGGTTCCGGCTTCCCTGTTGGAAACCGCGTCGTTGCAGAAATAGAAGATAAGGTCGCTATAGTTCTTATTCGTATCCTGCATTTCCGTTTTGGCCACGGCGTCGCTATTATAGAAATAGGAATTCTTCATCTCGAAGTTCAGGCCCTGCCACTGCAGCGTTTTTACTTTATAAAACGCGGAGGCATAGTTGTCCTTATAGCAGAGGCCGTTGACCTGGATATCGGAGGAATGCCCGGAATACAGACCCAGGTGACGGAAGCCCGTTGCATAGCAGTTGGAAATGAAGAGCTTCTTGGTGCAGGCAACGCCGCTGCCGCGGTTCCAGGTACGGAACTGATCGGTATCGTAGGCATAGCCGTCGTTGAAAACGCAGTTCTGGGCATAGATCTCCCGGGTACCGCTGCCGGCGCCCGTATCGTTGACGACCGCGCCGTAGCCCTGGAACAGAATGCCATCCAGCACATACCGGCAGGTTTTGCCGGAGGTTGCCGCGATCTCGATCAGGTGCATCGTCTTATCGGAATTGCCGCCGCCGTATTCGGCGTCGAAGTCCATCGATCCGGGCATCCACATCCGGGTTTCATTGCCATATTCCTCTGAACCCAGATTGGGAATGACACGGTCGCTGTTCAGCGTCCACGGTTCCGTAGGCTCGCTGCTGACGACGTTCGGATTGATTCCCGCCTGGGCGCCCAGCAGGATGATGCTGCCGGTCAGGTCGATCTTCGAGGAATAGTTCCCCGCCGTCAGAATCACCGTCGGCATCGAAACCATGGCGGTATTGGCTCTGATATAAGCGTCTTCCACGCTGGTTACATGACGGTAGGGATCATAGGTTTCCGTTACGGTTTCCCCTCTGAAATAGAAGGATACCGTATTGGTGGCTTCATCTACGTCCCATTCTTCGTCGACAACATATACGCCGGTATTCTCCTGATTCTCTTTTCCGACCAGAGAATCATACTCAACGGCATAATAGTCCTGCACATTGCCCATGCTTTCGTTCTGATACTCGGCGCTGACTGCCAGCGGGATCATCGTTACCAGCATCAGCACGGAAAGCAACAGACTGAGCAGACGTATCGTCTTCTTTGCCATGTCTTTGTCCTCCCTTAAGAACAGATATTGATAGATAATAAAATTATAGCAAAATCGCCTTCATTTAGATAGAACCTTATGTTGCTGATTTTACACATTTTGTGACATATGTTGGTGATACTCACCAATTAATCTTTTCTTATTTGAGTTTCCTTGGAGTTTGTGCTGCTCTCATTCCGAGGCGCCCTCTTCGGCAGGTTCTTCCTCCTCCCGGGCGGCGCCGGCGATATCGATCACCTGGACGCCCTCGTCCAGCCGGACGACCCGGACACCCTGGGTGGAGCGGCCGAGCAGCGGGATCTCCTCGGTCTGGGTGCGCAGGATGATGCCGCCGCTTGTTACCAGCAGCAGATCCTCCCCTTCCGCCGCCATCCGGACGGCGGCCACCTTGCCGGTTTTATCGGTAATATGGTAGTTGGAGATGCCCTTACCGCCGCGGCTCTGGAGCCGGTATTCCTGCACGGCGGTGCGCTTTCCATAACCGTTTTCGGTGATGGAAAGCAGCGCGCAGCCCTCCTGCTGGATGCACATCCCGATCAGATGATCCTCCTCGCCGATGCGGACGCCCCGGACTCCCCGGGTGACGCGCCCCATCGGCCGGACCTCCTGCTCGGAGAACCGGATCGCCTTGCCTTCATGGGTAGCCAGCAGGATATGATCCGATCCGGTGGTCAGGCTTACCGCCATCAGATCGTCCCCTTCGTCCAGCAGGATGGCGATCACGCCGGTCTTGCGGATATTGGCGTATTCGGAAAGGGCGGTTTTCTTGACCGTGCCGTTGCGGGTGGCCATCATCAGATAGCCGTCCTGCTCAAAATTCTCCACCCGAATCATGGCGTTCACCCGCTCTCCGCTCATCAGCGGCAGCAGGTTGACCACGTTGGTGCCCTTGGCGGTGCGGGAGCTTTCCGGCACCTCATAGCCCTTGAGCTTATAGACCCTGCCCAGGGTGGTGAAGAACAGAATGGTATCGTGGGTCGAGGCGGCGAAAAGCTCCTTGACCACGTCCTCTTCCTTGGTTTTCATGCCGGTGACCCCCCGGCCGCCCCGGTGCTGGGTCTTATAGGTCCCGGTCAGCTGGCGCTTGATATAGCCGGCTTCGGTCAGGGTGAAGATGCAATCCTCTACCGGAATCAGATCTTCGTCCTCCAGCCCGACCTCGCCATGCCCGATCTCGGTGCGGCGGGCGTCGCCGTACCGCCGGGCGATTTCGGTGAGATCCTCCTTGATGATCTGGGCGACCCGTTCGTCGTGGGCAAGGATATCCTTCAGATCGGCGATCTTTTCCACAAGCTCCCGATATTCATTTTCCACCTTTTCCCGCTCCAGGCCGGAGAGCTGCCCCAGCCGCATCTCCACGATCGCCTGGGCCTGAGGCTCGTCCAGCTCAAAGCGCGCCATCAGCCGCTCCTTGGCGTCGGCGATCTGCCGGGAGCCTCGGATGATGGCAATCACTTCGTCGATATGATCGATGGCCTTGATCAGCCCTTCCAGAATATGTGCCCGCGTTTCCGCCTTGCGGATCTCATAGGCGGTGCGCCGCCGGATCACTTCCTTCTGATGGCTCAGATATTCCTCCAGCATCTGCTTCAGGGTGAGCACCTTCGGCACGCCGTTGACCAGCGCCAGCATGATGATAGAGCAGGTCGCCTGCATATCGGTGAATTTATACAACTGATTCAGGATCACCTGCGGATTGGCCTCCTTTTTCAGCTCCACAACGAACCGCAGGCCGTCCTTATCCGATTCGTCCCGGATATCGGAGATGCCGGGGATCCGGTCGGTCTTGACCTCCTCGGCGATCTTTTCGATCAGAGCGGATTTCCGGATCATATAGGGGATCTCGGTTACGACGATCTTATAGCGGCCGTCCTTCCATTCCTCGATCTCCGCCCGGGCGCGGACATAGATCTTGCCGCGGCCGGTGCGGTAGGCCTGCCGGATCCCCGTCCGCCCCATGATGATGGCGCCGGTGGGGAAATCGGGGCCTTTAATATAGTCCATCAGCTCGTCCACGTCCATTTCCGGCCGGTCCAGCAGGGCGATGGCGCCGTCCACTACCTCCCGCAGGTTATGGGGCGGGATGTCCGTAGCCATGCCGACGGCAATGCCCGACGAGCCGTTGACCAGCAGGTTCGGGTACCGGGCGGGCAGAACATGGGGCTCCTTGCGGCTTTCATCGAAATTGGGGTCCCAATCGATGGTATCCTTTTCGATATCCCGCAGCATCTCATTGGAGATTTTCGACATCCGCGCCTCGGTATACCGATAGGCCGCGGCGGGATCGCCGTCGATGGAGCCGAAGTTGCCGTGGCCTTCCACCAGCGGATAGCGCAGGGAAAAGCTCTGCGCCAGCCGTACCAGCGCGTCGTAGACCGAAGCGTCGCCGTGGGGATGATAGCGCCCCAGCACGTCGCCCACGCAGGTGGCGGACTTGCGGAAGGGACGGTCGCTGGTCAGATTGTCCTCATACATTGCGTAAAGAATCCGGCGGTGGACCGGCTTCAGGCCGTCCCGCACGTCCGGCAGGGCCCGGCCGACGATCACCGACATGGCGTAGTCCAGATAGGAGTTCTTCATTTCTTTTTCCAGATCGACCGGAACGATAATCTGGTTTTCATAGCTTGCGGTATCATGAATCTCATTTTTTGCCATTCTGAAGCACCTCCTTTAGATATCCAGATTCATCACGTATTGCGCGTTGCTTTCGATGAACGCCTTGCGCGGCTCCACCTTCTCGCCCATCAGGATGGAGAAGGTTTCATCGGCGGCGATGGCGTCGTTGAGGGTAAACTGCTTGAGGGTGCGCACCGCGGGATCCATGGTGGTGGCCCAGAGCTCCGCCGGATCCATCTCGCCCAGACCCTTATTGCGGTTGATCTCCACCTTGCCCTTGCCGTCGGGCCCGCGCAGCTCCGCCGAGATCCGATCCCGCTCGGCGTCGGAATAGGCGTAGCGGGTTTCCTTCCCCCTTACCAGCTTATAAAGGGGCGGAACGGCGGTATAAACATAGCCGCCCTCGATCAGCGGACGCATGAACCGGAAGAAAAAGGTCAGCAGCAGGGTGCGGATATGAGCGCCGTCCACATCCGCATCCGCCATGATGATGACCTTTCCGTAGCGCAGCTTGGTGATATCGAAATCTGCGCCGATATTGGTGCCCAGCGACGCGATGATGGGCATCAGCTTATCATTGTTGTAGACCCGATCCAGCCGGGATTTTTCCACGTTGAGGGTCTTGCCCCAGAGGGAGAGAATCGCCTGAAAGCGCCGGTCCCGCCCTTCCTTGGCGGAGCCGCCGGCGGAATCGCCCTCCACAATATAGATCTCCGTATATTTACTGTCCTTGCTCTGGCAGTCCGCCAGCTTGCCCGGCAGGGAAAGGGAGGTGGAAAGAGCGCTCTTGCGGGCGTGCTCCCGCGCCTTCCGCGCCGCTTCCCGCGCCTGGGAGGCGGAGATCGCCTTATTGATGATGGTTTTGGCTGTTTTGGGGTTCTCTTCAAAAAACTCCGTCAGCTTCTCGGTCAGGATCGAGCTGACCAGGCCGGCAACGTCGCTGTTCCCCAGCTTGGTCTTGGTCTGCCCTTCAAACTGCGCTTCCTCCACCTTTACGCTGATGATCACCGTCAGCCCTTCCCGGACGTCCTCGCTGGAGAGATTAGCGTCTTTTTCCTTCAAAAAGCCCTTGCTGCGGGCGTAGGTATTGATCACCCGGGTCAGGGCGCTCTTGAACCCGGTTTCATGGGTTCCGCCCTCGGTGGTGTTGATATCGTTGGCAAAGGAGATCAGCGTTTCGTCGTACCGGGTGGTATACTGCATCGCCACCTCGGCGGTGGAGGTCTTTTTCTTTCCGCTTACGTAAATGACCTCTTCATGAAGGGGCTCCTTATTCTTATTGAGGTAGGTGACGAATTCCCGGATCCCGCCCTCATAGTAAAGCTCTTTCTTCTTTGTTTCCTCCCCGCGCAGATCCTCGAACCGGATACGCAGGCCCGCGTTCAGAAACGCCTGCTCCCGCAGCCGCTTCAAAAGAACGTCGTATTCATATTCCAGCGTTTCAAAAATCTCTCCGTCGGCCAGGAACCGAACGGTGGTGCCGGTTTCCGTGGTTTCGCCGATCTGCTTCAGGGGCTCTTCCGCGTGCCCCCGCCGGTATTTCTGGTAGTAGACGTTTTTGCCGTCCCGCACCTCCACCTCCAGCCATTCGGAAAGGGCGTTGACCACCGAGGCGCCGACGCCGTGCAGGCCGCCGGATACCTTATATCCCCCGCCGCCGAACTTGCCGCCGGCATGCAGAATGGTAAAGACGACCTCTACCGAGGGGATCCCCATTTTGGGATGGATCCCCACCGGGACGCCGCGCCCGTTATCGCGGACTTCGATGATGTTGCCCGGCAGGATCGATACCCGGATGGTACTGCAATACCCGGCCAGCGCTTCGTCGATGGAGTTATCCACGATCTCGTATACCAGATGGTGCAGACCCCGCACGGAGGTCGAGCCGATATACATCCCCGGCCGCTTGCGCACCGCCTCCAATCCTTCCAATACCTGAATCGACGATTCATCATATTGATTGGTCACTTTTTCCTGATCCATTTCATTTCTCCGTTTCTGTTTGTGGATTTTATAGATACGATATTTTCCGCAGGAAGCTGCAGCGCTTTAACAGGGTCTGCGCTGATATCTGCGATATATATACAACAACGTCGTCCCCTTTTCGGTAAAGAATAAAGGACTTCGGCAGATCGGTCGCCACGTTGATGATTTTTCCTTCCTTTTCCTTTGCGGCAAGAAACAGCCGCGTCTGCCGGGATACGGTGGTATTATCCAGATCAAAGATCCCGATGATTTCGTTTTTTTTGATCAGGGCGTCCTGCCCCAGATGAAGAAACATCTCTTTTTCCTTTCAGAATCAGCCCGGATTTTCCCGGGTCCGGGCGATTTTTCCCTCTTTGATAAAAAATATTTTTTCCCCTTTTTTGCGGATCTTCCCCAGCTCGCAGGTGGTTAAAACCGTTTGCCGGCCGGCCATCCGCCGGAAGATGAAATTCTGGCGGTGGGCGTCCAGCTCCGAGAGGATGTCGTCCAGCAGCAAAACCGGCTCCGTGCCCTGCCTGCTGCTGATGGCTTCCGCCTCCGCCAGCTTCATCGCCAGCACCGCCGACCGGATCTGCCCCTGGGACGCAAAAAATTTCATGCTCTTGCCCGATAGCAGGATCAGGATATCGTCTTTATGGATCCCGCTCATCGTCTGCCCCATCGCGATGTCCGTTTCCCGCATTCTGGCCAGCCGCCGGAGAAAAAGCTCCCGATACTCCTCCCGGCCGACGGCGGATTTGGTCAGGGCGTTGAGATAGATCAGCTTCAGCTTCTCCTCCTTCCGGGCGATGGCGCAGTAAAAATCCCGGGCCCAGCCCGAAAGGGCGGCAATATAGTTCTGCCGGATCTCCGCAATATAAGAGCCGGCCTCAGCCAGCTTTTCATCCCAGATTTCCAGCATCTCCTCCTGCCTGCGGTCGCTTTGGCACTGGCGCAGCAGCGCATTGCGGTTTTTAAGGATCTTCTGATAGTTCAGAAGCTGATCGGTATAGTTGAGATCCAGCGAGCAAAGGGCCATATCCAGAAATGCCCGCCGTTTATGGGGCCCTTCCTTGATCAGGTTCAGATGATCCGGCGTAAAGAGCACCGATTGAAAACAGCCCAGCAGATCCCGCAGCCGGGAAACCGCCAGCCCGTTATAGCGAAATTCCTTCGGACGACCCTGCCGGAAGATGATCTTCATCTCCTCATTCCCGGCGCCGTTTTCAAAATTCAGCGTGATCTCCGCTTTTTCCGCGCCGAAGCGGATCAGCTGCTCCTCCTTCAGCACCCGGTAGCTTTTCAGGCAGGAACAAAAATAAATGGCTTCCACGCAGTTGGTTTTTCCCTGGGCGTTATGGCCGGCCAGGATATTGATCCCATCGGAAAAGGTGAAGGTCTCGTTTTCAAAATTTCTGAAATTTTCCAGCTTCAGCGCCTGAATCTTCATAAGACGATCTGATATTCCGCACCGCCGATGGCGAACCGATCCCCCGGAGCCAGCTTCCTGCCCTTTTGCAGGCAGATCTCTCCGTTGACCGCTACTTTCCCCTCTAAAATCAGCAGCTTGGCGATTCCGCCGGTATCCGCTTCACCGGAAAGCTTCAGCGCGTCGCAGAGCCGGATATATTCCCCTTTGATCAAAAGCTTTTTCATGCCCTTATTCCTTCATTCTGAGCGGCAGCACCAAAAAGAGATAATCGTCCTTTTCCGCCGGGCGGAGAAGGATCGGCGCCAGGCTGGATTGCAGCTCGATCACGATTTTTTCATCGTCGCAGGCGTTGAGCGCCGCCAGCATATATTTATAGTTGAACCCGATCACCATTTTCTCGGAAAAGGTGGGGCAGGTGATCTTATCGTAAAAGGTTCCGATCTTGGAAACCGTTGAAATATCGATATGGTCAAAATCAAAATCACAGCGAATGGGGCTAATCAACGTCGCGTTGGCCACCAGCGACGCCCGCTCCAGAACCTGGGTCATCTCCCGGACGTCGATCTCCACCCGGAATTTATAGTCCCGGGGAATGGCGGCCTTATAGTCCAGAAATTCCCCTTCCAGCAGCCGGGATACCAGCTCCACCCCACCGAACCGGAAGGAAACGAAATTTTTGCTCTGCCGGATATAAATGGTTTCCTCCTCGCTGTCCGGCAGGATCTTCAGCATTTCGTTCAGCGCCCGGGAGGGGATCACCACCTTATTAAAGCTGCCCAGAACCTGCTCATAGGGCACCCGCCGGAACGCCAGCCGGAAGTTATCCACCGCCACCGCGTTGACATAGCCCTTTTCGGTAATCTCAAAAAGAACGCCGGTCAAAATCGGCTTGAGATCGGTAACGGAAACGGCAAAAATCGTCTGCCGCACCATATCTTTGAAATGGGAATAGGTGAGGATCAGCCCGTCCTCTTCCAGAACCCCGGGCAGATCCGGAAAATTCTCCGGCGACATCCCGGTAATGGTAAAATCAGAACTGCCGGCGCGGATCTTGGTCAGAAAGCTCTTGTCCTCCGCCTCTACTGTAACCGGGCAGGAGGGTAGCCGCCGGACGATTTCGCCAAACAGCCGGGAGGATAAAATAACCGTCCCCGGCTCCGTATCCTCCGCCTCGATTTCATAGGTGACGGCGATACTCAGGTCATAGGCGCTGAAATGGACCGTTCCGGGCTGGCGGATCTCGATCAGGATCCCTTCCAGGGCGGGAATGGTGGATTTTGCGCTGGCAGCTTTCTGAACGATATTCAGCACCTCGTTCAGGAGGTTTCTGTCGCAGGTGAATTTCATGGTCTGCTCCTTTCCGTTGCTGAGAACGTCTTGGGTCTTATCTTTTCTTTTCTATGATTATGGAAGTAGTGGTTGTTGGTCTGTTGAAACAGGGGAAAAGCGGTGTTTCCCGCTTCGGGGCGCGGAAAACGCCCTGATGAAAAATTGTGGACAACCTTTTTCTCTCTGAACAGACCGTCAACAGAATTATGTCAACTGTTTATAAAGCTGTTTAATTTGTTGATTTCTGCCTGTTAAAAAGAAAAAAAACTGTCAGTAGGACTTTTTGATGTTTTCAATCAGCTCCGCCGCCGCTTTCGCAATCTTCGGATTCTGCTTGATGGCTTCTTCCTGCTTATTGATGGAATATAAAACGGTCGTATGGTTTTTTCCGCCCATTTCCTTGCCGATTTCCGGCAGGGATAGATTGGTGATCTTCCGGATGATATACATGGCCATCTTCCGGGCGGCCACAATGTCGGTGGTCTTTTTCCCGCTCTTGATGTCCTCGGCGGAAATATTATAGTAGCGGGAAACCTGATCGATGATGATATCCGGCGTGATGGCGGCGGTGGTATTCTCCTTGATCACCGCCTCCATGGCGTCTTTGGCCAGGGCGATGGTGGGGGTCTGCCCCCAGAGGGAATTGAAGGCCTTGAGCTTTTTGATGGTGCCCTCCAGCTCCCGGACGTTGGTTTTGATCTTGGTGGCGATCAGCTCCACAACGTCCTCGGGGATCGTCAGATTATAAAGCGCCGCCTTGCGCTTGATGATGGCGACCCGGGTTTCGTATTCCGGGGGCTGGATATCGGCAATCAGCCCCATGGCGAAGCGGGACTGAAGCCGCTCCTCCAGCGTCATCAGCTCCTTGGGCGGCCGGTCGCTGGTCAGGATGATCTGCCGGTTGTTTTCATAAAGGGCGTCGAAGGTATGGAAAAATTCCTCCTGAATGGCTTTTTTGCCGCTGATGAACTGCACGTCGTCGACCAGAAGAACGTCGGCCTTGCGGTATTTATTCTTGAAGATCCGCTGGGTGTTGGTGGCGATGGCGTCGATCAGCTCGCTGGTGAACTCATCCCCCTTGACATACATGATGACGGCGTTGGGATTATTTTCCTGGATCTTATTGGCGATGGCGTTGATCAGATGGGTTTTGCCCAGACCGCTGTGCCCATACAGGAAAAAGGGGTTATAGGCGTTGGCGGGATTATTGGCGATCGCCAGCGCCGCCGCATGGGCAAATTCGTTTTCCTTGCCGATGACGAAATTTTCAAAGGTCAGGCTGGACTTGGCGTTGAACGCCCGCCCTTCCTCCTCTTCGAGCTGGGGCAGCACCGTACTGATCTCCTCGTTTTTCCGCTGGGCGATCTCCCGGAACCGGGGGGGCACTTCGTCCTCCGTCATGATCTGGGCGGTGACGCTGAAGCCCATGACGCCGGAAACGGCATTTTCAATCTCGGTTTTATATTTTTTATCGATGATACTCTTCTGAAAGAGCGTGGAAACGCAGAAATAAGCAACGTCGTTTTCTATTTTCATCGGGATCAGAAGCTTGATCCAGCTTTCATAGGAAGTGCTGTTCAGATCGTTCTTCAGCACCAGCAGCGCTTTTTCCCACACATCTTTGAAGGATTGCATTTTTATTCTCCCCTCTTACAAAATATACTGCTTATATCTTATCATAAAAAATAAATGATTGCAATATTTTTATTTATATTACTACATAATTATATATAGAGCCTCCGGGCGGAAGGAAACTGTTGACAAGCCTTTCTTTTCATTATATAATCAAAATTCAGAGAATGCTTGGAGGTATCACCATGAACAACAGCGAAAAAACGATGGAGCAGATCGTTACGCTTTGCAAAAACCGCGGTTTTGTTTACGCGGGGAGCGAGATCTACGGCGGTCTTGCCAACTCCTGGGACTACGGCCCCCTGGGTGTGGAACTGAAAAACAACGTAAAAAAAGCCTGGTGGAAAAAATTCGTCCAGGAATCACCCTATAACGTCGGCCTGGATTCGGCCATCATCATGAATCCGGAAACCTGGGTGACAAGCGGGCATGTGGGCGGATTTTCCGATCCGCTGATGGATTGCAAGTCCTGCCGCGCCCGGCACCGGGCGGATAAGCTGATCGAGGACGCCGGCGGCCACGCCGAGGGCATGACCTTTGAGCAGATGCAGGCCTATATCAGCGAAAACAAAATTGTCTGCCCCGACTGCGGCAGCGCCGATTTTACCGAGATCCGGAAATTCAACCTGATGTTCAAAACCTTTATCGGCGTGACGGAGGACGCGAAAAACGAGGTCTATCTGCGCCCGGAAACGGCGCAGGGGATCTTTGTCAACTACGCCAATATCCAGCGTACAACGCGCAAAAAACTGCCTTTCGGCGTTTGTCAGATCGGCAAGTCCTTCCGCAATGAGATCACGCCGGGGAACTTCATCTTCCGGACCCGGGAATTTGAGCAGATGGAATGTGAATTTTTCTGCAAGCCCGATACGGATCTCGACTGGTTCTATTACTGGAAGGACTACTGCAAAAACTTCCTTCTTTCCCTGGGGCTGCGGGAGGAGAACATCCGCCTGCGGGACCATGAAAAGGAAGAGCTTTCCTTCTATTCCAAGGCGACGACGGATATTGAATTTCTCTTCCCCTTCGGCTGGGGAGAGCTCTGGGGCATTGCCGACCGGACGAATTACGATCTGGGCCGCCATCAGGAGGCCAGCGGCAAGAGTCTGGAGTATTTTGATCCGGAGACCAACGAGCATTATATCCCGTATGTGGTGGAGCCTTCTCTGGGCGCCGACCGGGTTTTGCTGGCCTTCCTCTGCGACGCCTACGACGAAGAGGTGCTGGACGCGGAAAAGAAGGATATCCGGGTCGTTTTGCGGCTTCATCCCGCCCTTGCCCCGGTGAAGGCGGCGGTGCTGCCCCTTTCCAAAAAGCTTTCCGAGGCGGCCGTCAAAAAGGTCTACGAGCCGCTGGCCAGAGAATTCAACGTGGAATTCGACGACGCCGGCTCCATCGGCAAGCGGTATCGCCGGCAGGATGAAATCGGCACCCCCTTCTCCATCTGCTATGATTTCGATAGCGAGGAGGACGGCTGCGTGACCATCCGGTTCCGGGATTCCATGGAGCAAAAAAGGGTGAAAATCGAGGAATTGGTGCCCTTTATCCGGGAAAGCCTGAATTTTTAAACATTTTTGTTGACAAATTATGTTTACTTATTATATAATATATCTCGCTCAAAATTGAAGAGGTATCCTTATGGATTGCAAAAAGGAGGATAGAAAATGGTTCGTACTTATCAGCCAAAAAAAAGACAGAGAAGTAAAGTCCACGGGTTCAGAAAAAGAATGCTGACCGCAAACGGACGCAAGGTTTTGGCCAGAAGAAGGGCAAAAGGCAGAAAAAGATTATCTCATTAACAGTAAAGGCCGCAAAGAACTTGTTGCGGCCTTTTTCATTCAAGTTCTTTTCTGTGCGGGGCGGTTATGAAAATCGAGAGCATCAAGGAAAACGTAAATTTTAAAAGAGCGTATCATCAGGGCCGTTCGGCCGTCACCCGGGAGATCGTGGTCTACTGGCGGAAAAACCGGTTTGGTACCGTTCGGCTGGGGATCACCGTCAGCAAAAAGCTGGGCAATTCCCCCCAGCGCAACCGGGTCCGGCGGATCATCCGGGAGGGCGCCCGTAAAACAGCCGCGCTCTTTCCCCCGGGGCACGACGTGGTGGTGGTGGCGCGCAGCCGCTGCCTTACCTGCAAGAGCACCGATATCGAGCGGATCTTTCGGGAGATCTTTTCAGCTTGAGCATACTGAAAGGAATCCGGTCGCTCTTTATTTTACCGATTCGCCTCTATCAGAAATGGATCTCGCCTCATATCCCCGCACGCTGTAAATTTTATCCCACCTGCTCCGCTTACGCCTGCACGGCGATTTTGCGCTTCGGCATATTCATCGGCGGAGGACTGGCGCTCTGGCGCCTGCTGCGCTGCAACCCCTGGTCCATGGGTGGGTACGACCCGGTCCCGGAACGGGATCAGCTGTTTAAAAGGAGAAAAAAATAATATGTGGAGTTATCTGATCGTTCCCTTTGCCTGGATCATGCAGCAGTGCATGAATCTTTTGAACAATTACGCTCTGGCTCTGATTGCGTATGCGCTGATCACCAAGCTGATCTGTTTCCCGCTTTTTATGAAGCAGCAGAAAAGCTCTCTGAATATGGTGCGGCTGCGCCCCTATCAGGACGAGCTGAGAAAAAAATTCGGCAACAATAAAGAGCGCTATAACGCGGAGCTGCAAAAGCTTTATCAGCGGGAGGGCTATAATCCCATGAGCAGCTGCCTGCCCCTGCTGATCCAGCTGCCCCTGATCTTTCTGATCTATTCCATCGTGCGGCATCCGATCACCTATGTTTATTACGGGGAATATTTCACCAGCAATACTGCCCAGCGGATCTATGAGCTGGCGCTGAAGCTGGAAAACCTGCCGGAATCGGTGCAGAAGGTGGTGGACGGCATAACCGCCGATCCCACCAAGGTTTCCGAGATCAGCAACTATGAGCTTCAGATCTATAACGCCTCCTCGGAGGTTCATATCGTCGGCGATAAGCTTTTCGGCCTGATCGATCTTTCCGGAACGCCCAGCCAGGATTTCTGGAGCTGGATGCTTCTGATCCCCATTCTTGCCGGCGCCACCGGCTTCCTTGCTTCCTGGATCTCCCAGAAGCTCAACGCCGCCACCCAGGATCCCTCGGTGCAGGGCTCCGGCAAGATGATGCTTTATATGATGCCGGTTATTTCGGTATTCTTCTGCTACACCCTGAACTGCGCGCTGGGCTGGTACTGGATCATCTCCAACGTCCTGAGCATCCTGCAAACGCTGGTTCTGCATAAGATCTATGATCCGAAGAAGGTTCTTGCAGAGGTGGAAGCAAAAATCGCGCGGGAAAAAGAGATGAAAAAAGAAAAACGCAGCGCCGCCGCTGCCAAAAAGGCCGCCGCGATCGCAGCAGCCAAGAAAAAGAAAAAATAGGGGTGAATGTATTATGGCGATCAAGGAACTGTTTTTTGAAGGAAAAACCATCGAAGCGGCAGTCGAAAAGGCCGCGCTGGAATTAAACGAGGATAAGGATCTCCTCAGCTATACCGTTGAGGAAACGCCGGTCAAGGGCTTTTTGGGCATCGGCGCCACGCCGGCGAAAATCAAAATCGAGCTGGAGGTGCCCGAGGAGGAAAAGCCGGAGCCCCGGCAGGAGGCGCCCGCGCCCCGGATTCCCGCCTGGGAGCCGGAAAAGCTTTCCGGCGCCAGAGAAAAGAAGGAGCGGAAAAAACCGGAGAAAAAGCCGGAGAAAAAACCGGAGCCTCAGCAGGAGGCGCCTGCCCCGCTCTTTACCGAGGTGGAGAAAAAACCTGTCGACGATGAAAATTCCCAGAAGATCATCGCCTTCATGACCGGGCTTCTTGCCCAGATCGGCGCCGAAGAAGGCAGCGCCGTTCAGGTGGAGCTGGGCGAGGAGGATCACTATTACGCGGAGATCAGCGGCGCGAAGATGGGGATCCTGATCGGCCGCCGCGGCGAGACCCTGGACGCCGCCCAGTATCTTTGCGGGCTGGTGCTGAATAAGGGCCGCAGCGGCGAAAAGATCCGGGTGACGCTGGACACCGAAAATTATCGGGCCAAGAGAATCCGCACCCTGCAAAAGCTGGCGGAGAAAAATGCGGAAAAGGCGCTGAAATATAAGCGCAACATCACCATGGAGCCCATGAGCCCCTATGAGCGCCGCATCATCCACGCGACCCTGAGCGGGCGGGAGCATATTACCACCTTCTCGGTGGGCAGCGAGCCGAAGCGCCGGGTGGTCGTCAGCTATAAAAAATAACCGGAAAAAGGAGTCCGCAGCGCGGCCTCCTTTCTCTTTTCGCGCGGCTTCCTTCCTCTTTTCAAGATTATATTGAAACCGCGCCGGATTTGTCGTATAATAAAAAATAAACTGTGATTGCCCGGAGGGTTTGATATGAGCGATACCATTTGCGCGGTTTCCACCGCGCCCCAGACGGCGGCGCTGGGCGTGATCCGGATCAGCGGACCCCAGACCTTTTCCATCCTTCTCCCGCTGCTCAAACGAAAAAACGGCGCGGCTCCGGAAGCGGAGCCGGGCAGGGCGACCCTATGCCGCATCGAGGCCGACGGCGAGCTTTACGATGAAGCGGTGGTCACCTTCTACCGCGCCCCCCGCTCCTATACCGGCGAGGACGTCGCGGAGCTGAGCTGTCACGGCGGGCTGTATGTGCTGCAAAGCGTCGTCCGCCTTCTGCTGCAGCGGGGCTGCCGGCTGGCGGAGCCGGGCGAATTTTCCAAACGCGCCTTTCTCAGCGGAAAGCTGGATTTGATCCGCGCCCAGGCGGTGATCGATCTGATCGAGGCCACCTCCCGGGCGGAGCAGAAAAACGCCCTCTCCCAGCTGGAGGGCGGGCTCTCCAGAAAAATTTCCGCCGTCTACGACCGGCTGGTGGAGCTGAATACCGCCCTGTTGGCGTATGTCGATTTCCCGGAGGAGGTGGAGATGCCGGAGGAGGATCTTCTCTCCGAGCTGCGGGCGCTGGACGACGCCCTCTCGGCTCTGATCGCCGGGAGCGACCGGGGTCGGCTGATCCGGGAAGGGCTGGAAATCGTGATCGCCGGCACCCCCAACGCGGGCAAAAGCACGCTGATGAACCAGCTTCTCGGCTATGACCGCAGCATCGTTTCCGCCATCCCCGGCACCACCCGGGATACCGTGACGGAGAGCTGCCGCCTGGGCGGCCTGAAATGTCATATCGCTGATACCGCCGGCCTGCGGGATACCGACGACCCCGTGGAGCAGCAGGGCGTTGCCATCGCCCAACGCCGCGCCATGGAGGCGGCGGTGGTTTTCGCCGTTTTCGATGGCTCCCGCCCCCTCTCTCAGGAGGATCGCAACGTGGCGGAGAAATTCGGCGGCGATCGGAATCTTGCGGTCATCAATAAGGCGGATCTGCAACAGGAAATCGACAAAAAGTATATATACAGCAAATTTAAACATATCGTAGAGATTTCTGCCAAAACCGGGGACGGCTGCGAGGCGCTGGATCAGTGGGTGCGGCAGGAGTTCACGGCGGAGGATCAGCGGGAGGAAGGGTTTATCACCTCCATCAGTCAGGCGCAGCGGCTGATCGAAGGCCGGCGGCATCTGCGGCAGGCGATCGACGGGCTGGTTCAGGGCTTCACGCCGGACATGGCCTCATTGGATCTCACGGAGGCGGCTGCGGCGGTGGGAGAAGTCACCGGCCAGACGGTAACAGAGCAGATGATCGATCAGATCTTTTCAAGATTTTGTGTAGGGAAGTAACGATGTATCAGGTAGAAGATTTAGACATAGCGGTAATCGGAGCAGGCCACGCCGGGATCGAGGCGGGGCTGGCCGCCGCGCGGCTGGGGTGCCGGGTCGGCGTTTTCACCATTTGTCTGGACGCGGTGGGCAATATGCCCTGCAATCCCTCCATCGGGGGGACGGCCAAGGGGCATCTGGTATGCGAGATCGACGCGCTGGGCGGCGAAATGGGGAAAGCGGCGGACGCCACCTTTTTGCAGAGCAGGATGCTGAATCTGGGCAAAGGCCCGGCGGTGCATTCCCTGCGGGTGCAGTCGGATCGGCGGGAATACAGCAAATATATGAAGCACGCTCTGGAGCGGCAGGAGAATCTGATGCTGATTCAGGCCGAGATTGTGGAGATTCAGGCGGAAGCGGGGCGGGTGACCGGCGTTGTTACCCATCTGGGCGCCCGCTACGGCGCCCGGGCGGTGATTTTGGCGACGGGAACCTATCTGAAGGGGGAGATCATCATCGGCGAGAGCCAGATCCCCGGCGGGCCGGACGGGATGTTTCCCGCCAACGCCCTGAGTCGCTGCCTGGAGGAGCTGGGCGTTCCCCTGCGCCGGTTCAAGACGGGCACGCCCGCCCGGGTCAACCGGCGGAGCCTGGATTTTTCCAAAATGAAGATACAGGAGGGGGACGCGGAGATCATTCCCTTCTCCTTTGAAACGGCGGAAGCGGGGGAAAATAAGGTGGTCTGCTGGCTTACGGCCACCAACGAAACCACCCACCGGATCATCCGGGACAACATTCACCTCTCCCCCATCTACAGCGGCCAGATCCACGGTGTGGGGCCCCGGTACTGCCCCAGCATCGAGGATAAGATCATGCGGTTCCCGGAAAAGCCGGCGCATCAGCTGTTTGTGGAGCCCTGCGGGCTGGAAACAGAGGAGATGTATCTGCAGGGGCTTTCCTCCTCTCTGCCGGAATTTGTGCAGCGGGCGTTCATCCATTCCATTCCCGGTTTGGAGCGGGCGGAGCTGATGCGGGTGGCCTACGCCATCCAGTACGACTGCGTGGATCCTCAAGCGCTGTATCTCACGCTGGAATTTAAGGAGATTGCGGGTCTTTACGGCGCCGGGCAGTTCAACGGCTCCTCCGGCTATGAGGAGGCCGCGGCGCAGGGGCTGGTAGCGGGGATCAACGCGGCCCGCAAGCTGCAGGGCAAGCCGCCGCTGATTTTGGAGCGTGCCGGATCGTATATCGGAACGCTGATCGACGATCTGGTGACCAAGGGGACGCCGGAGCCCTATCGGATGATGACCAGCCGCAGCGAATACCGGCTGCTGCTGCGTCAGGATAACGCCGATCTGCGGCTCACCCCCATCGGCTATGAGATCGGGCTGATCTCCGAGGAGCGGTATCAGCGTTTTCTGCGGAAAAAAGCCCATATCGAGGAGGAGATCCGGCGGCTGCGCCATACCCATCTGGCGCACAACAATGAAACCCTCAACGCCATTCTGGAGCGGTGCGGCACCGCCCCCCTGACCGCCGGCGCAACGCTGGCGGAGCTGATCGCCCGGCCCCAGGTGCGCTATGAGGATCTGGCGCCGGTGGATCCGGATCGTCCGGCGCTCTCGGCCGCCGAAGGAAAGCAGGCGGAGATCTCCATCAAGTATGAGGGCTATATCGAAAAACAGCTGGCCAAGGTGCGGGAGTTCCGGCGGCTGGAAAATCGGCGTCTGCCGGCGGATCTGGATTATGCCGGAATGACCGGCCTGCGGCTGGAGGCCCGGCAAAAGCTGGCGGCTGTCCGGCCGGTGAGCATCGGGCAGGCCAGCCGGATCAGCGGCGTCAGTCCCGCGGATATCAGCGTGCTGATGATCGAGCTGGAGCAGAGGAGGCGCAGGGATGGAACGGATGAATAGACTGGCGGCGCTGCTGGAGGCGGAAGGGCTGTCCTGCCCTCCGGGCTTTGGCGAAAAGCTGCTGGCATTTGAAAAACAGCTTCTGGAAACCAACCGGGTGATGAACCTGACGGCCATCACCGATCCGGAAGAAATGCTGATCAAGCATTATTGGGACAGCATCGTGCCTCTGACCCGAGGCATGATTCCGGCAGGGAGCCGGGTGGTGGACGTGGGCTGCGGAGCGGGCTTTCCCTCCCTGCCCCTGAAGCTGGCGGCGCCGGAGCTGGATCTGACGCTGCTGGATTCCCTGCAAAAGCGGCTGCGGTTTCTGGACGGGGTTATCGAAAGCCTGGGTCTGGAAGGGATCCGCACGTTGCATCTGCGCGCCGAGGACGCCGGACGGCTGGCGGCGCTCCGGGCAGGCTTTGATATCGCCGTTGCCCGGGCGGTGGCGGAGCTTTCCCGGCTGGCGGAATATTGTCTGCCGCTGGTGAAAAAAGGCGGCGCCCTGATCGCCTATAAAGGCGCGGCGGCGGAGGAGGAGCTTTTGCGGGCGCAAAACGCCCTTTCCCTTCTGGGAGGTCAGGTGGAAGAGCTTTTTTCCTACACCCTCCCCGGCGGCGGAGAGCGCCGGGCGGTCATCCTGATCCGCAAGGCGCGGGAAACGCCGGGGAAATATCCCCGCGCCCCCAAGCAGATCAAGGATCGTCCCCTCTGATCAAAAACAGCCGTACCGGCGAAAGCAACCCTCTGCCCCTTATGGGGCAGAGGGTTTTTCAACTCCCTCCGGCAGCAGCGCTTCCCTTTTTGAAGGGCAGGGGTTCTATTCTTCCCGGCGGAAAAAGACCTTTTTTGAACCCGCCCCGGGAAGCCAGGACTCTTTTCCTTTCGGCGGGCAGAGGTTCATCCCGCCCCGGTGCAGGCAAAAGTCCGCTTCTTTTCGGCGGGCAGAGGTTTATCTCGTTCCCGGCAAAAGGGGCGGGCGGCGATCGCGCCCCTCTTCCCTTTTCCCGCCCAAAAGCAACCCGGCGGCGACGGTTCCCCGGTTCCCTTTTGGCCGCCCCACCCCCTGCCCTTGCGTGCAGAGGGTTTTCAATCCCTCTCCGGCAGCAGCGCTTCCCTTTTTTGAAGGGCAGGGGTTCTATTCTTCCCGGCGGTGAACTCATCCTGCCGAAAAAAACAAGCGGCTCTGCATGGCAGAGCCGCTTTGGCTTTTTTTATTTTGCGTAGTCGATGGCGCGGGATTCGCGCATGACGTGCACCTTGATCTGGCCGGGATATTCCAGCTCCGATTCGATTTTTTTGGCGATATCGTGGGAGAGGATGACCAGCTTATCGTCGTTGATCTTTTCGGGATTGACGATGATCCGGATCTCACGGCCGGCCTGAATGGCAAAGGTCTTTTCAACGCCGGGGAAGGAATTGGCGATCTCCTCCAGCTTTTCAAGCCGCTTGATGTAGTTCTCCAGATTCTCCCGCCGCGCGCCGGGGCGTGCTGCGGAGATGGCGTCGGCCGCCTGGACGATGGCGTCGTAAACCGATACCGTTTCCACGTCGCCATGGTGGGCGGCGATGGCATGAACGACCTTTTCGCTCTCTTTATACTTTTTGGCGATATCCACGCCGATCTGGATATGGGAGCCTTCCATTTCAAAATCCACGCTCTTGCCGATATCATGGAGCAGACCCGCCCGCTTGGCCAGGGAGATATCCGCGCCGATCTCGGCGGCAAGCAGCCCGCTGAGCTGGGAAACTTCAATGGAGTGGTTCAGAACATTCTGCCCATAGCTGGTGCGGTATTTCTGCCGGCCGAGCAGCTTGATCAGGTCGGGATGCAGGCCGTGAACCCCTGTTTCAAAGGTGGCGCGCTCCCCTTCCTTCTTCATGGAAACCTCCAGGTCACGCCGCACCTTTTCCACCGTTTCCTCGATCCGGGTGGGATGGATGCGACCGTCGGAGATCAGCTTTTCCAGCGTCTGGCGCGCAACCTCGCGCCGGATGGGATCGAAGCTGGAAAGGGTGATGGCTTCGGGGGTATCGTCGATGATCAGATCTACGCCGGTAATCGTTTCCAGCGCACGGATGTTGCGCCCCTCCCGACCGATGATCCGGCCCTTCATTTCATCGTTGGGCAGCGCGACCACCGAAACGGTGGACTCCACCACATGGTCGGCGGCACATTTCTGGATCGCCAGAGAGAGCAGAAGCTTGGTGCGTTCGTCCAGATCCTCTTTGAATTTGGTTTCGTAATCGCTGATCCGGTGCGCGTATTCATGCTCCAGCTCGGAATCCATCATATGCAGCAGCTCCGCTTTGGCCGCCTCCGCCGTATAGCCGGAGATTCGCTCCAGAACCGCAACCTGCGCTTTTTTGACCTCTTCCGTTTCCTCTTGCAGCTTTTCTACCTTCCGCTGCTTTTCCGCAAGAAGCTCTTCCTTGCGGTCGATGTTGTCGTACTTTTTGTCGAGAAGTTCTTCTCGTTGCTGCAGCCGTTTTTCCTGCCGCGTTACTTCGACACGACGCTCTTTTAAATCTTTTTCCTGCTCGGTGCGTTCCCGCAGAAGCTCTTCCTTCGCTTCCAGTAACGCCTCTTTTTTTCTGGTTTCAGCAGTTTTAATTGCATCGTTGATGATCCGCTTTGCTTCGTCCCGGGCAGAGCCGATCTGCTTTTCGCTGGTCTTTTTGCGGTACATAAAGCCCGCAGCGAACAGAAAAAAGCCTAAAATAACAGCAGCAATCACAACGGCGATCAGCACCCAGATGGGAATCATGCGTTTCGCCTCCTGTTATGATTTTTGCTTGCCCCGCGCCGCTTCGGGCCATGCCGCGGCCAACCCGCAGAAAAAACCCTTGCGCCGGGGCGGGGAAAATATCAGAATTTTTCAAAAAAATATTTCTTTTAAAATATTTTTGGAGAAAATATACTAATACACCAATGAAAATTATAGGGGATTTGCTGCAATATGTCAAGTAAAAAATCCACAGTTGCAATAAAAAAATAAAAATGCTATAATATTTTAGATATTTTGATCACAAAGCGACTGGGAGGAAAAAATGGACTATATCTACGGGGTGATTTTAGGGCTGCTGGACGGATTCGGCGAGGTATTTCCCGTTTCCCGGGTCGGGCACCGGGCGATGCTGGAGCGGCTGGCGGTAATTCCTTCCGCGCTTGCGGAAAACGAAGCGCTGGAGCTGCTGCTGCGGATGGGGGTGCTGGCCGGGGTGATCCTTGCCTTCCGCAAGACCGTCTGGCGGATGATCACCGGCTTTGCAGACATGGCCGGCGGGATTTTCACCGGACGGTTCCGGTGGCAAAAGGCCGGCCGGTACCAGCGCATGGCGCTGCTGGCGCTGCTGGGCGCCGTACCCACCCTGCTGCTGGCCTGGCTGCGGCGGTACTACGACTTTGCGGTGGCGTTGCAGGGCAATTTGATTTTTACCGGCGTGATGCTGCTGGTGATGGCGGGGCTGATCTATATCGGCACCCACAGCATCTGCCACAATTGGACGATGACGGATATGAACGCCGGACATGCCCTGAAGCTGGGGCTGTTCCGGGCCGCGGCGGAGTGGCTTTCCGGCCTTTCCCCCATCGGGATTAGCCTTTCCATGGGGCGCAATATGGGATTTACCGGAGAAACGGCGCTGGAATATGCCTTTGCTTTGTGCGTTCCCAGTATGCTGGGGTCCTGCCTTTTTGACGTCGGGGCGCTGGAATCGGCGGGAGCTCTGCCCTGGGGCGTAACGGCGGCGGCGGTTTTGGCGGCGTTTTTGGCGGCGTGGGTCGCGGCGCTGCTGGTGAAGCTGCTGATGAAAAAGAACCGGTACGGTTGGTGCGCCGTTTACTGCCTGCTGGCAGGCGCTGCGGCGATCGTTTTGAACTTTTTGACGTAAGGAGGGATCGATTTGCCCAGAAAAACAAAGCAACAGCTTTTAGAGGAGCAGAAAAAGGCCGATCGGAAGGCCGCCAGCAGGCGCAGCATCCATGCGGTGATCTTTTTCGCGCTGGCGCTCCTTTTTGCGGTTTATATCTATCTGCCGGTGGAGGCGCCTCTGAAAAACTGGCTGGTGGATCATTTCCTTTACGGGCTCTTCGGCATCGCCACCTTCCTCTTCCCGATTTTTCTGGCCTGGCTGGGCGTAGACGCGCTGGACAGGGAAAAACGATACAGCACCGCCGTCAAGGTGGCGACCGGGCTGGTGCTGGCGACGGTGGTATCCGGCGCAAGCTATCTGATCTGGTATCCGGGGGACTATGGCTTCACCGAATTTTTCACCGAGGGGCTCCCGCAATTCTGGCGGCAGGGCATGGAGCTGAAGGGCGGCCTGATCGGCGGCATCTTCGCCTGCCCCCTGATCGCGCTGATGACCCGCTGGGGGTTCGGGATCCTGCTCGCGGCGGTGACGCTGATCGCCGTTTTGTTCTTTTTTGATCTGACCCTTTATCAGGTGGCATGGCCGATCCGCAGGCTGGCCGCCCACCTGCGCCGGAAGCGGGAGGAGCCTCAGCTTGTGGAGGAGGCGGAGGCGGAAAAGGTGCGCCGCCGCTTCTCCGATCTGAAGGCGGAGGACGAGCCGGAAGCGGAGCCGGATCCGGATCCGTGGCCGGTGGAGGTTCCGGTGGAGGAGGATACCACCGACGTGGTGCCGATCTTTGTCTACGACGACGTGACGCCGGAGGGAAACATCGACCCGATGGACATTGCCGATTACCTGGATCCGGCGCCGAAAAAGAAACGGGCCGCCGGAGCGGCCGCCCCGAGCCGGAGCACCGGCGGGGCGGTGGAAACGCCGCTGCGCGGCGAGCAGATGTCCTTTTATAATTTTCCGCCCCTCTCCCTGCTGAAGCAGGGGCGGCAGTCGGGGGGCGCCACCCAGGCGGAGCTGCGGGAAAAGGAAGCGGTTCTGATCCGGACGCTGCATGATTTCGGCATCGAGGCCACCATGACCGGCATCGCGGTGGGCCCCAACGTGACCCGCTTTGAGCTGGCGCCCCGGGCGGGGACCCGGGTCAGCCGCATCGCCGCCCTTTCCGACGATCTGGCGCTGGCGCTGGCGGCGACGCAGGTGCGGATCGAAGCGCCGATCCCCGGCAAGGCGGCGGTGGGGATCGAGATCCCCAATAAATCCGCCGGCACCGTATACATCCGGGAGGTGCTCTCCTCGGCAACCTTCCGGGACAGCAAAAGCTGTCTGACCGCAGCGCTCGGCAAGGATATCGCCGGGAATCTGGTGGTTTTCGACGTGGCGAAAATGCCCCATCTTCTGGTGGCGGGCACCACCGGCTCCGGCAAATCGGTGTGTATCAATACCATTTTGATGTCGCTGCTCTATAAGGCTTCTCCCGAGGAGGTTCGGCTGATCCTGGTAGATCCCAAGGCGGTGGAGATGGACGTTTATAACGGGATCCCCCACCTGCTGATCCCGGTGGTGACCAATCCCAAAAAAGCGGCGGGCACCCTCCAGTGGGCCTGCACCGAGATGGATCGGCGCTACGATCTGATGAAGGACGCCCAGGTGCGCAATCTGGAGGCCTATAACGAATATGCCGGCCGCAGCCCGGAGGTGCAGCCCATGCCCCGGATCGTGATCGTCATCGACGAGCTGGCCGATCTGATGATGGTTTCCTCCAAGGAAGTGGAGGACTGCATCTGCCGGCTCTGCGCCAAGGCGCGGGCGGCGGGGATCCATCTGATCGTGGCGACCCAGCGGCCCAGCGCCGACGTGGTGACCGGGCTGATCAAGGCCAATATTCCCTCCCGGATCGCCTTCACGGTGGACAACGCCCTCAATTCCCGCATCATCATGGACGAGAGCGGCGCGGAAAAGCTGCTGGGGCGCGGCGATATGCTTTATAAGCCCGTAGGCGCCAATAAGCCGCTCCGGGTGCAGGGCTGTTTTGTTGCCGATAGCGAGGTGGAGGCGGTGGTTTCCTATGTGAAGAGCAATTCCATGGGCCCCGCCTACGATGAGGACACCATCAGCAACATTGAAACCATCGCAAAGCAGGGCGGCAAGACCGCTTCCTCCGGCGAGGAGGGCGAGGCGGCCGCGGGCTACGACGAGCTGATCGTGCAGGCCGGCGAATGCGTGATCGAGATGGGCATGGCTTCCACGTCCATGCTCCAGCGCAAGCTGAAGCTGGGCTATTCCCGGGCGGGGCGGATCGTCGACCAGCTTTTCGAGCTGGGGATTATTGGCCCCTTTGAAGGCTCCAAGCCCCGGCAGGTGCTGGTGACGATGGAGGAATTCCGGGAGATCTGCGTGCAGCGGGGGCTTTGAGATGAAGATCGCGATCATCGGATACAGCGGCAGCGGAAAATCCACGCTGGGCGCGCTTTTGGCCGCGCGATACGATCTGCCGCTCCTCTCGCTGGATACCCTGAACTTTCTGCCCGGCTGGAAGGAGCGGGATCCGGCGGAGTTCCAGCGTCTGCTGGAGAGGTTTATGGAGCAGCCCGGCTGGGTGATCGAGGGAAACTACAGCAGCCATAGCTATGAGCAGCGTCTGGCTCAGGCCGACCGGATCATTTTTCTGAATTTCAACCGCTGGAACTGCCTGTACCGTGCGCTGAAGCGGTATTTTCAGTACCGGGGCACCACCCGGGCCAGCATGGCGGAGGGCTGCGCCGAGAAGTTCGATTTCCCCTTCTTCTGGTGGATCGTTTTTTCCTCCCGCACGCCCCGGAGAAGGCGGAAGTTCCGCCGGGCGGCGGAGCAGTACCCCCGCAAGGTGGTGGTGCTGAAAAACCAGCGGCAGCTGGATCGCTACATCCGAAGCGAAACGACGCCCTGCTGAAAAAAGCATAAAAGAACCCCGGCTGTCCCTGGACAGCCGGGGTTTTTCAGGTCTTTACGGGTGGGGCACCTCGGATCAGAAGAGGTAGCCGCCGTTGAGGTATTGCAGGATGCGGATGACGTCGGTGATGTAAAATCCGTCGCCGGTGACGTCGCTGGCCTCCAGATCCACCGCGTCTGCCCCGATCAGGTCGTTGAGATACCGGAGCAGCAGGACGGCGTCGGCAATGGAAACGGCGTCGTCGCCGTTGGCGTCGCCCAGCTCATAGAGGACGGCGGCCGGAACGGGAGACGCTTCCCCGCCGACCCAGTACCGGGCGGGCAGCTCCTGCAGCATGGCGGGATCGGCCAGCTCGGCGCTGGTATACGCCTTGGCGCCGTTTTCCTGCCCGGTGCACCAATCCCAGAAATAGCAGCTCTCGGAAGCGGAATCGGCGATGGCCAGCTTGACCGCAGCGTTGAGCATTCCCCGGTTGATGCAGGAGCGGATCGTTCCGGTGGAAACGGCGGCGATCCCGGCGCCTGTGCCGCCGGGAACAACGACGCGGGCGTTATTGATGCAGTTTTGAAGGGTTCCGGCGTTGGTGGCGGTAATGCCGCCCGCCGCCGTTGCGGAGAGGAGATAGCCATCGGTGGAGCAGCCGTTGATCCACCCGGCGTTGGAACCGGTGATGCCGCCGGGGTTGGTTCCGGTGAGGAGGATGTTCCGGGTGGTGACGTAGGAGATCCGGCCGTTGTTGGTATTGGCCACGGTTCCCTCCCCGGTCACGGCGGCGTCGGAAAGGATCAGCTTGCGGACATCGCCGGTAGCGGCTATGGTTTCAAAAAGGGGCGCGGAGAGGCCGGAGATGCGGCTGAATTTGCCGTTCAACGTCCCTCCGAAGGTGCCGCCGCCGGAGAGGCCGGTCGCGTCGATATCGGCAAGGAGGTAAATTTTGCTGTCGGTCATGGGGTCGGTATGGGTCCGTGTAAGGAAGGCTTCCAGCTCCTCGGCGGTGCTGATATAGTAGGTTCCCGCCCCGTTGTAGTCCAGAATGCTGGCGGCGCTGAGGGAAAGATGGATGTCCACAACGGCGTCTCCGGTGAGCAGCGCCGTTCTTTCCTCGGTGGGCTGGCCGTTTAGCCGGACCTCCTTCAGAAAGGCCTGATTTTCCGGACGGATCACGGCGGTTTCCCCGGTGGGATAGTAGCTCCGCTCGGTGTGGATCAGTTCGCCGTTGGCATAGGTGCTGCGGGTGAGCCTCACCAGATCGGCCCGGGTGCCCGCCGCTTGCTCGGGATGGCTTTCGCCGGCCGTCCAGACAGCGGAGCCGGCGTTCAGCTGATTCAGCAGGGTGCCGTCGGTCAGTTCGGATTGCGTAAAGACGGCGGCGCCGTTGGTTTCATGGGCGCTCTCGCTCAGATAGAAGCAGCTGGAAAAATCCAGCGTCCCACCGGTGCGGGAGAGGGCCTGGGCAGAACTGGAGCTGTCGGAGGGGGATTCGATGGTTCCGGTGTTGTAGCAGTTCTGCAGGGTGGCGGAGGTTTGCCCCCAGCCGCAGATCCCCGCCGCCACGCCGCCGTAGACCCGGCCGGTGTTGTAGCAGGAGATGAAGGAGGCTCCGTTGCGGCCGACGCCGGCAAGCCCGGCGTTGCCGTCTATGCCCTCGGCGTTGGCAATGATCTCTGCGCCGTTGCTGCACCGGATGAAGGTGCATTTATCGCCGAAGCCGGCAATGGCGGCGGTGCGGTTAAAGCCGATCACGGTGCCGCTGGCGACGTGCATATCCAGGAAGGTGGCCTGATAGGCCGAAGCAAAAATGCCTACGCCGTTGTTCTCCGGCTGGGTGATGTTCAGATTGTAGATTTTATAGCCCTGGCCGTTGTAGGTGCCCTTGAAGGTATCGTTGCCGGTGGGGCTGACGTTTTTGTTATCGGTGTTGCTGTACCCGCCGGGGACAAAGGTTTCGGTGAGGGTGATGTCGCAGGTCTGCAGCAGGGTGACGTTTTCAAAGGAAACGCCGGAGGAAACCAGATCCGCCGCCTTTTGCAGCCCTTCCGCGCTGTCGATGATGTAGGTGGAGTGCCCGGCGGTGTAGTTGAGGATGTTGGGAACGCCTGCGTCCGCCGGATCAGCATCGCCGGCAGCGGGAAGCAGGTCGATCTCGGCGGAGGACCAGATGGAGGTGAGGTACTCCGTCCGGGCGGTGAGGAACGACCGCAGGGTGTCGAAATGCTCCTGATAGGTGGAGCCGGTATCGATATAGCCGGAGCTGTCCTCGGTGTCCAGATTCGTCCAGTAGGTAAAGTTCATCGCCGCAGAGGGCGCCAGAAGGGTCTGATATTCCTCGAAGGGAAGGATCAGCGTTTCTTCGGAGGAGGGCAAAAGCCCCAGGCATTCCTTCAGAACCGGCAGGAAGCTGGCTTCCCATTCGGCTCGGACCGCATTGAGAAAATCGGTCTTTTTATAGAGATTTTTGAAAATATAGTTTTTCTTGGCGGAAGCGTAAAGACCTTCGGGATTATCGGAGCCACGGTAGTTGCCCATGGAATTATCGTAGTCCCAGACCGGGCCGCAAAAGCCGGTGGTGGACTCGGAATCGGAGGGCTTATAGAAGTACTGGCTGGTGACGTCGGCGTCGATATTGCAGGTAAACTCTTCCACAATATATTTTCTGGCCAGAGAGGTCAGATCGAAATATTCGCTGTAGTGCTTGCCGGTTTCGGGGTTGATGCCGTTATCGGCAAAGACGGCGTCCTCAAATTCCTGGAAGAACCCGGCGATGTATTCCACCTGCTCCCGGGAGGCGCATTCCGGCTCCTTGATGGTGACGGCCTGCCCCCGTTCTGTGACAAAGCCGCTTACCTCCTCCGCATAGCGGTAGGCGTAATCCAGCTCCAGCAGGTAGCCGCCGGTGATGTCTTCAGGGTTGTTGGGGATCTCATAGCCCTTCATGGTGCCGGGGGTGGTGCCATCGGCTGTTTCGTCGCCGAAGGTGGGATAGGAGTCCAGATCGTTTTCGTTGACCTTCTCTGTCGCCTTTTCAAGATCGTTGATCTCGATGCGGTTGTCGTTGATATGGACCTTTTCCACCAGTTGATAGGTGCCCATATACTGGCCGTTGCAGTAGAGATCGGTGAATACCGATTCACAGGAATTGGAAAGCCCGGCGTCGTTTGCCAGATCGTAGGCGATCTTATTGCGCACCTGGGTGCGTTCCAGATAATTGGCCAGCAGGATCCAGGTTTTGCATTCCCCTGCGCCGGTCAGATCCACGGGATCGGGGAGCTTGAACTGATAGGGCTTTTTCGGACGGCTCCAGGTGGCGTTGCCCCGCCCCTTGATTTCGTCCAGCTCGCCGTCGTAGACAACGGCTCCGGTTTCGTCCACATACCGGATCATGCCGCTCTCCTTGTTCCCCTTCTTGGCGTGGATGTAATTCATGTTGCCGGATTCGGTGGTGATATACATGGAGGAAATATTGGCAGATTTCATGACCTGGAGGGGATAAGCGGTTCCGTCGAAGGTCACGGTATGCGCCCCTTCCGATAGCAGCGTGGTGATCGCGCCGTCGGTTACCGGGCTGCCGTCGATGGTGCAGCTTTCCGCGCCGGTGAACCAGACCTGAAGGCGGCTCAGCGACCCTTCGGAGGGCATGAACAGATAGTAGGTGGCGTCTTCATTGTCGTACCACCATTGCACGGCGGAAATGGGGCGGGCGGTCTCCGGCGTTTCTCCCGCCGGTGCCGCCCAGAGCGCGGGGTCGGAAGCGGCAATGGCCGGCAGGCTGTTCAGCAGGAACAGCAGCGCCAGCAGCCCACAGACCAGTTTAACAGTCCTGTTTTTCACGTTGATCCCTCCAGATGATAATTTTTCATCATCATTATAGCAAAATGCTTTTGACAAAAAAATGTCTTTATGTTACTAAAAATTGACATTATGTGGATTTCATTTGTACAATATGGGGGAATTTATGCTCCGAAAAGGGGAGGTTTTTGCCGCCGCCCCGCCGCACATCGCATACTGCCCGCCGCAACCGCCGTCCCCGGTTCACGCTACCCGCCACCCTGCGCCCTCTTTGGCGGCCTACTGCACCCCCCTGCTGCTCCGCTCCTTTCCGGCGCGTTCTTCCGCGCCCGCCGTGTTGCCGCTGTACCTCGCCCACTTTATCCGCCAGCGCCCCCCGCCTGTTTTCTTGCCGCCGTGCGCCCAGCTTCCCTGCCGGCGCCCGCTTGTCGCACGCCCGGTGCCCACCCGGGCGAACCACCGCCCCGCTTCCCTGTCGACCCCGGCTCATGCCGCCGCACACCGTACCCCGGCTCATGCCCACCGCATGCACATCCACCGCCCAGCCGCCGCCTGCCGCTCACCGCACGGGCCATAATCGTCGCCCCGCTTGTTCCGCCGGCGCACCCTGCCTGTTTTCTTGCCGCCGTGCGCGCCGCTTCCCTGTCGCCCGCCGCACACTTCGCTCTCTTGCCCACCGCAACCGCCGTCCCCGGTTCACGCTACCCGACACCCTGCGCCCTCTTTGGCGGCCTACTGCACCCCCCTGCTGCTCCGCTCCTTTCCGGCGCGTTCTTCCGCGCCCGCCGTGTTGCCGCTGTACCTCGCCCACTTTATCCGCCAGCGCACCCCGCCTGTTTTCTTGCCGCCGTGCGCGCCGCTTCCCTGTCGGCGCCCGCTTGTCGCACGCCCGGTGCCCACCCGGGCGAACCACCGCCCCGCTTCCCTGTCGACCCCGGCTCATGCCGCCGCACACCGTACCCCGGCTCATGCCCACCGCATGCACATCCACCGCACAGCCGCCGCCCGCAGAACCGACCGCCGGGGCGCACCGCTGCCCGCTGCCTCCTGCTCACGCCCGGTGCCCGCTGCCCGCCGCTCCCGCTGCCCTGCTTTAAGCAGCGCCCTGCTCCAACACAAAAACCATCCCCGCCCGGGTGGCAGAGGGCATAAAGAAACCCTACGAAAAGACGAACCCATGCCAAGGGATCGGGAAAGAAGAAAACTCTATGCGCATGGAAGAACCATTTGCATAGAGTTTTCTTTTGTTTTTTTATATTCAGCGCCCGCAGGACGCACGGCTGTCACCGCAGGCGGCAAGCTTGGGAGGCTTGGAGGCTCCTCCAACAAGCATTTTGGCCGATGCCATCCAGGCAAAACCGCAAAACATGCAGATATTTGCAATGCTTTCCGGTCTTTATAAAAGCTTTCATGGCGAATCTTTCACACGCGCCGTTTGCGCAGATAGATTTCCCGGACAATAACGGCGACAAAGAGGAGGATGGCCAAATACTTTATCGTTGTCATAATTCTTGCGATAACCGCAAAGGCCATAACCGGTTGCTCGTAGGTTGTGATGACGCCGATCATGGCGAGATTTTCGAGCCAATCCGAAAGGCAGGTCACCAACCCCAGGATAAAGGCCAACCCATATCGTTTTTCTCCGCCGGCGTTTTTCTTCATCAGATACAGCGTAAGGGAAGTGAAAAAATTGGCTCCCAGCAGCGGAACGAGCAAATCCAGGGTGAGCGCACTTTTGATATATAAGCTGCGCCCGGCCGCCCCATATCCTTCCGCCATTTCAAAAAGATCCTCTGGCAGAAAGCCAAATTTTGTTTCCATGTACGGATAGCCGTTTGCCTCGTCGAGAAAATAGCCCATAAACACAAGAAACATGAAAAGACCTGTCAGACCAACCAGAATCAGCGCGATAAGGACATACCGTCTGCTTATTTCATTTGCGCGCTTTCTTATCATCTTTCTCTCTTTAGAGGATGGTGCTGGTTTGCCGACGGGCGGCGGTGCGTCCGGGGGAGAATCAGTAATAGAGATTTTTTGCGGCGATCAGCGCCGTCACCTGATCGGAAACGGCGGCGTAGGCGCTGTCCATATCAATAGAGGGATCGGTCAGGCCGGCAAGATAGGGCTCCACAACCTCCTCGATATCCGGCGCGTGGAGGATCAGCATCCCCTGCTCTTCGGCGAAGGCGCAGTAGGTTTGATAAGCGGATCCGGTGATGCTCAGCGCCCGGAGCTTTTCCGCAAGGACTTCGGTATAGCGGTTGCACCAGAGCTCGGCAAACTGGAGGGCGGCGCAGTCGGTTCCTTCCTCCCGGGCATATTTCGGCAGCGCAAAGAAGGGGCCGGTGAAGGTGACGGTGCCGGAAGTGCCCTCCGCCGCAGCCGGAAGGGCGGCATAGCGCAGCGTTGCCTTTTCCGCGGCGGCCGGGATGGCGGTATAGGCCATGGCGGTGTTTTTCGCCTGAAGAGAATAGGTGGTGCCCTCCTGATGCGTAAAGTCCGCAAGATCGGCGAAGGTGGTTTTAAGGAGGGTCCAGGTTTCCCGGGTCACCCGGGCGTTGATGTTGCTGTCCAGCAGCCCGTCCGCAAGGGTGAGGGGGCTTCTTCCGCTCAGCGTTGCCCAGGCCAGCGTTTCTGTCATCAACAGCGGCAGCTTTTCCCGGGCGGCGGCGTTGTTGTAGACGGCTTTGAACTGCTCCACCGTCCAGCTTCCGCTCTGGCTGGGGGTCTGGGGATCGGTGCCCTCCGGCATCAGCTCCGGATTATACCAGAGTGCGTTGACGTTGCCGACCGGCGCCAGAAGGCGGTTATCGCTCTGGGACAGCACGGTCTTGCTGACCCCAAAGGAGGAAACGGAGGTGTCCAGCAGCGCTGAGGCGCTGCGAGTGAGGGTCAGGCCGGAGGCCAGCTCCTCGGCGCGCAGCTGAACCAAACTCAGGGCGTGGCCTGCATAAAGGGCGATCCGCTGCGCCTTCAGGGAAACGGCGTCGCTTTTGATTTTATATTGCACCACAAAGCCGTTTTCCTCGGCGATCCGGGACATCCATTCCCATTCGTTGACGGTTTGCCCCTCCTCGTCCGTATAGGAAAAGGCGGGCTGATCTCCGGCGGTATAGAAGGTGAGGGTTTTGTCCTTCAGCTCCGAAGCGCCGGTTTCGTTTTTTACCATCCCGCTCAGCGGCAGAACCGATGCGGTTTTGGCGTTGGCGGTGTATCCTTCGGCGGCCAGAGGATTATCGGTGAGCGGCGGGGCGTCGATGCCGGTTTCGTTGGTGGCTGTCAGGCTACCGGCGGCTTCCGCATCATCGGCGGTTTCCGCGTTTTCGGTGGCTCCTGCGTTGTCGGCGGTTCCTTCGGTTTCCGCCCCCGATTCCCCGGCTCCCGCTTCTTCCCCGGTTCCCGAAGTCCCGGAATCGGCTTCCTCCCCGGTTTCTGAAGTGCCGGCGTCGTCTGCCGCCGGGGTTTCTTCCTCCCCGGCGCCCGCTTCTTCTTCCGGCGTGATGACCTGGGAGGGATAGGTAATATTGTCCGGTTTGCAGGCGGTGGCGGCGGTGAGCAGCAGAGCCAGGCACAGCAAAACGGTGAATAGACGTTTCATATCAAGCGGTTCCTTTCTTGAAATGTGATCAAATTTTGATGGATTGACAGGCCTGCACGGCCAGACGGTCGCAGCGTTCGTTATAGGGATGGCCGTTATGCCCCTTGATCCATTGGAGGGTGACCTGATGGCGGCGGAGCTGAGCCAGCATCCGTTCCCAGAGATCCACGTTGAGGGCGGGCTTTTTATCGGCCTTGCGCCAGCCGTTCTTTTCCCAGGCGAAGACCCAACCCTGGCTGATGCTTTCGCAGAGGTAGCGGGAATCGCTGACCAGCGTAACAACGCAGGGTTCCCGGAGCTGCTCCAGGCCGGTGATGGCGGCGAGAAGCTCCATGCGGTTGTTGGTGGTTTGGGGTTCGGCGCCGCTCAGCTCCTTTTCCCGCCCCTGATAGACCAGGATCGTGCCCCAGCCGCCGGGGCCGGGATTACCGCTGCAGGCGCCGTCGGAATAAATCGTGACGTGCTTCATGGCGGGATCACTCCAGCCGATCGGCCAGCAGGTCGTAATGCTCTTTATTGGGCTCCGAGAGCTTTTCCCGGTCGATGGCGCGCATCAGCTCGGTGGCCTGGGAACGGTTGCCGCTGATATAGGCGCTTTGCGCAGCGATCAGCAGCCCGTCGTTTTCCTGCAGATCTCCTGCGGCGCCGAGCAGGGCGTTGGCGTCCTCATCGGCGGCCAGAAGGTTGGCATTTTCTTCCTTCAGCAGCGCGTTTTCCTCTCTGAGCTTGGCGTTTTCGTTTTGGATGTTGGTGAGGGTGGATTGGCTGGTATTCAGGTCTTCGTTGCTTTGCGCCATTTGCTTGTGGATCCGGGAGGTGATGAGATAGCTGCCTGCGATCAGCCCCGAAATCACGATCAGGAATACCACCGTATAGATCACAAGGAATTTGATGTCCTTTTTCTTTTCGGTGTGCGGGGATTGTTCCGCTCCCTCCGGAGCGTTCGGATCGGGCGCCTTTTCCGCGGTTTCCGACTTTTTTGCGGCATCCGGCTTTTTTGCGTCCTCCGGCTGCTCAGCTGTTGGCTGCTCGGACTCCGGCTGTTTCGGATCTGCGGATTTTTTGTGTTTCGCCTTTTTTTCGGGCTTCTTTTTGGTTGTTTTTTCCGATTTTTGGGGCTCCGGCGGGGTATCTGCCCCGGCGGAGGCGGGAGAAGCGGCGGGAGGTTCGTCGTTCAGACTGCCGGGCTGGGGTTCTTCCAGACCGGCAGCGGCCCAGAGCTCCTTCAGCTTGGATTTATCTTCGTTATTCATCTTTGGGAATCTCCTTCCAGGATCTCGATGATTTTTTCCAGCTCATCGACGGAATAATAGTTGATTTCCACTTTTCCTTTGTTATTGCTTTTATGGCGGATGGTGACCTTGTTTCCCACCCGGGCGGAGGCCCGGTTTTCCAGCTCCCGGATCGCCTGAGTCACGGCGGGATCGGCAGCCGGATGGGTTTTTTCTTCCTTTTTGGTCTTTTTGGCCAGCTCTTCCGCCTGCCGGACGCTGAGCCCCTCGGCGATGATCTTATCCGCCAGCGCCTGCCTGCCTTCGGCGTCCTCCACGCTGAGCAGCGCCCGGGCGTGGCCGGCGGAGAGTGCGCCGGAGCGGAGCTGCTCCAGCAGCGGTTCCGGCAGCGCCAGCAGCCGCAGGGCGTTGGCGATGGCCGGGCGGGATTTTGATACGGTTTCGGCGATCTGCTCCTGGGTCATCCCGTATAATTCCATCAGGTTCCGGTAGCCCAGCGCTTCCTCAACGGGGTTGAGATCCTCCCGCTGCAAATTTTCAACCAGGCTGATTTCGCTGATTTTCCGGGGGGAATATTCCCGGATCAGCGCCGGGATTTCCTCCAGCCCCGCCAGCCGGCAGGCGCGCCAGCGGCGCTCCCCTGCGATGATGCGGTAGCGATCCTCCCCGATGGGGGCGACAAGGATCGGCTGGATCAGGCCATGGGCCTTGATGGATTCGGCCAGCTGGTTCAGCGCTTCTTCTTCAAAATGCTTACGGGGCTGGCTTTTATCCGGCTCGATTTGGGAGAGCCGCAGCAGCGCGTCGGGCCGCTGCTCCTGCTCCAGCTCCACCAGATTATCCGCAAAAAGGGCGTCCAGCCCCTTCCCTAAACCTTTTTTCATGACAGGCCATCCTCGTTTCTCTGTAAAAATTCACGGGTCAGCTCCCGGTAGGCCAGGGCGCCCTTGGAGTAGCGGTCGTAGACCTGAACCGGGACGCCGTGGCTGGGCGCCTCGGAAAGGCGCACATTCCGGCAGATGGCGGTTTTATACACCTTGCTGCCGAAATACTTTTTGATTTCGTTGGCCACCTGCAGGGTGACGTTCATCCGTCCGTCGTACATCGTCAGCAGCACGCCTTCGATATAAAGGGCGGGGTTATAGCGGTTTTTGACCAGCTTGATGGTATTGACAAGCTGGGAAACCCCCTCCAGCGCCAGATATTCCGGCTGGAGCGGGATCAGAACGCTGCCGGAGGCGGTGAGGGCGTTGAGGGTCAGCAGCGAGAGGGAGGGCGGGCAGTCGATGATGATATAGTCGTAGAGGTGGCGCACCTTGTTCAGCGCCGCCTTGAGAAGCCCTTCCCGGTTGTCCATGGAAACCATTTCGATCTCCGCGCCGGCCAGATTCATATTGGTGGGCAGGACGTCGGCGTTTTTATAGGGGGTGGCGATGATCGCCTCCCGGATATCGCAGCTGCCGATCAGCACTTCATAGACCGACCGGGTGATGGTGCGTTTATTGATGCCAAAGCTGCTGGTGCCGTTGGCCTGGGGATCGATGTCCACAAAGAGGGTCTTCTTCCCCTCCTCGGCCAGTTGATAGGCGAGGCTGACGGCGGTGGTCGTCTTTCCCACGCCGCCCTTTTGGTTGGTAACGGAAACAATTTTTCCCACGTCTAACTCTTCCTTACATATGTCGATGATGTTTATTGTACCACAAACAACAGGAAAATAAAAGTCTTTTTCCGGAAAATTAATTTGTTTCACGTGAAACGTCCGGCGCGCTCTTTGTTTCACGTGAAACAAAAAACAGACAGAGAGCACGCCGGGGAAGCATGCTCTCTGCCTGTATAGGGGATTAGGATGTTTTGGGTATCCGAATAATATATTCAACAAACCGCTCCTCCTCGTGGATTTGAGTCTGCGGTTTGATACCCGCCTGTTTTAAGGTGGCAACCGTGTGGTTGAGGGTGTTGATGCAAAGGCGGATGTCCTTGACGGAGCAGAGCCGCCCGGCGCGCTTTTTCTTCTTTTTCGGCGCCAGCGCCGCGGCGATCAGCGCCTCGGTTTCCTTGACGTTCAGCGCCTGATCGATGATTTCTTCCAGCAATTCCATCTGCTGCTCCTGATCCTCCACCCGCAGCAGCGCCCGGGCGTGACGCTCGGTCAGGCCGTTTTTGGCAATGAGGAGCTGGGCGCTGATGGGGAGCCGGAGCAGCCGCAGCTTGTTGGCAACGGTGGAGGGATCCTTGCTCACCTCCCGGGCGACTTCCGCCTGGGAGAGGGAAAAGTCCTCCATCAGCCGCCGGTAGGCGGCGGCTTCTTCAAAAAAGGAAAGGTTTTCCCGCTGCAGGTTTTCAATGAGGGAAAGCTTGGCCGCTTCCTCCACGTCCTTCACGGTGAGCAGGCAGGGCACCTTCTTCAGCCCGGCGCTCTTGGCGGCCCGCAGTCGCCGTTCCCCGGCGATTAGCCGGTAATGTCCGCCTTCCCGCAGAACCAGAAGGGGCTGCAAAACGCCGTGGGCGGCAATGCTGTCCGATAGCTCCCGCAGCGCTTCGCCGTCGAATACCGTGCGGGGCTGATGGGCGGCCGGCAGGATCTGATCCACCGGGATCATCAGGAGGCCTTCCTGTGAACCGAGCTTGTTTTTTGCCATGCTTGTCCTCCCCTTCTCTTCCGCTTCCTTGCAACTATAGTCTAAGGCTTTTGCCGGGGAAAAGCAAGAAAAACCCCTCGTCAGATTCCGACAAGGGGTTTCTTTTATGGCGAAATCAGGCGATGGACGCCAGCGCTTTTTGCAGCGATTTCTCGCTGATTGAGGAGATAAAAACGTCCTGCACAAGGCCGTTTTTGTCGATAAAATAGGTGATCGGCGCAGCGCTGATGTTGTAGGTTTCCGCCATCGCGCCGTCGAGATCAAAGAGGGTGTGGGAGAAAACCGGCACCGCCTGCTCCTCCATGAGAGCCAGCTCCCCTTCCACGCTTTCGGCGCCGACCGCTACCGCCACCACGTCCACCTCATAGCCCTCAACCGCGGTGGAGAGCTGCTGCATCAGCTCCACGGCCTTGCCGGTTTCGGGATCAAAGAAAATCAGAACCGTTCCCGTTTCTCCGCGGTTGTCCGAAAGAGAGAAAAGGGAAGTTCCGTCGGCGGTCACGCCGGTAATGTCCGGCGCGTATTGGGGATCATCGCTCCGCCAGACCAGGGAAAGCACCAGATAAAGCAGCAGAATCAGCAGCAGAATGGCGGCAAAAACGATGATGGGACGGGAAAAATGAGTAAATCGACGCATAAAACGAACCTCTCCGTTTTTTCTCTATTATAAATAATAGGAAGAAAAAAAGCAATAGATGAATTGTAAAATATCGGATAGCTCTTGAACGGCGTGAAAAAATATTGTATAATGAAAATTAACGATCAGGGAAAGGAAACGGCTGGAGCAGATGAAGGAGTTCTATCGGGAAGAAAAAAACGGCGTTGTGACGCTAAAATGCCGCGCTCTGGACGGTATTGAAGGGCTGCGGCACGGATTTTCGACCCGCCACGGCGGCGTTAGCCGGGGGTATCTGGCCGGAATGAGCTTTTCCTATCAGAAAGAAGACGAAGCGACGGTGGATGAAAACTTCCGCCGCTTTTGCGCGGCCAACGGGCTCCCCTTTGAGAGTCTGGTGCTGACCCATCAGACCCATACCGCCCATGTGGAAACGGTGGATGAAAGCTGGAAAAATCAGGGGCGCTGCCGCAGGCTCCGGGAAACCGACGGGCTTGTGACCGACGCTTCCGGGCTGGGGCTGGTCTGCTTCACCGCAGACTGCGTTCCGGTTCTGCTGGCCGATCCCGTTACCGGCGCCGTTGGCGCGGTTCACGCAGGCTGGCGCGGAACGGTAGGGGGCATCGCCGGGGCGGCGGTGGAAAAAATGATCGCGCTGGGCGCCCGTCCGGAGAACCTTCTGGCGGCCATCGGCCCCTCCATCGGCCCCTGCTGCTTCGAGGTGGGGCCGGAGGTGCAGGCGGCTTTCGACCGCCGGTTTGGCTCCGCCCTCCCCTTTTCCCCCAGCCGGGAGGACCACGCGCTGATCGATCTCTGGCTGGCCAATCGGCTGGTTCTGCGGCAGGCCGGCTTGCAGGACGACCATATTTATACGGCAGAAGAATGTACTTTCTGTAATAATTTTGATTATTATTCCCATCGGTATACAAATGGCAGGCGTGGAAGCCTGATCGCGGCCATAGCGGGAGGGATGAGATGAAGCGGATCATTCTGTGGATCGCGGCGGCGGTGCTGCTGATATCCGGAGCGGGCTGTTCCGGGGAGATTGTGCCGGAGGAAGAGAACCGGCTGGGGGCATACGGGGGCGCCGAAGAGGAGGAACGGGAAGTTCTTCCGGCGCGGGCGTATATCTCGATGATTTTTTATGAGAGCATGGACACCAATCCCCTGACGGCGACGAACCGGGAGAACCATGAGTTGCTCAAGCTGGTATACAGTCCGCTGATCCGGCTGAACGGCGCGCTGGAGGCGGAGTATGTTCTGGCGGAGAGCGTTACGGTGGAGGGCACCGAAGCGACGGTGGTGCTGAAGGAGGGGCTGAAGTTCAGCGATGGATCGGCCGTTACCGCGGCGGACGCGGCGGCCAGCATCAAAACCATTCAGAGCACGCCGGATTCGCCCTATTACAGCCGTCTTGAAAACATTCAGAGCTGCCGCGCGGCAGACGAAAGAACCCTGACCATCCGGCTCCGGGAGGAGGACGTGGATTTTATAAACTGTCTGGACATCCCGGTGATGCAGGAGGACGGCACGGCCGGGTGCGGACCATATCAGTTTTCGGAAAGCGGCGGCGAACAGATTCTGGTGCCCAACCCCCATTATTTCACCCAGCCGCAGATCGCGGAGATCCGGCTGATGAGCCCTTCCGGGGAGAAGGAGCGGCAAAATATGTTTTCCGTCGGGTTGCTGGACGTTTATTTTACCACGGCGGAGAGCGAGCAGGTGTTTGTGAGCGGCAAGACCTATCGGATGCAGACCTACCCGGGGGACAACCTGCTTTATCTGGGGATCAACTGCGGATCCGGGCTGCTGGCGCAGCCGGAGTTTAGGGGATTGCTGAGCGCGCTGACCGACCGGGAGAAGCTGGTGGAAAATGTTTTGCTGGGTCAGGCGGAGGCCTCGGCCTATCCCTTCCAGCCGAGCTGGTACAAAGCGGCGGGGCTGCAGCAGGGCTCCGGGATGACCGACGCGGAAAAGGAAGCGGCGGCGGAGGCTCTGGGGCTGCGTTTTGCGGATAATATCCTGCAGGATGGCGGCGGCAATCAGATCCGGTTCACCCTGCTGGTTTCCAATGCCGGCGAGGTCCACCGCGACGCCGCCCAGGCGGTGGCGGACAGCTTTGCCCTTTATGGGATCAAGATCAATCTGCTGGTAGTATCCCGGGAGGAATACCAGACGAAGCTGGCGGAGGGCGGATACGAGCTTTATCTGGGGGAGGTCAAAACCGGGCGAACGCTGAACACCGCCCTTTATACCACCGGCAGCGCGATCAACTACGGAGGTTTTTCCTCCGCTGAGCTGGAAGAGGCGGCGGCCGGGTACCGGCAGGGAACGCTGACGCTGGAGGACTATGCCGGTGTTTTCGACCGGTATACGCCGGTGATCCCGCTGGCCTACCGGCAGGGGGTGCTGTATGTTTCGGAGGATATCGGCACCTTTCAGTCGACAGGAAGCTGGGCTGTCTACGGGGATATCACAAAACTGACCACGAAAGAAATGGAGATAGGAAAATGAAGGAATTAAAAAGCGGAACGGACATCCGGGGGACGGCGCTGGGCGAAGGCGCCAATCTGACGCCCGACCGGGCGGAGATTTTGGGCAAGGCCTTTGTTATGTTTTTGGAGCAGCGGGGCGCCGCGGTGCCGCCGACCATTGCGGTGGGGCGGGATCCGCGCCTTTCCGGCGAGAGCCTGAAGGGGGCGGTGATCCGGGGGCTCTGTTCCATGGGCGCCCGGGTTCTGGATTGCGGGCTGGCGACAACGCCGTCGATGTTTTTCGCCACCTACTATGAGGAGAGCGGCTGCGACGGCGCCATTGAGATTACCGCTTCCCATCTCCCCTACGATAAAAACGGGCTGAAGTTCTTTACCAAGGACGGCGGGATCAGCGGCGAGGACGTTTCGGCGCTGATCCGGCTGGCGGAGGACGACCTCTTCCCCAGCCGGAGCGCCGGCCCGGTGCTTTCCTTTGATCTGATGACGCCCTACAGCGAAAGCCTGGTTTCTCTGGTGCGCCGCAAGACCGGCGCGGAGCGGCCGCTGGAGGGGGTGCGCGTTGTGGTGGACGCGGGCAACGGAGCCGGAGGCTTTTTTGTGGAAAAGGTGCTTGCGCCGCTGGGCGCGGATACGGAAGGCTCGGTGTTTCTGGAGCCGGACGGCTCCTTTCCCAACCATATCCCCAACCCGGAGAATAAAGCGGCCATGGCCGCCTGTGCGGCGGCGACCCTGCGCGCCGGAGCGGATATGGGGATCTGCTTTGATACCGATTGCGACCGATCCGCCATCGTGGCCGCGGACGGCACGGAGATCAACCGAAACCGGATGATCGCGCTGGCGGCGGCGCTGATGCTGCGGGAGCATCCCGGCTGCACCATTGTGACGGATTCCGTCACCTCCCGGGGGCTGACGGCGTTTATCGAGGCGCGGGGCGGCGTTCATCACCGGTATATGCGGGGCTATAAAAAGGTGATCGACGAAGCGATCCGGCTGGAGAAGAGCGGCGTTTCGGCGCCTCTGGCGATGGAGACCAGCGGCCACGGCGCGCTGAAGGAGAATCACTATCTGGACGACGGCTCCTATCTGGCCGCCCGGATGCTGGCGGAGCTGGCGCTGCGGAAAAAAGAGGGCAAAACGCTGCTTTCGCTGATCGAAGGGCTGGCGGAGCCGGCCGAAGCGCTGGAGCTGCGGGCGGAGATCCGGGCCGGCGATTTTAAGGAATATGGCGCCGCCGTGCTGGCGGAGCTGGAGCAGTATTGCCGGGAGCAGGGCTGGGCGCTGGCGGAGCCGAACTACGAGGGGGTTCGGGTCACGTTTGGCAAGGAGGACGGCGACGGCTGGTTTCTGGTGCGGATGTCGCTCCACGATCCGGTTCTGCCGATCAATATAGAAAGCGATCGTCCCGGCGGAGCCGGGCTCATCGCCGGGAAACTCTATGGCTTTCTTTCACGTTACGACCGGCTGGCGCTGCCGGACTATGAATAAACGGGAGGAAGAAACAATGAAACGAGTAATCGGAATGCTGGCAGCGGCGCTGCTTCTGCTGGCAGGAATCCCCTTTTCCGCCGCGGAACCGGCGGTGGAGATCCGCACCGCCGCCGGGCTGCAGGCGATCCGGGAGGATCTGGACGGCAACTATATCCTGATGGACAATATCACCCTGACCGGCGATTTTGAGCCGATCGGCAGCGGGGAGGATTTCCCCTTCATCGGCGTTCTGGACGGCAACGGCTATGTGATCTTCGGGCTGCGGGCGGAAACGGCGGTTTCCGGCACGGCGGTGAGCGGGCTTTTCGGCTATAATGCAGGGACGATCAAAAATCTTTCCCTGGCAGACGTGGAGGTTTCGGCCTCCGGCACCGATGCCTATGGCAACGCCTATACCTATGCGGGGGGCATTGCGGCGGTCAACAGCGGAACCATCACCAACTGTAGTGTCAGCGGCAGCGTGACCGGCGCAAGTGCGGCGCTGACCGCCTATGCAGGCGGGCTGGCCGGGGAAAATACCGGCACAATCTCGGAATGTGCAAACTATGCGGCGGTGCAGGCGTCCGGCCCCTCTGAAGGGGTAGCCGGGGGCATCTGCGGCTGGAATAAGAAAACGGTTTCGGACTGCTATAACAACGGAACGGTTGAGTCCGCCGATCCCGGCAGCCTGGCGCTGCTGCGGGCGGGGGGCATTGCCGGGCGCAACGGATATCTGAGCGTCGGAATGATTTCACGCAGCGTCAATCTCGGCGCCGTGACCACGGCGGGCGGCACGGAGCAGCAGGTCGGCGGGATTAGTGGACACAGCATGGGTTCTGTGCCGAACTGCTACTACGACCAGGCGCTGACCACCTATAACGTGGGCAGCGCCAAGACCAGGACAGGCGCATTGGACCGCTCCGCCATGAACGTGGCGTCCTCGTTCTCTGCGCTGAATTTTACCGATAAATGGCGGATGACCTATTATCCGATGCTGCAAAATACCCGTTCCTTTGCCCCCACCCTGCCGGGCGACGTGAATCTCAACGGTGAAGTGGGGATCAGCGACGCGGTGCTGCTTTTGCAGGTTCTCGTCGGGCGTCCCGGCGTAACGGTGGAAACCATGGACGGCGATATGAACTACGATCAGCGCGTTTCCATTGCCGACGCGGTGCTGCTTTTGCAGAAACTGAGCGCATAAAACCGTGAAAATCCCTGTAAAAAGCGCCGTTCTGCCGGAAATTTTGGTAAATTTAAAGAAAATATTCGGAGAAGGAAAAAAATAGTTTACTATCGTAATATTTATGATATAATAATATTTGGCAATCCGCACCCTGCGGATCGCCCGCCTACTTATCTGTTAAAAAATATAAAAAAGGAGAAAAAAACAACATGAGCAAAAAGTATGTTTACCTTTTCAGCGAAGGTGATGCGACCATGCGTGAGCTGCTCGGCGGAAAGGGTGCCAACCTGGCGGAGATGACCAAGATTGGTCTGCCGGTTCCCCAGGGCTTTACGGTGACGACCGAGGCCTGCACGCAGTATTATGAAGACGGCCGCAAAATCAACGCGGAAATTCAGGCTCAGATCATGGAGTACATCGATAAGATGGAGGGCATCACCGGAATGAAGTTCGGTGATAAGGAGAATC
>CALXGQ010000003.1 GCA_944387895.1 uncultured Clostridia bacterium
GCGGTCGCTCTATCCAGCTGAGCTACGGAAACATCTTTAAAATCTATTCAATTTTAGTCTTAAACTTACTCAATGTCAATCGCCTTTGCCCGAAAGGCGGTCGTTATAACATATTCTTAGGAGGCGACCGCTCTATCCTACTGAGCTACCGGGACATATACAAAAACTATTCAATTTTCCGCCCCTCCAGGAAACGAACGGCCTGCCGCTTAGGAGGGGTTTATTATATCCATTTAACTAAGGGGGCGTTTTATGAAAATCAACCGCGCCGCCAAATAACGGGAGGGCGGAGCGGGAAAAATCCGCCGCTTTACAGCGGCGCGCAGCGACCGGCAGAAAAACTGCCGCACCGGAGCAAAATCCAGCTTCTATATAATAAATCAAACCGGGCGGAATGTCAAGCTTTTTCCTTCCCCCGCCGGGAGGGGCAAGGGCGGCAGGCGGCGGAAAAAGAAAAAGGCGGCAACAGAGATGCGTTGCCGCCTGCTTTTCTTTTTTGCAAAAGGGTTTATTTTTTACGGGAGAACAACCGGTTGATCAGCAGCGTCGCGACGACGATGATGCCGATAATGACGAAGATCACCAGCATTCCTTTTCCCATATAGCCCAGCATATCCACAAAATTGCCGGGTTCAAAGGTGAGCGTGGTTTCGGCGTTTCCCGACGCGGACAAGGCGTAAAACCCGCCGAACAGCAAAGAAAACAGATTCATCATGCAGTCCTCCTAACTCAAGCCCCAAAGAAGCTGAGGATAATACCGCCGGCGACCACCGACGCGATCTGACCCGAAACATTCACGCCGATGGAGTGCATCAGCAGGAAGTTCTGGGGGTCTTCGGCCAGACCCATTTTGTGGACGATTCGTCCGGACATCGGGAAAGCGGAGATCCCGGCTGCGCCGATCATGGGGTTGACCTTTTTCTTCATGAACAGATTCAGGAATTTTGCAAACAGCACGCCGCCGGCGGTGTCGACGATAAACGCCACCAGACCAAGACCCAGGATCAGCAGGGTATCGACCTTCAGGAACTGGGCGGCGGTCATATTAAAGGAAACGGAGATGCCGAGGAAGATGGTGATCAGATTGGCCAGAACCTTCTGGGCCGTTTCCGAAAGGGAATCCAGAACCGTGCATTCCCGGATCAGATTGCCGAACATCAGAAAGCCGATCAGCGAAGTGGCCTGGGGCACGATCGCCGAAACAACGATGGTGATGACGATGGGGAAGAGGATCCGGGTCAGCTTGGAAACCGAGGCCTGCTCATAGGGCATCCGGATCAGCCGCTCCTTGCGCGTAGTAAGCAGGCGGATGACCGGGGGCTGGATCATCGGCACCAGAGCCATATAGGAATAGGCCGCCACCGTGATCGCGCCCACATATTCTGAGCCCAGCACGTTTGCCACCGCGATGGAGGTGGGGCCGTCGGCCGCGCCGATGATGGAGATGGAAGCGGCGTCGATCTCGGAGAAGAACATCCGCGCCATACACAGGGTGAAGAAGATGCCGAACTGCGCTGCCGCGCCGAAAAGCATCAGCATCGGATTGGAAAGCAGCGGCCCGAAATCGATCATGGCGCCGATGCCGATAAACAGCAGCAGGGGAAACAGCTCGTTGGCAATACCGGCTTCATACAGCTCTTTGATGGGGCCGGTCAGCGCGTCGGATGCCGGGATATTGACCAGAATGGTACCGAAGCCCATCGGCAGAAGGAGGGTCGGCTCCATTTTCTTCCGGATCGCAAGGAAAATCAGCAGGCAGCCGATCAGAATCATCACGAGCTGTTCCCATTGAAACGCCAGCAAATTTTTGTAAAGAATTTCCATAGTTTGCTCCTTTGTTTTGAAAAGAGTTTTATGCGGGACAGCGGTAAAAGGGGAGGGCTGCTCCCCGGCGCCGCTTAGGTAAACAATACCATACTTTTCCGGCAAATGCAAGCTTTTTCGCGGTGAAGCGACAGGCTTACAGCAGCTTGCGGCGCAGCTCCTCGGCGCTTTCGGGATGAAGCAGCGCGGGGGCGATGTCCAGAACGGTTTTACAGCCGCTTACCCCCTGAAGATGCAGGCGGTATGCCGCCCGCGCATAGGCGGTCAGAACGCTGGAGGTAAATTCCGGATTGGAATCCAGCGTCAGCTTATATTCGATCACATGCCTGTTTTCGCCATTGGCGCCGGTTGCGCCGCAGCGAAAGACCATTCCGCCGTGGGGGATCCCCTTATGATCCCGATCCAGCTCCTCCTGGGAGATGAAATGAACGGTGGTATCATAGTCGGCAAAATAATTGGGCATGGTGACGATTGCCTGCTCGATCTGCTTTTTATCGGCGCCCTCCGCAGCAACAACGAAGCATTCGCGGGTGTGCTTTTCACGGGTGGAAAGCTCCGGGTTTTCTCCGCTGCGCACCCGGTTCAGCGCCTCCTCTACGGGGATGGTATACTGGCGCGCGTCCAAAACGCCGGGGATTCTGCGAATGGCGTCGGAGTGACCCTGGCTTACGCCCTTGCCCCAGAAGGTATAGTCGGAGCCGTTGGGCAGAACCGCCTGCCCGTATGCCCGGTTGAGGGAAAACATTCCCGGATCCCAGCCCACGGAAATGATCCCGAGCTTGCCGCTTTTCCGGCAGGCGGCGTCTACCGCCTGAAAGTGCTCCGGGATTTTGGCGTGGGTATCAAAGCTGTCGATGACGTTGAAATACTGCGCCAGAGCCGGCGTCTGCTCCGGCAGGTCGTTGGCGCTTCCGCCGCAAAGGATCATAACGTCGATCTGATCCTTCATGGCAGGCGCTTCGGCCATGGGATAAACGGGTACGCCGGTTCTGGTCTTTACGCCGGCGGGATCCCGCCGGGTGAATACGGCGACCAGCTCCATATCGCTGCTGGTGCAAAGCGCATTTTCAACGCCTCGCCCCAGATTTCCGTAACCTGCAATTCCAATTCTGATTTTCATTTTTTGATTCCTTTCCTGCTGTGGATCTGCTGCTCATAAAGGGCTTCCAGTTGAGCGGTCATGGCCCGCGCATTGAATTTTTTCTGATATTCCGCCAGCGCGCCGGCGCTGAGCCGATCGTAAAGCGCCGGATCGCCGGTCAGCCGCCGGATGGCCTCCGCCATGGCTTCGGGATCTTTCTGAGGCACGATCGTTCCGTTTACGCCCTCGGTGATCATATAGGGGTTGCCGCCGAAATCGGTGACGACCGCCGGCTTGCCCAGGCTCATACATTCCGCCAGGGCGATGGAGGAGGCTTCGGTGCCATAGGAACAATTGAGAACAATATCGCAAATATTGCAGTATGGAACCACGTCCAGAAGAAACCCGGTGAACAGCACCTTTTCTTCCAGGCCGAAGTCCCGGACGCTGCGCTCCAGCTCCTCCCGGCAGCTGCCGTCGCCCATCAGAATGAACCGGATCGGCTTGTCCTTTAACAGCCTTGCCGTTTCCAGCAGATAGGCATGACCCTTATACGGTTCCATTCGGGCGGAAAGCAGGCAGACCGTTTCTTCCGGGGCGATGCCCAGTTCCTGGCGAAAACGCAGCTTTTCCTCCGGCGATAACGCCCGGAGCGGTTCCACGCCGTTGATGATCACCGTGATCTTTTTCGGATCGATCCCGGTATCGGTCAGATTGTCCCGCGCGGCATAAGCCACGGCGATAATCGCCGTGGAAAGAATGTTGTCGGCCAGTCCGTTAAGCTGCCTGAAGGGGAAGCGCGTCAGGCGCCGGGGCGGATCGAAAACGCAGTGCCGGGTGTAGATCCGGCTCTTGACGCCCGCCTGCCAGGCGGCCAGCTTGCCGGCCAGAGAGGAGTGGGTATGCACGATATCCGGTTTCTCGGCCCGGATGATCTGCTTATACTCTCTGACTGCGCCCCGCTCGTAGGAGCGGTCGTGCCCCTTTTCGGTTGCGATCACCCGATAGCCCAGCTCCTCCACCAGCGGGATCAGCGCACTTTCGGAGGGCGCGGCCACGACCATATCGAATCTGCTTCGATCCAGACAGCGCAGAACCTGCAAAAGAACCCGCCCGGCCCCGCCCAAGGTGGCATCGGTCATAATGGTGAGAACCTTGATCATTCCATCGCTCCTTATCGTCATTATTTTTATATTATAACCCGATTCTTCTTCAATGTAAAGAAAAATTGCAAGAAACCGGAATAAAGAACCGTTTTTTCCATTGCTGCGCTGCAGCAGAACCCTGCTGCACAGGACGACGAACAGGAGGAGGAAGGCCCGAAGGCTTTCCCCCTCCTGTTTGCCGCCGGCGGCAGAGCCGGCTCAGGATCCGGCTTTTTTCCAGCCGGCATACAGCGTCATACTGCCCGTAACGGGATCGGTTTCAAGATCAAAGCTTACGGTGCAGTCCGGATCGGTATACCATCCGGTAAACACCCAGCCCTCCTTGACGGGATCGGCCGTTTCGGGCACGAACTCCGAATGCATGACCTTCACGCTTTCGATCTGAGAACCGCCGTTGGTGTCAAATTCAACGGTAAATCCGTTATGATTGAGGATATAAATCGTAACTGCGATCATCGCAACGATCAGCACGGCGACAAGGATGTTTGCCGACCGGACCGACATTTTGACCTTTGCATAAAGCCCGCCTTTTTTGGGCGGAATCTTCTGGAGCTCTTCCGCTCCGGCCGCAGGATTCTTTTCTTCCACGGATTCACCGCCTTTCCCCGATACGGAACAGGAACAATTGGATCATTTGCGGGCCAGATACTTTCGCATATCGATGGCGCAGGCAACGAGGATGATCATACCTTTGATGACATACAGCAGGTTCTGATCGACCGAAAGGAAGTTCAGTCCCACAAAGATGATTTGCAAAAGGAATACGCCGATGACGATGCCGCTGATCTTTCCGGTACCGCCGACAAAGGAAACGCCGCCGATAACGCAGGCCGCGATGGCATCGGATTCATAGTTCAGGCCGGTATTGGCCGAGCAGGAAGCGATGCGCGCGCCCTCGATGAAGCCGGTGATGCCATACATGGCGCCGGCGATGACAAAGACGATGACGATCGTCCAGAAAACATTGACGCCCGAAACATTTGCCGCTTCTTCGTTGGAACCCACGGCGAACATATTTTTCCCGAATTTGGTCTTATTCCAGACGATCCACATGATCACCGTGAGAATAATGGCGTAGAGAACGTATTTCGGCACCGCAACGCCGTCGATCCGGAAGAGGGTGCCCTTGACAAATTCGGTGTAGGAAGCGTCGAGCCCGGAAAGGGTCTGACCGTTGTTGTCGCCGATCATCAGGAACATCAGAATCAGACCGTAGACGATAAGCTGGGTGGAAAGGGTGACGATAAACGGATGAAGCTTGAATTTTGCCACAAAAAATCCGTTTACCAGCCCGACGGCCGCGCCGACGGCGATCACCGCCAGAAGCACGATCCACAAGGGCATGACTTCAAGATCCGGAAAGATCTTATTGGTATACCCGGTCATCTGAAGGAGCGCCGCCGAAATACAGGCGGTCAGTCCGACGCACCGGCCGGCCGAAATATCGGTTCCGGTCAGAACGATCGCTCCGCCGATGCCAAGGGCGATCGGCAGCTTTGCGGCTGTCAGAGAAATGATATTGATGATGGACGAAGTGGAGAGAAAGGCCGGAACCTGAATGGCAATGTAAATGATCGCGATAACGATGATGATATACATTGCGTTATTGAAAAGCAGATCCACAATCGCCCTGCGCTTATCCGCGCCGGATTTGGCTTTGAATTCCTCGATCCGGCTGGAAAGCTGGCCTTTTCTTTTTAGTGCAGCTGACATATGTATTGAACCCCCTGTACTCTTACGCGTATTTGGCGGCCAGCGCCATTATTTCTTCCTGCGACGTGGTCGCGGCGTTTACTTCTCCTGCAAGCCTGCCGCCCGACATCACCAGGATCCTGTCGCAAACGCCCAGCAGCTCGGCCATTTCGGAAGATACCATGATCACCGTCTTGCCTTTGGCCGCAAGGTTGATGATCAGCTCATAGATTTCATATTTTGCGCCGACGTCGATTCCTCTTGTCGGCTCGTCCAGCAGCAGCACCGTCGGCTCCGTGAGAAGCCAGCGCCCGAGGATTACCTTTTGCTGGTTTCCGCCGGAAAGAGAGCGGATCTTGGTTTCCTGATTGGGCGTTTTGATCCGCATCGATTCGATGCACCAATCGGTGCTCTTTTTCATTTTCTGCTTGCTGAGAAACGGCCCGAACCTGCATTTTTTCAGGCTGGAGATGGTGGCGTTTTCCCGGATGTTCAGGATGCTGAAAATGCCCGTGGCGCGCCGCTCCTCGGTGAGCAGGGCGAAGCCGTTTTTGATGGACTCCCGGGAGTTGCGGTTGCGGATCTGCTTGCCGTCCAGAAAGAGCTTTCCGCTCTTCCTTGTGGCGACGCCGAAGATGTTTTCAAGCAGCTCCGTTCTTCCGGAACCGTCCAGCCCTGCTACGCCCAGGATCTCGCCGCGGCGGGCGGAGAAGGAAACGTCGCGCAGCTTGGAGCACAGCGCGGTAAGCTCCTTGACGTCCAGAAGGACGTCGCCGATCTCGTTGGTTTTGGGCGGATATAGATTGGTCAGCTCCCGGCCGACCATATGTTTGATGATTTCATCGGTGGTGAGGCCCGCGGCCTCCCTGGTGGTGATCCATTTCCCATCCCGCATGATGGTGACCTCGTCGGAGATCCGCAGGATCTCGGCCATTTTATGGGAAATATAGATGATCCCGCAGCCCTGATCCCGCAGCATCCGGATGATTTTGAAAAGATGCTCCACCTCTTCCTCTGTCAGCGAGGAGGTCGGTTCGTCGAAAACGATGATTTTTGAATTATATGAAACGGCTTTTGCGATCTCGACCATCTGCCGCTGGGAAACCGGCATCCGGCTCATAACCGTTTTGGGATCTACGTTTATTTCGAGTTTTTCAAAGATTTCTTTTGTCGCCTGATACATTTTTTTCTCGCTGGTGATGGGGATCCCTTTGGCGACGGTAGGGAACCGCCCCAGCCAGACATTGTCCATGACGTTGCGCTTGAGCGCCTGATTCAGCTCCTGATGAACCATTGCTACGCCGTTTTCAAGCGCTTCCCGGGAATTTTTGAAATTGATCTCTTTTCCCTCAAGGAAAATCTTTCCGCTGTCCTTGCTGTAAACACCGAAAAGACATTTCATCAGCGTGGATTTTCCGGCTCCGTTTTCGCCCATCAGCGCGTGAACGGTCCCCGCTTTTACCGTGAGATTTACTTTATCGAGCGCCTTGACGCCCGGAAAGGTTTTTTCGATGTTTTCCATGCGCAGAAGAACCGGTTGCTCATTTTCCTGCCGGACATGCTCAATCGTTTTTTCTTTTTTGCTCATTGGATACCGCTCCTGTCCGTTATGCTTGTTTTTGATCAGGAGGGCAGCCCTCCTTGCGGTGCGGCTGCCCTGCTCTGATTTCTTTCAAAATTATTCGCCGGTGTATACGCCGTAGGGGATGTTGACACGCCATGTGCCCACAATGTTTTCCTCATCGATAGAGGCAAAGACATCGCTGCCGTTGAGGTAGTTCTGGCAGATGGTCGTGATGGCTTTCGCCATACCGTCGGCGTCCTGCTTGATGCTGCCCGTCATCTTGCCTTCCTGGATCATGGTCTGAGCGGCTTCGGTGGCGTCAACGCCGAATACCGGAATGGTTTTGCCGGTGCCGTTGTTGTAGCCTGCGCCCTGCAGAGCAGAGATGGCGCCCAGAGCCATTTCATCGTTGTTGGCGATGACAAGCTCTACCATGTTGTTGTTGGCTTCGCTGTACTGGCTGAGAATGGTGTTCATATAGTCGGTAGCGGCCGAAGAGGACCAGTTACCGCTCTGGTCGACCAGATATTTGTTGGTGTTCTGGGAATCATAGAATACCAGCTCGGGTTTTCCTGCTTCGGTGAGCAGCTTGTTTGCATCCTCAACGCCATACTGAGTGCGGGCAATGGCCTCGGCATTGCCTTCCTGACCCTTGAACATGACGTAGCTGATCTGGCCGTCGCCGTTGAGATCCACGGCGTCGTAGTTCTCCAGAAGATACTCGCCGATCATCTCGCCCTGCATATGGCCGGCCATCTCATAATCGGTTCCAACAAAGGTGCACTTGTCGTAGCTGCTTACAACAGATTCATCCACCGAACGGTTGAAGAAAATGACCGGAACGTCCTTTTCCTTCGCGAGATTCACGATGTTCTGCGCGGCGTCGTTGGAGCCGGTGTCAACAACGTTGACGATGAGCAGCCGGGACCCTTTGGCAAGAGCGGTGGTTACCTGCTCGGTCTGGGTGGTCTGGTTGCCGTTGCCGTCGTAGTTGTTGTAGTTGAGGCCGGCGTCCTCGAAGATCTTGTTCATGGCGGTGCGGACGCTTGAAATATAAGTATCGCCGAAGTTATAATAGAAAACGGATATTTCGCCTTCCGCGGTGCCTCCGCATGCTGCGAGCCCAAGGACGATGACGATCGCCATCAGAATTGCCAATAGCTTTTTCATACTTGTATTCCTCCTTTATTTTTGCGACTTTTCTGTCGTCGTTATCATTATATGGATTTCGGCGCAAAAATAAAATGCAATTTCTTATGGAAAATGTATAAAAATTTATCATATGTTTGAGTTTAATGGTAAAAAATACTCATAAAAGCAAGGGCGGCGGGGAAAAACAGCGGTTTCCTGAAAGCGCCGGAAACAGGGAGGATGCGGCGCCGTGGAAAGAAAACCCCGGGCGCGGTCTGAAAAGACCGCGCCCGGGGTGGAAAGGTTGTGCCCGGGGTGGAAAGGCCACGCCGGGGAAAAACGATGAAATGGCGATGCACTACGCAGCAGGCCCAGCCATGCCGGAAAATCGGCGGCGCCGAAGCGGGGAAGGGCGTTGCGCTTTTCGGCAGACTTCGGCCGCGCCGGGAGATCAGCTGAAGCTGAAAATGATTTTCTGAATGTCGGCGTCGAAAAGGTTTTCGACTGTCACTTCGGTCACGGAGGTGTAGATCGGGTCGTTTTCGGTCAATTTGCTGTCGATCAGTTCCGCGGCCTTCTGCACGCCCAGATAGCCGATGGCAAAGGGGTTTTGCACCAGCAGAGCGTCCATTTCTCCGGTTTCCAGCATCCCCACCGATATCGGATTTGCATCGAATCCAACGCCTTTGACACGCTCTGAAAGGCCGAGCTGCTCAATGGCATAGCCCACGCCCAGGGACATCCATTCGTTGAATCCGACCAGCACGTTGATCTCCGGATTCTCCCGGAGCATCTTCACCGCTCCCGCCGTGGCGCTTTCGATGTTGCTGTTCACGTTGACCGAAGCCGCGATCCTGGCGTTGGAGAGGCTGTTGACATATTCAAGAAAGCCTTCTTCCCGCTGCATGCCGTTTTCGGTGCTTTCAAAATAATTGAGCAGGCCGATATGGATCTCGGTCATTTCAGAGAAGCCGGCGGTGGCGGCTCTGGCGGCGGTTCTGCCTGCTTCTTTGTTGTCGGTTCCGATGAAGAGGCTGATTGCAGGGGAGTTGACGGTGCTGTCGATGGCGATGATTTTAACGCCGTTTTTGGCCGCCTCATTGACCGCGGCGGCGGATTTCTCATAATTGATCGCCGATAAAAGGATCGCGTCCGCCCCGTTTTGGACTGCGGTTTCGATGAGGGTGTTCTGGGTGATGTAGTCCTCCTCGTTTTCAGGGCCTTCAAAGGTGATGTCGACGTTATATTCCGTCGCCGCCGTTTCAACGCCTTTTTTCAGGCTGCCGAAAAAATCGGAGTTCACGGATTTGACGATCACGGCGATATACAATCTGTCGCCGGTGCTGGCGCAGGAACAGAGCCCGGCGGATAGAGCCAGGCAGATCAGCAGCGCCGTTATTTTTTTACAGAGCATATGCCGCCTCCTTTTCAACCTTCGGGATGCGCACGGTGACAGAGGTCCCCACGTCGAGTTCGCTTTTTATAAAAAGCCCGTATTTCTCGCCGAAATATATTTTCAGGCGGTCGTTGACGTTTTTAACGCCGATTCCGCTTGTGTCGCTGCGCTCTTTTTTGAGGATCTTTTCACATTGCTCGGGGGTCATGCCGACGCCGTTGTCGCTGACGGTGATCAGAATATCCTTTTCATCGTCCGGCGCCTGCCTGACGGATATGACGATCTCGCCCTGCTCCACCATTCTGTCCAGCCCGTGGTAGATGGCGTTTTCGATCAGGGGCTGGATGGTTATTTTATTGCAGAGATAGTTTTCAAGCCCGGGCTCCAAGTCGAAGCGGTAGGAAAACTGGTTGCGGTAGCGGTAGCTTTGGATGATCAGATAGTTTTCGGCGTGGTTTAATTCCTCTTTGATGGTGATCAGCTCCCGCCCCTTGCTGATGCTGATCCGGAAGAGCCTGGCAAGGGCGCCCACCATGCGGGTGGCCTCTTCATTTTTTCCCTGTTCACACATCCATTGGATGGAATCCAGCGTATTATAAAGGAAATGCGGATTGATCTGCGCCTGAAGCGCCTTGAGCTCGGTTTTGCGCAGCGCGGTTTCCTCCTGATGGACGGTTTCAACAAGGTTCTGGATGGTAACGGCCATATGGGCAAAGGAGCCGGAGAGAGCCTGAAGCTCCTTGACGGTTTCCCCGCCGCCTTTATAGTGAAAATCACCGGTATGTTTTTCAAACTGTTTCATAGCTTTGATCAGGGAAAGCACCGGCGCATTGACGATCTTGGAATAAAGGAGCATCACGATAAAAGCGATCAGCGCGCAGAAGAAAAAGGAGATGATGACGCTGATGATGATCTGCGAGCGGCGCTCGATCTCTAGCTCGTCGGTATAGCTGACGCCGATGATCCGCCAAAGTTCGTCGTAGGTGGAGCCGAGGGTATAGATGATGTCTTTTTCCATATGCACGCCGTCGGAGAGGGCGTTGATGGCGCGGCTGTCCTCCTGCTTGAGGCCGGAGAAGATCACCTGCTGCTGGGGATGATAGACGATATTGCCCTCCTGATCGGTGATATAGCAGTAGCCATGCCGGCCGATCCCCACGTTATCGATATACCGCGCGATTTCCGAGAAACGGAAATCAACGGCGATATACCGCGCGTTGCCGAAGGCCGGGGTTTTGATCTCGGAGGCCAGCGTGACCACCCAGGGATATTCCCCTTCAAACATATTCTGGACATGGGGGCTTAAAAACGCAAAATCCTCCGCCGCTTCAAAGAGCCGGGCGTCGAAGGAAAGGTTGCTGCGGATCTCTTCCTTCAGCGCCGCGCTGCTTCCCGCGCAGGTGATGATGCCGCCCTGGGCGTCGTAGATGGTTATGGCGTAAATATCGCTCTGGGTGTGGGGAATGATCGCGATATCCTCCGAAAAGCTTGCGGGATCCTCATAGCCTTCCATGGAAGCGATGATCTGGGTGAGCTGATTTTTGATCCCGTAAATATAATTGTCCATTGCCAGGACGGTCTGCTGGATGTTTTGCTCCGAGCTTACCGCGGCGTCGCTCATGAGCGACCGGCTGTATACGGAAGAGAAGATGGCGATGCAGACCGTCGCGGCCGTTGCCGCCGCGGCGGCGATGGAAAGGATGCTGAGGGCGGAAAGGCTGATTGTGAACCGCCGTTTTCTTTTCATGGGTTGTCACCTCGGTGGACGCTTCTGATTTTATTGGGCGAATCGCCATAGAATTTTTTGAAGCAGTAGCTGAAGTAATGCTGGTCGTTGTAGCCGCATTTTTCGGAGATTTCCAGCACCTTCATATTGGTGCAGACCAGCATATCGTAGGCCGCTTTCATTCTTTTTTCCGTCAGCAGGGTCGTGAAATTCTTTTTTCGGGTCTTTTTGATCAGCGCGCTCAGGTAATTGGGGCTCACCGCCAGAAGATTGCTGACTCCGGTGAGGGAAAGGGCGTCGTCGCCATAGTTTTCATCGATGATCTGAACCACCTTGTCGCAGAGGATCTCCGTATCCCGGCGCTGGGACTGGGCAATCAGCGCCTTGGCGTTTTCACAGAAGGAAAGAAGATCGTTTTTCATGACGTTTTCGCTGGCGTAGGAGGTCAGCCGCGCAAAGATCGGATTGGTGGAAAAGAGCTCCAGCAGGGATTTTTTATCGGCGGCGGCGCCGACGACCCGGTAAACGGTGGCGATCAGCTGCATCACGAGGAGATTGGCGTTTTCCGGCGTATTGTTTTCATAGAGCTCGTTGATAAACGCCTCCAGAGATTCCCCGCCGCCCACCTTCAGAAGCTGCTCCAGGCGCAGGGCGGATTTTTCCACGCGGTCGATTTCCAGCTCGCCGTCCCGCTCCTGATCGTTGATGAAACGCACCTCGCCGGCGCCGTCGGAAGTATAGCGCCTGGCGGTTATCGCCTGAAAATAGGCGCTGGAGGACTCCGAAAGGGCGGAAAACTCCCGGCTGACGCCGATGGTGCAGCGCTCGTTGCGGATCCGCTTGGCGGTCTGCACGATTTCCTTCAGCGGCAGCTCCAGAAGATTGGAAAGGGCGCCTTCCCCTTCCGTCACCACCAGCGTGACCGCTCTGCCGTAGGCCACAAAGCTTTCGGAATGCATATAGCGCGCGATGATCGCGTCGATAAATTCGGCGTGTTCCTTGCCGGTGCAGGAAACATCGTCGGCATTTTTGAATTTGGATACCAGCACGCAAAACCGCGGCCTGGTTTCGCTCCGGATGATCCCCAGCTCTTCGGAACGGCTGAAAAGCTCCTGGTCGTCCGGCTGCTCCTCGCTGCTGCCCAGCATGAGGGGCAGCAAAAACTCATCGATCGAAAGGCTGTGCAGCTGTTTTTGCAGGTTTTCCGAGTGCGTGGAAAGCACGTCCGCCAGCCTCTCGTCCATGCGGCGGCGGATCTCAAAAAGCTCCGCCGATAGCTCCGCCGAGGAGATGGGCTTCAGCAGATAGCGGATGATATTATAGTTGATGGCGGTCTGCGCGTATTCAAAGCTGTCGTAGCCGCTCAGGATGACGATCTGGGTGGCGGGCCGCAGCTCTCTTACCCGGGCGGCAAGCTCCAGCCCCGATATCATCGGCATCCTGATATCGGTGAGAATCAGATCCGGCTCCAGCGTTTCAATGACGTCCAGCGCCTCCACGCCGTTTTCCGCTTCTCCGATAACTTCAAAACCGGCGGCATGCCAGTCCACCTTTTCGATCAGCGCCCGGCGCTGATCCTGCTCGTCGTCGACAACAAGAACGGTATAGTTCATGACGGTATATCCCTCCTGCTGTTAGTTTCTTTAATTAAGTATAACATTGTTTGCTTCAAATAGCAATATTTCCGCTTCGGGGCGGCAAAGGAAATCGAAGCCGGGTGGAAAGGGCTTGCTTTTTTCGCGGGGAGCCGGTATAATAGTTCTGGATTTCAGGCGCGGGGCGCGCTTTGCCCGCCCGGTGCGCCGCCGCAGATGAAAAAGACGGAGGTTTTACTTCTACCGGCCGCGGATTTCTCATACCTTTATATAAAAAGGAGATGAGAAAAATGGAAGACTACCATAGAGATTCCCTGCGGGAGATGCGCCGGATGGAGCGGGAAGGGCAGTATCGGGAGCCGGAGCGGAAGAGAGGCTCTGTTTTCATTACGCTGCTGATCATTCTGCTTTTTCTGGCGGCGGGCGGATTTTATCTCAAGACCGAGCATCCGGAATGGGTGGATCAATATTTCACCGGCAGCGCCGTTGAGCAGACGCTGCAAAGCTGGAAAGAGGATGTTGCCGCTGTTTTCAGTCCTCAGGAGGATTCCGAGGTAAAGCAGACGGTGGACGACGCTCTTGCGGATCAGAATGAGGCGGGTTAGATTCTCGCTGTTTCCGGTTCTGCTGGGGGTTGCGTATGTGTTGATCGAGGGCTCCTTTGCGCCCCTTTGGATCCTGCTTTTTTCCCTGCTGCATGAATTGGGGCATATTGCCGCCGTCTGCCTGCTGGGCGGCGGGATTCGAGGATTTTCAGGCGGCGGACAAGGCTTTGGTCTTGCTGTGAACGGGCTTTCCTACGGCGGCGAAATCGTGGCGGCGCTGGCGGGGCCGCTGGTCAACCTGATCCTGGCGGCGGCCTTTGGTCTTTCCGCCTGGCTTCGGGACGGTGGGGCATGGTTTTTCTGCTATGCAAACGTCGGGCTGGCGGCCGTCAACCTCTTGCCGATCATGCCGCTGGACGGCGGCCGGGTTTTGCGGGCGGCCCTTGCGCTGCTCTGCCCCCTTCCGGTGCAGCGGCGTATTTCGCAGGCGGTGGGTCTGATCTTTCTTCTGCCGCTGCTGGCGCTTTCTTTTTTGCAGTTTTTGAGCAGCGGGTATAATATTTCGCTTTTGCTGATCAGCTTATATTTGATCCTGCTGATAAAGGAGAATGGAAATGACGTATAATCTGGATGAGATGCGGGAGCTGCTTTTGCAGGTTCAAAAGCCGGCGCGGTATGTCGGCGGGGAACTGGGGCAGACGCTGAAAAACCTGAAAGAGGTGGACGTTCGGTTCGCCTTTTGCTTTCCGGATATCTACGATATCGGGATGTCGCACCTGGGGCTCAGGATCCTTTACGGCGCCCTCAACGCGCAGGAGGGCACCTGGTGTGAGCGGGCGTTTCAGCCCTGGCCGGATATGGAGGAAAAAATGCGGGAGGCGGGGATCCGCCTTTATACGCTGGAGAGCCGCACCTCTCTGGATGAATTTGATTTTGTGGGGTTCACTCTGCAATATGAGATGTGCTATCCCACGGTGCTGAATATGCTGGCGCTGGGCGGGATCCCGCTGCTGGCTGCGGAGCGTACCGGGCTGAAAAACATCGTGGTGGGCGGCGGCCCCTGCGCTTATAATCCGGAGCCGCTGGCGCCGTTTTTCGACGTTTTCAGCATCGGAGAAGGAGAAGAGGCGCTCCCGGAGCTGACCGATAAGCTCCGGGAGGCGCGGCGCAAAGGCTGGAGCCGGGAGGAGTTCCTTTACGAGGTCGCCCGGATGGAGGGGTTTTATGTGCCTTCTCTTTATGAAACAACCTACGGCAGCGATGGCACCATCCGCTCCTTCAAACCCCGGCGGGAAGGGGTTCCTCCGGTGGTGCGCAAGCGGATCATTGGGGATCTGGATCGGGTGTATTATCCCAAAACCCAGATCATCCCCTTTTCCGAAACGGTGCATGACCGCGTGACGATCGAGCTGTTCCGCGGCTGTATCCGCGGCTGCCGGTTTTGTCAGGCGGGGATGCTTTTCCGCCCGATCCGGTGCAAATCGGCGGAAACGCTGGTCGGCGACGCCTGCACGCTGCTGGAGAATACCGGATATGAGCAGCTTTCCCTCTGCTCGCTTTCCTCCAGCGACTATCCGGAGATCGAAACGCTGGTGGACAAGCTGATCTGCTATACGGAGCCGCGGGGGATCCATCTTTCTCTGCCTTCGCTCCGGGCGGATAATTTTTCCAAGGAACTGGCGGCCAAGATCACCGGCGTGAAAAAATCGACCTTCACCTTCGCGCCGGAGGCGGGAAGCCAGCGGATGCGGGACGTGATCAATAAAAACGTCACCGAAGAGGATATCGAGCGCAGCTGCCGCATCGCTTTTGAAAACGGCAATTCCTCGGTGAAGCTGTATTTTATGATGGGGCTGCCCACGGAAACGGACGCGGATCTGGATGCGATCCACTCCATGGCGGATAAGATCCTCGGCTATTTCTACGATACGGAAAAGGAAAAACGAAATCGTTATATCCATATCGCCATCAGTCTGGCGACGTTTATTCCAAAACCCTTTACCGCCTTTCAATGGGAGGCGCAGAACAGCGAAGAGGAGATCCGCCGCAAGCAGGAATATCTTTACAGCCGGATCCGCAAGAAGCAGGTATCTCTCAGCTATCATGAGTGCCGGATCTCGCTGATCGAGGCGATCCTGGCCCGGGGCGACCGGCGGATTGCGCCGGTGTTGGCCTATGTGGCGGCCCATGGCGGGCGGCTGGACGCCTGGACGGAGTTTTTCAGCTATGAGCGCTGGCTGGAGGCCTTTGAAAAAACCGGGGTGGACGGGAATTTCTATTCCCTGCGCAAGCGTTCCTTTGAGGAGATCCTGCCCTGGGATTTTATTGATATCGGCGTTTCAAAGGACTATCTGATCCGGGAAGCGCAGCGCAGCTATGAGGCGCAGACGACGCCCAACTGCAGGGAGCGCTGCTCCGGATGCGGCGCCAACAGATTGCTGGGGAGGAAGTGCGATGTTTAAGGATATGCGGGCGCGTTTCAGTAAAAAGGGGAGCGCCGTCTACTTTTCTCATCTGGATCTGAACCGGGCGGTGATGCGGGCGCTGCGCCGCAGCGGGATCCCGTATTGGAGCACCGGCGGATTCAGCCCGCATCCCTATTGCGTTTTTGCGCAGCCTCTTTCGCTGGGCTTTGAGAGCGAGGGAGAACTGTTTGATTTTCGGGTGACGGCCGATTTTGATCCGGAGGCGCTGAAGGCCGCCTTTCCGGAATGTCTGAAAATAGCGGAAATCTATCCGCCGGAGGATTCCTTTAAGCAAATCGCCTGGGCGTCTTATCGGGTGGAGCTTGAAACGGCCGCCTGCCCGGAGGAGATTCAGCGTGCCTTTGCCGGGCCCCTTACGGTTTTGAAAAAAACCAAGCGATCGGAGCAGGAGGTGGAGCTGGGCGCCTATATCCGAACCCTTTCGGTCGAAGCGGGGGAGGGCGGCGTGGTGCTCGCCGCTTCCATCGCGGCGGGCAACGAGCGATCCCTCAGCCCGATCTATCTGGCGGAGGGGCTTAACGGCGCCGGGATCCCGGTGAAGCTGGGGCTTGTCCGGCGGCTTTGCTTTCAGCGGACGGACGGCCGGGAAATGCGCTGAAAAAAGAACCGCTTACTGATCTGCCCGGCGGGGTCTGCCGCCGGGATTTTTTTGGCCGGGCAAAGCGGGCGCGCTCCGCCCCGGTTGACGCGCCCCCGGAGAAAGCCGCAAAAGGACTTCGTTCTTTGCTAAAAAACTGCTTGACTTTTACCGGGATGTGTTGTATACTAATCAAGCAGTTTGGAGAGATGGCTGAGCTGGTCGAAGGCGCACGATTGGAAATCGTGTAACGGCTTAAACCCGTTCGGGGGTTCGAATCCCCCTCTCTCCGCCAAAACGAAAATCCTGTCGATTCTTGTCGGCAGGATTTTCGTTTTGTATTATTCATTTTTCATTATTCAATATTCATCATTCATTCGACAGAATTTTCAATGAATATTGAATGATGAAATCGCTTGCGCTGATGAATAATGAATAATTGATTTTACCTTAGATTTTTGCTATAATACAATAAAAGGCGGTGACTTATATGAAAGAAAATTTGCTTATAG
>CALXGQ010000004.1 GCA_944387895.1 uncultured Clostridia bacterium
TCTGCTTCACAATTCTTCAAAATTATATGAAAAATTGTTGTCAATTTGTTGTCAACTCGGATTTGAGATGCCGAAAACCCTTGATTTTACTGGATTTTTTAGTCCAGAGGCTTCATTGTGGGGAACAGGATGACGTCGCGGATGGAATCGGCGCCGGTGAGCAGCATCACGCAGCGGTCGATGCCGATCCCCAGCCCGCCAGTCGGCGGCATGCCGTATTCAAGAGCTGTGATGAAATCTTCGTCCATCATGCCCGCCTCTTCATCGCCTCCGGCGCGCAGCTCCATCTGCTTCTGGAACCGCTGCCGCTGATCGATGGGATCGTTCAGCTCGGAAAAGGCGTTCCCCATTTCGCTATGGCAGATGAACAGCTCAAACCGTTCGGTCAGGCGCGGGAATTTTGCAGAGCGCTTGGCCAGCGGTGAAACATCCACTGGATGCATCGTGATAAACGTGGGCTGAACCAGCATCTGCTCCACCTTCTGATCAAAGGTTTCATATAGGGCATGGCCCCAGGTGGGCTCCACGCCTTCCATATCCACGCCGGCGGATTTCGCCGCCGCCACCGCTTCGGCATCTCCTTCGATGGCCATAAAGTCTATCCCGCAGTATTCCTTGACGGCGTCGGCCATCGTCAGCCGGCGCCAGCCGGGCGTTAGATCGATTTCTTCGCCCTGCCAGGTGGTCTGATAGGTGCCGAGGATCTCTTTGGCGGCGCCGGACAGCAACGCTTCAAAAAGATCCATCATATCGTTGAAATCCGCATACGCTTCATACAGCTCCACGGTGGTAAATTCAGGATTATGCTTGGTATCCATCCCCTCGTTCCGGAAGATGCGCCCCACCTCATAAACCTTTTCCAGACCACCGACAATCAGCCGTTTCAGATGCAGCTCGGTGGCGATCCGCATATACATATCCAGATTCAGCGTATTATGATGGGTAATGAACGGCCGGGCGGTGGCGCCGCCGGAAATCGTATTGAGAACCGGGGTTTCCACCTCCATATAGCCGCGCTCATCCAGAAAATGACGCAGGTATTTCACAAATTTACTGCGTATCTCAAAGTTGCGGCGGGTTTCAGGGTTCATGATCAGATCCACATAGCGCTGGCGATAGCGAAGATCCTGATCCTTCAGGCCGTGAAATTTTTCAGGCAGGGGCAGAAGCGATTTGGAGAGCAGCGTGACTGCGCCGGTATGAACGGATATTTCGCCGCGGCGGGTACGGAACACGGTTCCGGTAACGCCGACAATATCGCCGATATCCAGCTTTTTGAATGCCTCGTATTCCTCTTCTCCCAGATCGTCGACCCGCACATAGATCTGAACCTTCCCGCTCATATCATGCAGATCGCAAAAGGAAGCCTTGCCCATGCCCCGCTTGCTCATCAGCCGCCCGGCGATCGTTACTTCCTTCCCTTCCAGCTCCTCAAAGTCTTCCGTGATCTGGCGGCAGGCGGTATCGCGCTCAAACCTGACAATTGCAAAGGGATCCTTGCCGGCCTTTTGCAGATCGGCCAGCTTATCCCGCCGGATTTGCAGAAGCTCGCTGAGGGAAAGCTCCTCCTGAGCCGGTGTATTCTTATTTTCCATTGCTTTATTCTCCATGGCGGATTCTCATTTCTCAACCTTCAGAATCTTATATTGCAAAACGCCGATCGGCGCCTCCACCTCGATGGTCTGGCCGGCCTGATGACCCAGTATCGCATGACCCAGAGGACTGTCGTCGGAAATTTTTCCGTTCATCGGGTCGGCTTCAATGGAGCTGACGATATCATAAACCAGCTCCTCCCCCGTTTCCACATCCAGGACCGTTATTTTATTGCCCAGCCAGATTTTATCTTCATCGGCGGAAACGTCGGCATCGTCTTCCACGATGACGGCATTTTTCAAAGTCGCTTCCAGGGTGGCGATCCGGGATTCCACAATCGCCTGCTCATTTTTGGCTTCATCGTATTCGCTGTTTTCGGAAAGATCCCCGTAGGAACGGGCGACCTTGATCTTCTCCGCGATCTCCTCACGCTTGGTGGATTTCAGCTCCGCCAGCTCTGCTTCCAGCTTGGCCTTTCCCTCCAATGTCAGGGATACAATCTTTTCTGCCATCGTTCTTCACTCTCCTTGTATCATTGGCTCCGTTTTCTTCAGCCTGCATAAAATTCCGGAAAGCGACCCCGGAAAAACCGAGGCCGCTTCAGATAAACATTGATTTTTATTTGCTCATGTTGGCAACTTCGCTGGCAAAGTCGTCGACGCGCTTCTCCAGACCCTCGCCCTTGACATAGGATACAAACGCCTTGATGTTGATCTCCATGCCGATCTCCTTGCCGACCTGCTTGAGGTATGCGCCGACGGTCAGCTTATCATCCCGCACATAGACCTGATCCATCAGGCAGTTTTCCGTATAATACTTGCCGATTTTTCCGCCGATCATCTTTTCAAGAATGTTCTCGGGCTTATTGGCGTTCTTGGGATCGTTTTTGATCTGAGCCAGAAGAATGTTCTTTTCATTTTCCAGCACCTCGGCGGGCACTTCCTCGCGATTGAGATAGGAAGGATGCATCGCTACGATCTGCATACAGACATTGCGGGCGGCCTCCCGGAAGGTTTCGTTGGCGGGATCGGCCACGTCGCACAGCACCATCGCCGCCTCGGTACCGCCGCCGTGAACATAGCTGACGCAGGTGCCTTCCAGGCGGGTAAAGCGGCGGATATTCATATTCTCGCCGATCTTCAGGATCTTTTCGCGCAGAACATCCTCCACGGTAAATTCGGTATCTTCAAACTTGCAGGCTTTCAGCGCCTCGATATCGGCCGGCGCATGAACGGCGACCGCCTTGGCGGCGCCCTTCACCAGAGCCTGAAATTCCGCGTTTTTCGCAACAAAGTCTGTTTCGGAATTGACCTCAATCATTACGCCGACGCCATCGGCAATATAGGTATCGACCATGCCTTCGGAGGCGATCCGGCCGGCCTTCTTTGCCTGAGCGGCAAGCCCCTTCTCCCGCAGCAGCTCAATGGCTTTATCTACGTTTCCGTCTGCTTCGGTCAGCGCTTTTTTACAATCCATCATGCCGCAGCCGGTGGTTTCACGCAGAGCGGCAACATCTTTAGCGGTAAAATTCATGATTATATTCCTCCCAGATCCTTCAGATTATTCGGCAGCGGCTTCTTCGGCGGGCTCCTCCGCATCGGTCAGCTGCTCGCCCTGCTTGCCTTCCATAATGGCGTTGGCCATCGTTTCGGCAATCAGCTTGACGGCGCGGATGGCGTCGTCGTTGCCGGGAATGGGGTAGTCTACTTCGTCGGGATCACAGTTGGTGTCCACAATCGCCACCACGGGGATCCCCAGCTTCTTCGCCTCGGCGATCGCGATATGCTCCTTCTTGGGATCAACAACAAACAGCGCCGCAGGAGCTTTCTGCATCTCCTTGATGCCGCCGTAGTTTTTCTCCATGACCTCCATCTCATGCCGCAGCTTCAGCACTTCCTTCTTGGGCAGAAGGTCAAAGGTACCGTCTTCCGCCATCTTCTCCAGCTGGTTCAGCCGGTTGATGGACTTGCGGATGGTCTGGAAGTTGGTCAGCATCCCGCCGGGCCAGCGCACAGACACATAATACTGGCCTACCCGCTGCGCTTCCTCCCGAATGGAGTCCTGCGCCTGCTTCTTGGTGCCCACGAAAAGCACCTCGCCGCCCTCGGCGGCGATATCCCGCATGAAATTATAGGCTTCTTCGATCTTCTTTACGGTCTTTTGCAGGTCAATGATATAAATACCATTCCGCTCTGTGAAGATATACTCCGCCATTTTGGGGTTCCATCTTCTGGTTTGGTGGCCGAAATGCACGCCGGCCTCTAACAGCTGTTTCATTGAAATAACGGACATCGTTACTTTCCTCCTTGATTTTGTTTTTTACCGCCACAGCGCCTGCTGTTTTACCCCACCGGCGAGCCGGAAACAGGGGGCAAAGCGCTATGTGAGTATTTTTACAGCCCTAAAAGTATACCATACCGCGCCGCCGAATGCAAGTATTATTTCCATATTTTTTATGTTTTTTCGCCAATTGCGGCAAAAAAACAGAGAACGGCGGAAAACGGTTGACAAACGCCGCTTTTTCTGCTATGCTATATCCGAAAACAAAGGCCTCCGCTTTCTGACGGATCGACGTGGATGGAAACCACGGTGGAAGCGGGCAAAAGGCAGAGCCGACCGTCTGGGCAGCGTATACTCCGCATAGGGAGGATAGGCTGTTTTTTTATTTTTAAGGAGGTAGGAAATGAGCAATCCATGGACAGGATTTTGCAGCGGGAACTGGGAGAACAGCATCGATGTTCGTGATTTTATTCAGAAAAACTATACGCCCTATGAAGGGGATGAGCGGTTTCTTGCTCCCGCCACCCCGCGGACGGAAAAGGTTTTGAACCGTCTGGAGGCGCTGCTGGCCGAAGAACAGGCGAAGGGCGGCGTTCTGGATATCGATACCGAAACCGTCAGCTCCCTGACCAGCTACCGCCCCGGCTATCTGGATCGGGAGCATGAACTGATCGTGGGGCTGCAGACCGACGCGCCCCTGAAGCGGGGTGTCAACCCCTTCGGCGGCATCAATATGACCCGCAAGGCCTGCCAGGCTTACGGCTATACGCTCTCCCCCAAAGTGGAAGAGGAATTTCAGTACCGCACGACGCACAACGACGGCGTTTTCCGCGTTTACAACAGCGATATCCGGGCAGCACGGCACAGCGGCATCATCACCGGCCTGCCGGACGCCTACGGCCGCGGGCGGATCATCGGCGATTACCGCCGCGTCGCTCTTTACGGAGTCGACCGGCTGATCGCCTGCAAGCAGGCCGATAAGGACGCGCTGGCCGCCGGGGACGCCGACGCAGAAACGATCCGGAGGCTGGAAGAGCTTTATCAGCAGATCGCCTTTTTGGGCAAGCTCAAGGAGATGGCCGCCCTTTACGGCCGGGATATCTCCGCGCCGGCAGCCAACGCCCGGGAGGCCGTTCAGTGGCTTTATTTCGCCTATCTCGGCGCCATCAAGGAGCAAAACGGCGCTGCGATGAGCCTCGGCCGGACCGCAACCTTTCTGGACATCTATATCCAGCGGGATCTGGAGCGCGGCCTGCTCACGGAATCCGGCGCTCAGGAGCTGATCGATGATTTTGTTATCAAGCTGCGCTGCGCCCGGCATCTGCGGACGCCGGAATACAACGAGCTTTTTGCCGGCGATCCCATGTGGATTACCGAAGCGCTGGGCGGGATGGGGCAGGACGGCCGGACGCTGGTGACCAAAAATACCTTCCGGTTTCTGCACACCCTCTACAATCTCAAGCCCTCGGCGGAGCCGAATCTGACGGTGCTCTGGTCGGAAAATCTGCCGGAGCCCTTTAAGCTTTACTGCGCCCGGGTTTCGGAGGAAACCTGTTCCATTCAATACGAAAACGACGATCTGATGCGCCCCTGCTATGGCGATGATTACGCCATCGCCTGCTGCGTTTCCGCCATGCGCATCGGCAAGGATATGCAGTTTTTCGGCGCCCGCGCCAATCTGGCCAAGCTGCTGCTCTACAGCCTCAACGGCGGCCGGGACGAAAAAAGCGGGCAGCAGGTGGGCCCGGCGCATCCTCCCTATAGCGGCGATTACCTGGAATACGGCAAGGTTCTGGAGCTGATGGACTTTTATCGGCCCTGGCTTGCGCGCACCTATGTGACCGCCATGAACATGATCCATTATATGCACGATAAATACGCCTATGAAAAAACCCAGATGGCGCTGCACGATACCGACGTCCACCGCTATATGGCTTTCGGCGCGGCGGGGCTTTCTGTTCTGACAGATTCCCTTTCCGCCATCCGATATGCCCGCGTAAAGGTTCTGCGCGACGAAACCGGCCTGATCACCGGCTTTGAAACCACCGGCGACTACCCGGCCTACGGCAACGACGACGACCGGGCGGACCGCATTGCCCAGGAGCAGATCGAACAATTCTTCAACGAGCTGAAAAAGAACCCCACCTACCGCGGCGCGGAGCACACCCTTTCCATTCTGACCATTACCTCCAACGTGGTCTACGGCAAGAAAACCGGCGCCACGCCGGACGGCAGGAAAGCCGGAGAGCCCTTTGCCCCGGGCGCCAATCCCATGCACGGCAGAGAGAAAAACGGCGCGCTGGCCGCTCTCAATTCCATCGCCAAGCTCTCCTATACCGTATGCAAGGACGGGATCTCCAACACCTTCTCCGTTGTTCCGCAAGCGCTGGGCAACGCCCCGGAGGAACGCCGCAGAAACCTCATCTCCATTCTCGACGGATACTTCCGGCAGGGCGCCCAGCACATCAACGTAAACGTCCTGTGCCGGGAAACGCTGATGGACGCGCAGCGCCATCCGGAAAAATATCCCAATCTGACTATCCGGGTTTCCGGCTATGCCGTCAACTTCCATAAGCTCTCCGCCGCCCAGCAAAATGAAGTCATCTCCCGCACCTTCCATGAGGCACTCTGAGATGCCGGCGGAAGAAAAAACGCCCCCCGTCGGCCGGATCCATTCGCTGGAATCCTTGGGCTGCGCCGACGGGCCGGGGGTGCGCTTCGTCGTTTTCTTTCAGGGCTGCCCCCTGCGCTGCGTCTACTGCCATAATCCCGATACCTGGGAGCGTGAAGGCGGTTCCGCCTGCACCGCCGATGAGATCCTGAAGCGGGCTTTGCGCTTTCGCCCCTATTTCGGCAAGGAGGGCGGCATCACCCTTTCCGGCGGCGAGCCGATGATGCAGCCCTCCTTCGCCGCCGCCTTGCTGGAAAGGTGCAAAAAGGCCGGCCTGCATACGGCGCTGGACACCTCCGGCATGGCCGGAGAACCCTTTTGGGATCCGATCCTGCGCCATACCGATCTGGTGATCGCCGATCTGAAATTTGCCGGTGAGGAGGCCTACCGGGCCAACACCGGCGGCTCTCTTTCCATGCTGCTGCGGTTCCTCCGGAAAACAGCGGAACAAAACATTCCGCTCTGGGTGCGCCATGTCATCGTCCCGGGGCTGACAGACGGCGATCTCCCGGAGATCCTGAACATCGCGACCGCCTTCCCGAATCTGAAAAAGCTGGAACTGCTGCCCTTCCGCAAGCTCTGCACCGCGAAATATGACCGGCTTGGTCTTTCTTTCCCCTTGAAAAATATTCCGGAATGTGATACGATATTGCTGGAAAGACTAAAAAGGGATATTCCGAAAAAGTTTCGTTAAGGAGGAAGTATAACATGGCTGTGATCCATATTACCCGTGATAATTTTGAGCAGGAAGTGCTTCAGAGCGACGTTCCGGTGCTGATCGATTTTTTTGCCGTCTGGTGCGGGCCCTGCAAAATGCTTGCGCCCATCATTGAGCAGCTGGCGGAAGAGGTGCCCGGCAAAAAGATCTGCAAGATCGACGTAGACGCGGAACCGGAGCTGGCCGCGCAGTTCGGCGTGACTTCCATTCCCACCCTCGTTCTGATCAAAAACGGCGCCATCGCCGGAACCATCGTCGGGATGCGCAGCAAGAAAGCGCTGCTGGAATTTCTGGATTCCTGAAAAAACGCAAACCCCTGCTTTTTGGACTGCTACCAGTAAAATAGACACGAAAAAAACACCCAGTCGTAGAATAACTTTGAATTAGGCGGCCTTGCTCCGGATTTCGTACGGAGTGAGGCCGTCTTTCAGGTTAATGCGCTCAAAATTGTAGAATTGGACGTACTCCGCCACGGCCTGTTCCACCTCAGTACGATTAGAGAATTTCATGCGATTAAGGCACTCGGATTTGAGCGTTCCAAAGAAATTTTCCATCGCCGCATTGTCATATGGACAACCGGGGCTGGACATTGACGGATGAATGTGGTATTCTTGTATTAGGTCAAAATATGCTTGGGAAGTGTATTGAGACCCTTGGTCACTGTGGAGGGCTAGTCCATCAGTGACCATTTCTTTTTGTCTGGCCTCTCGAATGGTGTCGGTAACCAAAGTTGTAGTCATATCGTTACCGATGCGGTATGACAATACTACCTTGCCGCACAAATCGACTACAGCACACATATACACCATCCCATGAGCTGTTGGAATGTAGGTAATGTCGGTTACCCAAAAGCGATTAGGTTGCAGTTGATCGAACTGTCGATTGAGCAGATTCGGATATTTGTGAAGAGCGCGCTGGTATCGCATATACGGACGTCGGCGACGCACCACAGAGAGCAGATTGTACTTGCGCATCACCCGCAAAACTGCTTTTAGATTGACCTTTTTGTGCTTGGCTGTATACAGCCAACGATGTATCCTGCGGTAGCCGTAGGTCTGCTTGCTGATGCGTTGTGCTTCGGCGATCAGATCGATCAGCCACTGATCTTTGTTCGGTTTGCCCTGCCGGTTTCGCCAGGCATAGTATCCACTACGGGAGACCTCAAATAAGTCGCACATCGCTTGTATACTGTATTTGCCACGAAAGCGCTCGACGACACGATATTTCAACTTCACCTCCTTCCAGCTTCTAACAGAAAATTTTGCAGCAACTCCACCTGCATACGCAGTTGCGCCAGTTCGCTTTGTTGACGGACGATTTCGTCTGCGCTGTCTTTACGAGGCCGTCCTTTCGGACGTGGAATGTATCCGTTTTCTATCAATCGCTGTTTTCGCCTTTGCCGTGTAACTAATTGCTTTATTTGTTCTTTGGTCAATCCGAAATGTTCACCGATTTCTCGATTGGTTTCTCCGGCTGCTTTTCTTCGCAACACTTCTTCTGCTAAATATTCTACCTTTGCATAACTTCTGGACATGATTTAACCCCCTGTCGTAGTTTTCATTCTACAACAGGGGGTTCTTTTATTCAATGTCCATTTTTCGGGGTATAGTCCATTTGCAGGGGTTTCTTTTTTGATCCGAATCCCTCTTTTGCAGAGGGTTCTTTTTAATATAAAGAAAAACATCCCGGGCTCCAGACTGGAGCCCGGGATGCGGTTTTTATCGATCAAAAAATAGGCTTATACGACGCCCTGCGCCTTCATGGCTTCCGCCACCTTCAGGAAGCCGGCGATATTCGCGCCGTCGACCAGATTGCCTTCCCGCCCGTATTCTTTGGCGGTATCGCGGGCGTTGCGGTAGATATTCACCATGATGTCGTGCAGCTTCTCGTCCACTTCTTCAAAAGTCCAGGAGAGATGCAGCGCATTCTGGCTCATCTCCAGGCCGGAGGTAGCCACGCCGCCGGCGTTGGCCGCCTTCGCGGGCCCAAACAGAACGCCCTTTTCAAGGAACAGCGCAACCGCTTCCGGCGTAGAGGGCATATTGGCGCCCTCTGCCACGCAATAGCAGCCGTTGGCAATCAGCGTAGCGGCGTCGTCGCCGTTCAGCTCGTTCTGCGTTGCGCAGGGAAGGGCAATATCGCAGGGAACGCTCCAGATCCCGGCGCCCTCATGATAAACGGCGGAAGGAACCGCCTTGGCGTAATCGGAAACACGCCCCCGCCGGACTTCCTTGATTTCCTTCATGACGTCCAGATTGATGCCGTTTTCATCCACAACATAACCCGAGGAATCCGACATGGCAACAACCTTTGCGCCGTACTGAGTCGCTTTTTCGCAGGCGTAAATCGCCACGTTTCCGCTGCCGCTGATCACAACCCGGCTGCCGTTGAAGGACTTACCGGCATCCTCCAGCATCTCCTTGGTGAAGTAGCAAAGACCGTAGCCGGTCGCCTGAGTACGGGCCAGAGAGCCGCCGTACGTCAGACCCTTGCCGGTCAGCACGCCGGAAAAATCACGGGTGATTCTCTTATACTGGCCAAACATATAGCCGATCTCGCGGCCGCCTACGCCGATATCGCCGGCAGGAACGTCGATTTCCGGCCCGATATGGCGGTAAAGCTCTGTCATAAAGCTCTGGCAGAAGCGCATGACCTCGTTATCGCTCTTGCCCTTAGGATCGAAATCGGAGCCGCCCTTGCCGCCGCCCATGGGCAGGCCGGTCAGGCTGTTTTTAAAGATCTGCTCGAAGCCCAAAAACTTCACAACGGATTCGCATACCGAAGGATGCAGGCGAAGGCCGCCCTTATAGGGGCCGATCGCGCTATTGAACTGGATCCGGAAGCCGCGGTTCACCTGAACCTTGCCGTTATCATCGACCCAGGGCACCCGAAACTTCAGGATGCGCTCCGGCTCTACGATCCGGTCGAAAACACCGGCCTCTACCAGATCCGGGCGGCGCTCGGCCACCGGCTCCAGAGATTCCAGTACCTCATAAACCGCCTGCAAAAATTCCTTTTCACCGGCGTTTCGTTTTTCAACGGTTGCATACAATTCGCTGAGATATGCATTCTTGATTGCCAATTTTCATCACTCCATTTTTAAAAATCATAAACTGATTATATCATTCCGTTATAAAAAAAGCAACTAAAAAATAAGCGGCGCCCCACATTTTTTATCATTCCTTCACCCGAGGCGCAGGTGGAAGCCGCGCACACCGGGAAAATGCCGCGTCCAGCGCGTTTTTTGCCGCCGGAAGGCGCGGTCAGGCTTTTTTCAGATTGCCCCTTTCTTTTTCCGCGCGGCTGTGCTAAAATTATATTATGGTGAAATTACAGCAAAAAAAGCCGATTCTGATCGGCGTCATATCCGCCGCCGTCCTTCTTTTGGCCGCCGGCATTCTTCTGCTTCTGCTGCTCCTGCCCGGGCGAAAAGCCGATCCCCGCAGCCTGCTGGCTAAGGCCACCGCCCTGAGCGAGCAGAACCTCTGCCTGACTGCGCTGCTGGAGGAGGATCCTCAGGATGAGGAAAGCTGGCGCAGGCTTTTGGTCAACTATCAGATCCTGGGCGCAGACGCCCTGACGCAGCAGGCAACGGCGCAGGCCGCCGCCACGGCGCTGGGGCATGAGATCACGCCGGCGGAGGAAACCGATTCCGCTCCGGAGGAGCCGGGTTCCGTGATCGGAACCGGAGGCATTGTCCATGGGGGCCTGACGATCTCCGATTACCCAGGCGCCAACGCCCTTGTTACGGATGGGGAAACGGTTTATCTGGCCATGAGCGACGGCCTTTATGCCGACTATCACGGGATCCGCGTCCGGCTCCATGCCGCCCGGGCCGAACGTCTGATCGCCGCGGAAAACGGGCTCTACTACCTCGGCGGCGACGGTCTGGTGCGCTATATCGCCCGGGACGGCCACAAAACCACCCTCCTTTCTGCGGTGCAGGCAGCGGATTTTGCCTGGCTCGGCGGCGATTTATGGATCGCCGGGACAGATGGCGCGCTTTATAAAAACGACCAGAGGATCGAAAGCACCCTGCCGGCCTCCACCCTCTGCACCGCCGGCGGGCAGCTATTTGCCTGCGGCGGAGAAGGGCTTTTTACCGTCGACGACAGCGGCGCGGAGCTGCTGCTTTCCTCCGCCGTTTCCGCTCCCGTTGGCGGCAGCGACGGCTGCGTCTATTATATTCAGGAAAACGGCTATCCGGCGCGGTATGACCCGGCGGCCGGGGAAGCGGTGATTCTGACGGAGGAGGAAGCGGTCGCCCTGGGCTGCAGCGAAGGGCGGATCTACTATCGAAACAACGCGGGAAAAATCAGAAAGTGCGGTTAACGCCGCACTTTCTGATTTTTTTCCAGATAGGCGCGGGGGGACAGCCCGAAGTAGCCTTTAAACACCTTGGAAAAATGATAGAGATCGGGGTACCCCACCGAAGCGCCCGCCGTTGAGGGTCGTTCCCCATGCTCCCGCATCAGCTCCGCCGCCTTCTCCATCCGCAGCCGGATCAGATACTGCATCGGCGGGATCCCCATCTGCGTTTTGAACAGCGTGGAAAAATAGCACCGATCCAGATTCAGCCGGGAGGCGATCTCCTGCACGGTGATCCCGCTCATATATTCCGAATGCATGCAGTGCACCGCCTTATCCACATATCCGATCTCCGTGTTGGAGCGCTCCTGCAAAAGGGAGATCAACTCCCATAATTTCCCCGACAGATACGCGCTTCTTCCGCTCTCCAGATGGCGGCAATATTTCATCTCTTCAAATACCATCCCGGCTCCGGGGCAGCGGATGACCGGCTCCGCCAAAAGCTCCTTCACATCAAATTCAGTAGAAAATCCCACCCAGATATACGTCCACGGCTGCTCTGCATCCGCTTCGTAATAGGTTTCCTCATAAGGCGGGATCACAAATATGCTGCCCGCCGCCAGCCGGTGGGTCACCCCGCCGCGCTGAAAGATCCCCCGCCCGGATACAACAAAATGAAGCAGCCAGTGGGTGCGGACAGCCGGGCCGTAGAAATGGCCCGGAGCGCACTTTTCATATCCAAACTGCCGCGGATTCAGGCCGGGATATCGCTGGTCGATAATGATTTCCGTATGCTGCACGCTGCATCCCTTCTTTCTTATACAACATTATAACAAGTTTTACTAACAAAAAGCAATCCCTTTTTTCTTTCTTTTCTGCTACAATGCAGTCAAAACCAACAAGGAGGAACCAATCGTGAAAATCACATTTATGGGAGCGGGCAGCACCGTATTCGCCCGCAACGTCATCGGCGACTGTATGTGCAGCGAAGCTCTGCGGGACAGTACTTTCGCCCTCTATGATATCGACGGCGACCGGTTGAAAGAGAGCGAAATCATTCTGGAGGGGATGCGCAAAGCCAAAGGCGACTACGGCAAGATCGAATGCTATCTGGGCGTAGAGCAGAGAAAGGACGCTCTGCGCGACGCGAATTTCGTTGTCAACGCCATTCAGGTCGGTCTTTACGATCCCTGCACCATCATCGATTTTGAAGTTCCTAAAAAATACGGTCTGCGCCAGACCATCGCCGATACCCTCGGCATCGGCGGCATCATGCGCGCGCTGCGCACCATCCCCGTTATGGCTGATTTTGCCGCCGATATGGAAGAAGTTTGCCCCAACGCCCTCTTCCTGAATTATACCAATCCGATGGCCATGCTCTCCGGCTATATGCAGAGATATACCAATGTTAAAACCGTTGGCCTCTGCCACAGCGTTCAGGTTTGTTCCGAAGGCCTGCTCAAAGAGCTGGGCATGGAGGATAAGCTGGAAGGCCGCAAGGAGCTGATCGCCGGCATCAACCATATGGGCTGGCTTCTGGAGATCATGGATAAGGACGGCAACGACCTTTATCCGGAAATCAAAAGCCGCATCGATGCAAAGCTGGCCGATCCTGAATGCAAAGACAAGGTCCGGCTGGACTACATCCGCAATTTCGGATATTACTGCACGGAATCCAGCGAGCATAACGCCGAATACAATATGTTCTACATCAAGAGCAAATATCCCGAGCTGATCGAGCGCTACAACATTCCTCTGGATGAATATCCCCGCCGCTGCGTCAACCAAATCAGCAAGTGGAAAAAGGAATATGAGGAGCTGCTCCAAACCGGTATAAAAGACCACAAGCGCTCCCGGGAATATGCTTCCCACATCATGGAATCCATTGTGACCGGCAATATCTATAAGATCGGCGGTAACGTCCTCAACACCGGCCATCTGATCACCAATCTGCCTGAAAACGCCTGCGTGGAGGTTCCCTGCCTGGTCGACGCCTACGGCGTCCATCCCTGCCATGTCGGCAGCCTGCCTGTGCAGTGCGCGGCGATGAATATGACCAACATCAACGTGCAGCTTCTGACCATCGAAGCCGCACACACCCGCAAGAAGGAACACATTTATCAGGCCGCCATGCTGGATCCTCATACCGGCAGCGAGCTGGATATCGATACCATCAAAAAGATGGTGGACGACCTCATCGAGGCCCACGGCAGCTATCTGCCGGAATATCACTAATCCGGGAAATACCCCAAACAATATCCGCGGCGCGGCAGGATCTTCCGATCCTGCCGCGCCTTTCTTTTCCCCGCCAAAAAACCGCCGCGGCGTCCCCGCAGGGGGTACGCCGCGCCGGTTTGATCTTTGATCGACGGCCGCCTCCATGATCCGTGCATGGGATTGGCGCCCGGTGCAAAGCTTTGATCGATAGTCGGGTCGTTTACTCCTCGATGATATCGTCGCTGGCGCTGGCTTCCGCCGCCGCCTGAATTTCAGGATCAAAGGAATACAGCGGCTTTTCGCTGCGGCCCTTGATTTTCCGGTTGATGTAGTTCCGGGTGATGCGATACACCAGCGGGCTGAGCAGTAGCACGCCGATCAGGTTCGGCAGCATCATCAGGCCGTTGAAGGTATCGGAAATATCCCAGGCCAGCGAGGAGGTCATCAGGGCGCCGGAAACAATCATCAGCACGAAAATCACTTTATAGACCTTTACGCCGCGAACGCCGAAAAGGTATTCCACCGCCTTGGAGCCGTACTGGGACCAGCCCAAAACCGTTGTGAAGGCAAAGAGCAGCATGGCCAGCGCCACAAACCATTCCCCCGCCTGGCCAAATACGCTGCCGAAGGCCTTGCTGATCAGCGTGGCGTCGCTGACGCCCTCGTTGACCACGCCCGTATCCAGATCGATCATCCCGGAGGTCAGGGCGATCAGCGCCGTCATGGTGCAGACGACCATAGTGTCGAAAAACACTTCAAAGATCCCCCACATCCCCTGCTTGACCGGTTCCTTGACGTTGGAGGAGGAATGAACCATCACCGAGGAACCGAGGCCGGCCTCATTGGAAAAGACGCCGCGCTTGCAGCCCTGAACCACGACCAGCTTCAGCGCCGCGCCGGCTGCGCCGCCGGCCAGCGCCTCCACCCCGAGGGCATGGGCAAAGATCGCCCGGAAGGCCGGAAGAATCAGCTCATACCGCACGCCGATCACCACCAGCCCCAAAGCAACGTAGGCGATCGCCATAAAGGGGACGACCCGCTCGGCGACGGCGGCGATCCGCTGAAGGCCGCCGAGAATGATCAGCGCGCCGATCACCAGCAGAACCAGCCCGATGATCAGGTTGATCATGTTGATCCCGCCGAGCGTCCAGTCTACCCCGGAAAAGAACGCCGATTCCATATTCAACGTGATTTTATTGACCTGCCCCATATTGCCGATGCCAAAGGACGCAAGGATGGCAAAAACGGCAAAGAGCGCCGCCAGGATCGTGGCGGGCCATTTCAGCCCTTTCTTTTTGCCAACGCCGTCTTTCAGATAATACATCGCGCCGCCGGACCACTCGCCGTTCTTATTCTTACGGCGGAAATAAATGCCCAGCACATTTTCGGAAAAATTGGTCATCATGCCGAGAAAAGCAGCCAGCCACATCCAGAGCACCGCCCCCGGCCCGCCAATACAGATGGCCGCGGCCACCCCAGCGATATTCCCCGTGCCGATGGTCGCGGCAAGCGCCGTGCAAAGCGCCTGAAACTGGGAGATGGACTTTTTATCGGTCTTTTTCGTTGCGGTATTGTTTTTTCTGAAAACCGACGCGATGGTATTCGTCCACCAGTGCCGCAGATGCGTGATCTGAAACACGCCGGTCACGGCGGTCATGATCACGCCGGCGGCCAGCAGCAGATACAGGCCGCAGTCTGTCCAAATCCAGGTGTTCACCACCTCATTGATGGCGGCGATCCGTTCTGATAATCCGTTCAATTTTGAAATCCCCTTTCCTTATAAAAAAACCGCCTGCTCAGCGCGGCAAGCGGTTTTATTAACAAAAGATTGCCTTCCCTTTGTCCTTTTGCCTGAGAGTTTCGCTTTCGCTTGCCCCTTCGGCCCCCACTTGCATGGGCTTCTCCAAAGTTCTGTCCCCCCGCAGTCCTCCTGCAGGGCTCCCACAGATATTTTTGAAATCACCGTGCAGTATTATATCAGGACTGAGCGGATTTTGCAACTGTTTTTTCCATTTGTCGATTTTACCCCTTCACCGCTCCGGAGATCACTCCTTTGATGATGTGTTTCTGGCAGGCGATATAAAAAATCACGATCGGCACCACCGCCAGCGTCAGAAGCGCCATAAACGCGCCGTAGTCCACGGTGCCGTAGCTATCGGTCATGGCGGACTGGATCGCCATGGGAATGGTATAATACCCCCGGGTTTTATCCAGAACCAGATTGGGAAGGAGATAATCGTTCCAGATCCACATGGTTTGCAGGATCGCCACCGATATATACGTTGGCTTCATGATCGGGAGCACCACCCGAAAGAAGGTGGAAAGAGGGCTGCATCCATCGATCATGGCCGCCTCTTCGATCGAGAGGGGGATGGATTTGACAAAGCCGGTGAACATAAATACCGCCAGACCCGCGCCGAATCCCAGATAGACCAGCGGAATGGTCCAGGGGGAGGTCAGCCCCAGGCGGTCGGCGATATACGGAAGCGTAAACATCACCATCTGGAAGGGCACGGCCATGGAAAAAACAAAGGAATAATAAAGAGCACGGCACAGCCTGCCGCCTACCCGGCTCAAAAACCAGGCGCACATCGACGTGCAGAGCAGAATCAGCGCCACCGACAACGCCGTTACGATCAGGCTGTAGCCGATGGAGCGGAAAAAGTCAATGGCCGCAACGCCGCGGATATAATTCTCCAGCCCTACAAAGGTCTCCGCCGTAGGAAGCATGAACACCTGCCGGGTGATCGCTTCCTTGGTCTTGAAGGAATTGATCAGCAGAACCAGTATCGGGAAAATATAAACGGCGCAGATCACCGAAAAGAGAACGGTCAGATAGGGATTTTTTCTGCCGGACATTACTGCTGCACCTCCTTGCTGCGGGTGCTGCGCAGCTGCAGCAGCGCAATGACCGCAACAATGATAAAAAAGATTACCGCCATCGCCTGCGCTGTGCCGTGGGATTTGGGCGTCGTTCCGTAGGTATTGCGGATGCAAAGCGCCAGCATCTCCGTCAGGCGGCCGGGCTTTCCGTCCGTAAGCGCAAGATTCTGATCGAACAGCTTGAAGGAATTGGTCAGGGAAAGGAAGGTGCAGATCGTAACAGAGGGCATCACCATGGGCAAAATAACCCGCCGCAGCGTCTGCCAGCGGCCGGCGCCGTCGATTTTGGCCGCCTCTGTCACCTCTTCGGGCACCGACTGAAGGCCTGAAATATAAATGATCATCATATACCCAATCTGCTGCCATGCCAGCACCACGACCAGCCCCCAGAAGCCATAGGTGGAGCTATAGCTCAAATCCTTGCCGAACAGCGGAATCAGTACGCCATAGTTGATGATCATTTTCCAGATATAGCCCAATACGATCCCGCCGATCAGATTCGGCATGAAGAAAACGGTGCGAAACAGGTTGGTGCCCCGGATATTCCGGGTCAGCCCCAGGGCGACCGCAAAGGCCGCCACGTTGATCACCACCACCGAAACCGCCGTGAAAAGCGCGGTAAAGCCGAGAGAATACCAAAACTGGCTATCGGCGGTGAAGATCCGGGCGTAATTGGCAAAGCCCACGAAATCCGGACTTTCGATGGTCGCATATTCGCAGAACGAAAGATAAAGACCCATGAAAAAGGGAACGATGAATCCGATGAAAAAAGCCACAAGCGTCGGGATCAGAAAAATCGGAAACCATTTTTTCAGCATTTTATTCATAAGCGGAACCTCTTTCCCCCAAAACCGGATTAGTGCGTTGCATCATATTCCCGTTTCCAGCCGTCGACAAAGGCGGAGCGGACGTCTTCCCAAAGCGCGTCGGTCTGGCCGCCCTGGGCATAGGCCAAAAGCGCTGCGCCGACTTCATTCTTCCAGTTCTCGTTGGGAATGGTCGCAAAATTCCAGGAAACCGGATCCAGCCCGGAATCCAGCATCTCCTCGGCAATGCGGCTCAGCGGATTGGAGGACGCAATGGCATCCTCAAAGGGAATGATAAATCCCATATCCTCCGCAAGGGCCTTGGTTCCCGTTTCGCCGGAAACGACCCAGTTGAGAAAATCAAGGGTTGCCTGAATATCCGCCTCCGAGGCGTTCTTATTGACGCACCAGTAGTTCTCGCTGCCGGTGCAAAGCCCCTGATCCTCTTCCCCGTCGGCGCCGATATAGATCGGCAGCATCCCCACGTTTTCGGCGCCGATCTTTTCTTCCATCGTCGTATCCCACGCCCAGGTGCCGTTCTGATAGAACACCGCCTCGCCGTTATTGAACTCTCCCGCCGCCTCATCACCGGTCTTTACGCCGATTTCCGAAGGCGCGCAGGTGGCGTTATTGAGATAGAGATCCCAGATCTGCCGATATTCGTCCAGATAATCGCCCTGGATCTCGGCTGTTGAGGAAATGTCCCGTTCCTCATACTCATAATAGATCGGCAGATTGGCAAGATGGGTTTTAAACCGCCAATCGGAAGAGGCGTCCATGCCGGCGGAAGTGAAGGCGCCCTTGATGCCCAGCTCCTCTTTCCTGCTCTGAATATCCTCCACCAGCGTTTTGAACGAGGCGAAGTTATTCACCTGATCCAAACTGGTGATCTTGGCGCCCTCTAAGGCAAAATATCGGTCAAGAATGGTTTTGTTGTAGATGATGCCGTAGGTTTCCAGAACATAGGCGATGCCCAGAACCTTTCCGTCCTCCTTCAGCGCAAAATCCTCATCGGTCAAATGGCTGTAGACCTCCGTACCGGAAAGATCGTAGCAGTAATCCTTCCAGCTCGCCAGACCTACCGGCCCGTTTACCTGAAAAAGAGTCGGCGCATTGGATTTGACGATTTCGGCGGAAAGGGTGTCTTCATAATCGCCGGACGCGGCGGTAACGACCGTCACCTTAACGCCGGTTTCCTGCGTATAGGTTTCGGCCAGAGCCTTCCACTCGTCGTCCTGCTCCGGTTTGAAGTTCAGATAATAGACGCTGCCTGCCGTTTGCGTCCGGGCGCACCCGCTCAAAAGGGTGCAGACCAAAGCCGTCAGACAGATCCATGAGAGCATTTTTTTCATTGTCGTTTTCCTCCTGATTATTTTCTTTATTATTTTGTAAAAAATCGCCATAATTATGCGCGCGATTCAAAAATGCTCCCATTCCCGCAAAAAGCCGCCGGCCGGCAAAACAAAAAAAGCAAGCTGCCGGGATCTTCCGGCAGCTTGCCCCTTGCGCCGCGCCTTTGGAACCGGATCGCTCCGGCGCAGCCTTTACTTAAATATTTTCCCCAGCTTTTCCAGAAAGCTGTTCTTTTTATCAAAATTCCTATCGTCCAGCGATTTCCCGAACTCCCGCAGCATTTCTTTCTGCTTTTTGGAAAGATTGCGCGGAATCTCCACGTCGATGGTCACAAAGAGATCGCCTTTGCTTTTGGTGCCGATTTTGGTGATACCCTTGCCCCGGAACCGGAAGGTGCTCCCGGTCTGCGTGCCTTCGGGCAGATCATATTCCACCTTTCCCTCCAGCGTGGGGATCAGCATCTTGACGCCCAGCGTCGCATCCACAAGGCTGACGGGGATCTTGCAGTAAAGATCGTTGCCGCGCCGCTCAAAAAGAGCATGGGGACGCACCTGGATCCCGATGTAAACATCGCCGTCCGGCCCGCCGTTGGATCCGGCGTGACCCTGGTTGCGCATCGTCAGCGTCTGGCCGTCGTCGATCCCGGCGGGGATTTTAACGGAGATCTTTTTATCCTCCGTAATGATCCCGCCCTGACAATGGGAGCAGGGCACCTTGATGCGCTTGCCGCGGCCGCCGCAGGATGGGCAGGTGCTCTGAGATTGAATGTTGCCGAGGATCGTCCGCTGCACGCTGGTCACAACGCCGCTGCCTTTACACTGCGGACAGGTTTCCAGCTCTTTTCCGTCCTTTGCACCGGTACCGGCGCAATGCTTGCAGCTCCGACGCCGCCGCAGGGAAATTTCCTTTTCGCAGCCAAACGCCGCTTCCTCAAAGGAGATGGTAACGTAGGTTTCGATATCCTCCCCTTTTCGCGGCCCGTTGGAACGGGAGCGTCCGCCGCCGAACCCGCCGAAAAACGAACTGAATACATCGCCAAAATCTCCCATCCCGCCAAAGCCGCCGAATCCGCCGGCTCCGGCGCCGCCGGCGCCGTAGTTCGGATCTACGCCCGCATGACCGAACTGATCATACCGTGCTTTCTTTTCGGAATCAGAAAGAACGCCGTATGCTTCGTTGACCTCTTTGAATTTTTCTTCCGCTTTGGCGTCCCCCGGATTCAGATCGGGGTGATACTGCTTCGCCAGCTTCCGGTAAGCTTTTTTGATTTCATCGTCTGAAGCGCTTTTGGATAAACCCAATACGTCGTAATAATCTCGTTTTTCTGCCATCGTATCACCTGATTTCTCTTTTGGTTTGTATACATGTACTTCGTTCTTTGCACAATTCCGGGCAGCGGCGCCGCTGTCCGCTGCCCGGATGGTTCATTACTTCTGTTCGTCTGCGTCCTTAAAATCGGCGTCGTAAACGCCCTCGGGATTCCCGCCGGCAGCCGCGCCGGGATCAGCGCCGGCCGCGCCGGGATTCTGCGCATAGATCTTGGAGGAAAGCTCATAGACCTTGCTCTGCACCGCCTCCGTTGCCGCTTTGATCGCTTCGGTATCGGTGCCCTTGAGGGCTTCCTTCAGCTTATCCAGCTCGGCATTGACGCCGGCTTTATCGCCATCGTCCAGCTTATCGCCCGATTCCTTGAGCAGCTTTTCGGTCTGATAGACCATCTGATCGGCGTTGTTGCGGATCTCAATGGATTCCTTGAGCTTTTTATCCTCCGCCGCGCAGGCCTCCGCGTCCTTTACCGCCTTATCGATCTCTTCCTTGGTGAGATTCGTAGAGGCGGTGATGGTGATCTTCTGCTCTTTCCCGGTTCCCAGATCCTTGGCGGAAACATTCACGATGCCGTTGGCATCGATATCAAAGGTCACCTCGATCTGCGGTACGCCGCGGGGTGCGGGCGCGATGCCGGTCAACTGGAATTTGCCGAGGGTTTTATTGGCAGCCGCCATTTCACGCTCGCCCTGCAAAACGTGGATTTCCACGCTGGGCTGATTATCGGCCGCCGTAGAAAAGATCTGGCTCTTTTTGGTGGGGATGGTGGTGTTCCGCTCGATCAGCTTGGTAAAGACGCCGCCCAGCGTTTCCAGACCCAGTGAAAGCGGCGTAACGTCCAGCAGAACAACGCCCTTGACGTCGCCGCCCAGAACGCCGCCCTGAATCGCAGCGCCGCAGGCAACGCACTCATCCGGGTTGATTCCCTTATGGGCTTCCTGACCCATGAACTTGCTGATTGCCTCCGCTACGGCGGGGATCCGGGTGGAACCGCCGACCAGAAGAACCTTCTTGATATCGGCAGGCTTCAGCTCCGCGTCGCTCAGCGCCTGACGGACAGGGCCCATTGTATTCTCCACCAGATCCGCGGTCAGCTCATTGAACTTTGCGCGGGTAAGGGTCATATCCAAATGAAGAGGACCGGCAGGGCCGCCGCTGATAAAGGGCAGGTTGATGTTGGTCGACATACTGCTGGAAAGCTCGATCTTCGCTTTCTCCGCTGCCTCTTTCAGGCGCTGATAGGCCATGTTATCCGCCTTCAGATCGATGCTGTTCTGAGCCTTGAAATCGTTGGCCATCCAATCGATGATGCGCTGATCAAAGTCGTCGCCGCCCAGCCGGTTATTGCCCGCGGTGGCCAAAACTTCGCAAACGCCGTCGCCGATCTCCAGAATGGAAACGTCGAAGGTGCCGCCGCCGAGATCGTAGACCATGATCTTCTGATCGCCTTCCTTATCGACGCCATAAGCCAGAGCGGCGGCAGTCGGCTCATTGATGATCCGCTTTACGTCCAGACCGGCGATTTTACCGGCGTCCTTTGTCGCCTGACGCTGAGAATCGCTGAAGTAAGCGGGAACCGTAATAACCGCCTCCGTTACCGGCTCGCCCAAAAAGGCTTCGGCGTCTGCCTTCAGCTTCATCAGAATAAAGGCGGAGATCTCCTCCGGAGAATAGTTTTTCCCGTCGATTTCAATTCTTCTGGCGCTGCCCATATCACGCTTGATGGACGCGATCGTGCGATCCGGATTGGTAACAGCCTGCCGCTTTGCCGGCTGACCCACCATCCGCTCTCCGGTCTTGCTGAAAGCAACGACAGACGGCGTTGTGCGCGCGCCTTCGCTGTTGGCAATAACGGCCGGTTCGCCGCCTTCCATAACCGCTACGCAGCTATTTGTTGTACCCAGGTCAATACCAATAATCTTGCTCATAAGTCATACCTCCTCAGTTCGCCGTTTTTACCACGGCGGGTCGAATAACATTTTCTTCTTTATATACATAGCCTCGCTGGAACACCTCGACGATCTCATTTTCGCCGCGTTCCGGATCTTCTATGTGCATAATGGCTTCATGACGATTCGGATCAAAGGTTTCCCCCGCCGCGCCGATGGGGGTAACGCTGATTTTGTTCAGCGCCTCCAGCATCTGCTGCAGGATCATTTCAACCCCGCTCTTAAAGCTGCTTTCCTCTTCGCCTGCCGAAGCGATGGCGCGCTCCAGATTATCGATGGCAGGCAAAATCACCCCCACCGCTCTGGTAACGCCGTCGCCGACCAGCCGGTCCTTCTCCCGGGCCGTTCGCTTTCGGAAATTATCATACTCCGCATAAAGCCGCAGATATTGATCATGCTCCGCGTTGTATTTTTCTTCCCATTCGTTCGGCTTCTTTTTTTTCTTTTTGGGCGCCGTTTCCGCAGCCGGCTCCTCCTGCCCGGAGACCGTTTTTTCCGGTTCCGGTTGTGCCGGTTCCTGTTTTTCCGGCTCCGGTTGTGCCGCTTCCGGTTTCACCGGTTCCGCTTCCGGAGTCCTCTTTTCCTTATTTTCTTCCATCAGGATCCCTCCCTGTCTTTTAAATATTGTTCGATGCACTTCGCAAAATATTCCACCTGGGAAGCATTTGCGCCGTAATCCATCCGTTTGGGGCCAAGAAGGCTGATTGCCCCAAACCCTGTTTTGCTGTCGTATTTCCGGACGATCAGCCCCATATCGCTGAAGTTGATGCCGGCGATCTCGCTGCCGATGGCAATGGAAAGCTCATTGCCGCTCTGGGCGGCGAGAAGAGCGCGGATCTCTTCTTCACGGCTGAGGAACCGCATCAGGTTCTGAACTTTATGAACTTCATAGAATTCAGGATGAGAAAGCAGGTTGCTCTCCCCGGATACAAACACCTTCGGATTGCGGATGGAATCCACCATATTCTTGATGATCCCGGCCATAAATTCCCAGTTCTGATGCAGCCGGGAAAGCCGCTGCTCCAGAACCTTGAAATCCTCATCGGTCAGGCGCGCGAAGCTGACATCGCCCAGAAAATCATTGAGCACCTGGGAAAGATCGCGGATATCCTCGTCGTCAACCAGAAAATAAAAGCGGCAGACGCTGTTTTTTACCGTTCCGCTATGAGTGATCGCAACCAGGTTCAGGCAATTTTCCGCCGTTTTGATCAGCTCCACCTTGATGATCCGATCCTCATCGGAATGCGCCATCACCGCCACGGCCGTATAGCCGGTGATTTCGGAAAACCGGGAAAGCGCGTGCTTGAGAAACTCATCGACGTTTCCCGATGGATCCGCAACAGCCTGCTGAATGACCGCCGCCCGCTCCGCCGGTAAGATGGGAGCCTGCAAAAGCTGATCCACATAGTAGCGGTATCCTTTTTCCGTCGGCACCCTGCCAGCGCTGGTGTGAGGCTGCTCAAGATACGCTTCCCGCTCCAGTTCCGCCAGATCATTGCGCACGGTGGCGGAAGAAACATTCAGATTCGCCCGCTCCAGTATCAATTTGGAGGAAACCGGATCTCCGGTATCAACGTAAGCTTCAACCGCAGCCTTTAGGATCACGTTTAACCGATCCTTCATTTTCCTACCTGCCTTTCAATCTTTTAGCACTCAACGCCTTCGAGTGCTAACAATGATACTTTACCACTTTTCTTTCCGATTGTCAACACCTACAAACATTTTTTTATTAATATGTTGTGAATAATTCTTGACAATTTATGAACGCTGCTTATATAATATAATAAATAATAGATAAATAGTAAAGGAGGGATAACCTTGGCAGAATTTAAATATGAAATCACCGAGCGTTTCGGCACGCTGCCCCAGAACGCCAACGGCTGGGCGAAGCAGCTCAACAAAATCAGCTGGATGGAGCGCGCGCCCAAATACGATTTAAGAGAGTGGTCTCCCGACGGTACAAAAATGAACAAAGGCGTTTCCTTCACCGACGAGGAGCTGAAAGCCTTGCGGGACCTTCTCAACAGCATGGATCTGGACTGATAACAACATAGCAGCATAAATGCCTGCGGAATAAATCCGCAGGCATTTTTTGATCAAATAAACCGGCCTTCCACAGAAGGCCGGTTTCTTCTATTATTGGGGAATCAGGCGGTAAGACCGGCGCCGGAACCGTCGTTCACATAGGGCTCGGGATTATACTCATCATATACCGTCTCAGTTTCCATGCCCCAGTCGCCCGTTTCCTGGCTGAGGAAGAAGTCAACCAGATATCTGGCATAAAAATACTTCTTACTGCTGACAGGGACGGGATCTTCCTCGGTATTGAAATCCAGCGTGATATCGCCGTTGTCTACGCGGATATTAAAGTCCATGTAGAGCAGCTTGGCCAGAACCAGATAATCCTCGGTGCTGGTCTTTTGCGCCGCCGCGCTGAATTCCACCAGATTGGAAACATTGCCGTAAAGAAGATCCAGCTCCTTCACATAGGCGATAACGTCCTTCTTGGCGCTTTCCTTCAGAGCGGAAACGCAGTAGAGATGCACGTTGGGGCTGATCTTATAAGCGACCGTGCCCACTTCCAGATAAGCGTCGAAATAAGCCGAATACTTGATATACTCGGTGTTATACGTACTGCCGTTATCCGCAAGAACATCGGAATACTGAGAGCAGACCAGGAAAGCAATAAAGCTGGCGTCCGCGTCGTCGGTGATTCCGCGCTGCTTGGCAATGGCGCGCGCCACCTGCATGGGAACCGCTACCTCCGGATAATCCGGATTAATCAGAACTTCGCTGGTCAGCGGGCTGTAAATACTGCCGACGCCCATCGCCGTATAGAGCGGGCTGGCAATCAGGGTTTTGACCTTGACTTCTTTCCCGGCCAGGAAGGGATAATCCTCGGCCGCCGCCTCAAAGCAGGCGTTGACCGCCTCACCGATCTCTTCGATGGAGCTGCCGGTAGAGGCATACCGGGAATGGCCGGAAGCCGTGTAATAAATATTATTCATTCCTTCCACGGCCACTTCATTGATCTGATCCGAAAAATAAATCAGGCTGCTGTTCATGGAGCGGGAAGTGAAACTGAAGGGGCGATACTCATCCACAAGGTAAGAGTTGTATAATGCGACCCGGTTTGTCGTCACGCCGTAGCACATCGTATAGATCAAGAACCCGGCGCCGAAAACAGCCAGCAGGACATAGGCGAACTGAACCCAGATCCCGGCGATCTTAACGCCTTCCTTTTCCTTGATCGTCTTATAGATCAGGAATCCGGCATAGGCAAGAATCCCGGCCACCACTACAACCGCTAATATTTCCATCAAAGAAACAGGCAGGAGATTGGAAACCGTTGTCAGCGCGTTACGCACAACCTTGGAAAGAGAAGTGGTGAGCGTTTCGCTGATATCGCGCGAAACCATGGCCAGAATATACAAAACCAAGCCAATAACGCCCAGCGCGGCAATACACCATTTAATAATGGAGAATGCCGTGTTGTTCATCAGAATCAACTTTAATTTTTCTTTTCTGGTGTAAACAGGCTTGATCGCCTCCAAATCGGAAACGTCAAATTCAAATTCGTTATCGAATTCGGCTAAATCATCCAGAGTGAACTCACCGGCTAACGCCTCTAATTCCTCCATCTGCAAGCCTTCTTGCTTTTCATTCTCGGCCATATGCGTCCTCCTCACCTATCATTAGGATGATATATAGCTATATTTTACATTAAATTAGACAAAATTTCAAGTGCTTATTTACAATTTTTATACTTTTTTTATTGCTCCCGGCCGCCGCGCTCGATAACGCCGCCTCCCAGCAGACAATTTTCCCAGTAAAAAACCGCGCTTTGCCCGGGTGCCGGAGCGAATTTCGGCTGCTCGAAATGCAGAATCGCCCGGTTCCCTTCCAAAAGCTCCACTTCTACCGGCGTATCCTGATCGCGATAGCGGATTTTGGCGGTGATCCCCTCATCCGGCAGCGGAAGATGCAGCACCACGTCGCGCAGATATACCGTTGCGGTCTCCAGAGCTTCCTTTTCATCCAGAACCACGGTATTGTTCTCCGCGTCCAGCGCCGCCACATATTTCCGGCCGTCCGAAGGGACGCCCAGCCCGCGGCGCTGCCCCACCGTATAATAGCAGACCCCTTCATGCCGCCCCAGAATCCTGCCGGAGGCATCCAGAATATCGCCGGGCCGCGGCGGGGATCCGGTATATTTTTCAATGAAGGCGCCATGGGAACAGCCCGGTTCCAGAAAACAAATATCCAGCGAATCCTTTTGATCCGCCGCGGAAAGACCGTTCCGCTCCGCCATATCCCGCACCGCCTGCTTGTCCGGCATCCCGCCGAGGGGAAGCAGGAGCCGCCCGCGGCAATTTTCGTCCAGCCTGTAAAGCATATAGCTCTGATCCTTCTCCTGCCCGGGGATCCGCCGGATCAGATGGCGGCCGCTCCCGGTTTCGACCGAAGCGTAATGCCCTGTTGCAATGTTTTCACATCCCAGCGCGTCCGCCGCCTGAAGAAGCCCTCGGAATTTCACCGCGGGATTGCATAAGATACACGGATTGGGCGTCGTCCCTTTTTTATACAGTTCCGCAAAGGGGCGCACCACCTTTTCTTCAAAATCCTTCCGCATATCCTTGATATAAAAGGGGATGCCGAGCTCTTTCGCCGCCCGCCGCGCATCTTCTTCCCCGGATCCCACGTCGTGCATCCGAAGAAATACGCCGACCGGCTGAAACCCTTCCTGCTGAAGCAGCAGAACAGAGACTGCACTATCTACGCCTCCGCTCAGTCCTACCGCAATTTTTTTCATTCCGTAACCTCAAAAAGAACGCCCAACGTACCCGGCCCGCAGTGACTGGTGATCACGCAGCCCGCGTCGGTTTCATAAATTTCCGCAAAAATACCGGCTCCACGCACCACTTCATAAACCTTCTGCACCGTTTCGGGGCGGCATTTCGTATGGGTGATAAATACGCGGTTGCCCACGATCCTGCCTGCATTCTGCTCCAGCATTTCTTTGGCATACTGGACCATGACCGCGTCAATCACGCCGCGGTATTTTTTGCCAACGCCCATCGCGCCGTCCGTCACATGGATGCAGGGGTGCAGCTTGAGAAGGTTGGCGCCCAGCGCCGCCACCGAAGAGCAGCGCCCGCCCATACGGAGGTAATCCAGCGTATCGACAACAAAGCTTGCCCGAACCAGCGGGATCCGGCGCAGAAGCTCCTGATAGATGGCGGCGGCGTCCATACCGGTCTCCTTCATATCGTAGGCGTCCAGCATCAGCAGCGCGGTCCCGGTCGAAAGATTGGCGCTGTCGACCACAAAAATATTCCCGCCGACCTCTTCCGCAGCCATCCGGGCGTTCTGATGGGTCACCGACATCGAAGAGGAGATGTTAAAATGGATCACATCATACCCTTCCTGAACAAAAGAAGAAAAATGCTCGATATAATCCGGGATCGTCGCAGCGGAGGTTTTCGGCAGCTGCTTGTTCTCCGCCACATAATCATAAATCATGTCCGGCTGGATCTCCGCACCGTCCTTATAAGAGCTTTCGCCTAAATTCACATAAAGAGGAAGCACCTTGACCCCAAACCGCTCCACCATCTCGGCGGAAAGATCGCAGGTACTGTCCGCAGATATCACGATCTTGTTCATTGCAATAAAATCCTTTCATCTTTAATTGTAATACAGGACATATATAATATACCTGATTCCAATCGAAAAGTCAAAGAAATTGTTGATTTTTTTGAAAGGCTGTCTTATAATATCAATGACAATGATTTCAAGAGGAGGATCATAAAATGTTAGTTTCTGCGAAAGAAATGGTAAGAAAGGCCTACGAAGGGCACTACGCCGTCGGTCAGTTCAACATCAACAATCTGGAGTGGACCAAGGCCATTCTGCTCACAGCTGAAGAGAACCGCTCCCCGGTCATTCTGGGCGTTTCCGAAGGCGCCGGAAAATATATGTGCGGTTATAAAACGGTCATGGGCATGGTAAAAGGCATGATCGAAGAGCTGAATATCACGGTACCCGTCGCCGTTCATCTGGATCACGGCTCCTATGAAGGCGCCAAAAAAGTCATCGCCGACGGCTTCACCTCCGTTATGTTCGACGGAAGCCACTACGGCATTGAGGAAAATATTGAAAAGACAAAAGAGATCATCGCGCTTGCCAACGCCAAGGGGATGTCCGTTGAAGCGGAGGTCGGCTCTATCGGCGGCGAGGAAGACGGTGTCATCGGCCGCGGTGAAGTCGCGGATCCGGACGAATGTAAAAAAATCGCCGATCTGGGCGTAGATTTTCTTGCGGCCGGCATCGGCAATATCCACGGTAAATATCCGGCCAACTGGGCGGGTCTTGATTTTGACGCGCTGGCAAAGATCCAGGAAAAAACCAAGGGTATGCCTCTGGTTCTGCATGGCGGCACCGGGATCCCCGCCGATATGATCAAAACCGCCATTTCTCTGGGCGTAGCCAAAATCAACGTCAATACGGAATGTCAGCTTTCCTTCGCCGCGGCTACCCGGGCTTATATCGAAGCAGGCAAAGATCAGGCCGGCAAGGGATTCGATCCTCGCAAGCTGCTGGCTCCCGGCTTTGAAGCCATCAAGGCGACCGTCAAGGAAAAAATGGAGCTGTTCGGCTCTGTCAATCAAGCATAATCCGCATCTGTATCTGCCCGGGCGCTGCTTGCGCCCGGGTCTTTTTATTTTTTTAAACATTCCGTATCTTTTCCCGCCCGCCTTCATAAGCTTGTACAGAAGGAAGTGAGGAAAACCAATGAAAAAGAAATGGATCGCCGTTTATTTTATTCTGCTGTTTCTGCCCTATCTGGCTGTGCTTATTCTGGGCAAAGCCGGTTTTTTTGAACCGCGCAGCGAAGAAGAGCAGCCCCAGGGCTATACCGTCACGCTTTACCGCCAGGAAACCGGGGAAACGGAAGTTCTGGAGCTGCGGGACTATCTTTGGGGCGTGATTGCAGGTGAAATGCCGGCCTCCTACCCCGAGGAAGCGCTGAAAGCGCAGGTTGTGGCGTCCTATACCTATCTGCTCCACCGCAAGGAAACCATCGCCTCCCATCCCGCATCGGATTTCGGGCATACCGGCGATATCTGCAACGATCCCTCCCACTGCAAAGCCTATCTTTCCCCAGCCGAGGCGGTTGCCAAATGGGGGCAGGACTGGTTAGACGCCTCCCAACAGCGCCTTGCCGAAGCGGTGGATTCCGTATTGGGCGAAGCGCTGCTCTACGATGGTTCCGCGGCAAACACCGTCTTTCACGCCATCTCCGGCGGCCGCACCGAAAACGCCGCCGACGTCTGGGGCGCCTCTGTCCCATACCTGCAATCGGTGGATTCCCATTGGGATACCGCCGCCAAAGGCTTTTTCTCCACCGTCACAATCCCGCTCACCGAGTTTCAGGAAACGCTGGGTCAGCAGGATTGTACGCCGGGCGCCGTCGTGCTGACGGAAGGCGGGTCCGTCGCGACGCAGGTTCTGGGCGAAAAAACCTATACCGGGCGGGAGCTGCGCCAGCTTTTCAAGCTTCGAAGCACCCGCTTTACGCTGGAAGTCACCGAAACAGAGGCGGTCTTTCAGGTATCGGGCTACGGCCATCAGGTCGGCCTCAGCCAATACGGCGCCTCCGTGCTGGCGGAAACCGGCTATACATATCGTGAAATTCTGGCATACTATTATAAAGGAACGACCCTTACAGAAAATTACTATCCCCTTTGAATAAATCGGCGTCATCCTGCCCATATTAGAAACAGCAGCTTCCAATATGAAAGGATGAATCGCGATGAAAGAAAAAATCATACAGTTTTTTAAAACAAAGGGGTATTACATGGTGCTGGCGCTCTGCGTGCTGACGGTCGGCACCGTCAGCTTTCTTTCCTATCGGCTGTCGCAGAAAAAGCAAGCCGAAACGCCGCTCACCCAGAACGACACGCAGGATGTGGAAAAGGTGGAAGAAAACGTAACGGACGACCGCACGGAAGAGGAAGAGAATGCGGAAGATCCTGCGGACGGCGAAATACCGGAAGCGCAGATCCCCGCCGCAGAATATGGCGCCCCGCTCACCGGAGAAATCATCGCCCATTATTCCCCGGAGCAGCCGGTCTATTCCTATACGCTCAACGACTGGCGCGTTCACTGCGGCATCGACATTGCCGCCGAAGCGGGAACCACCGTGCTCAATGTCTGTGAAGGCGTCGTGGAGTCTGCGTCAACCGACGATCTGATGGGGAATCTGGTCGTTGTGCGCCATACCGACGGTAAAATTTCCCGTTATGCCTCGCTGGACACCATTGCCGTGCAGGAAGGGCAGATCGTAGCCAAAGGCGACGCCATCGGCACCGTAGGAAAAACCATGCTCCTTGAGTGCGGCGAAACCGATCACCTGCACTACGAACTCTGGAACAACGATCAGCCCACCGATCCGTCCTTCCTGTTTGAAAACTGAATCTCCTCCCACGGTGAAAAACCGGGAAAAAAATCCGCTCCGGCGGATTTTTTTGCGCTCAGATATCGGTGATATTTCATTCTGGCCCCGTCCGGAGAAAGCGCTGTCGGCAGGTTTCTTGCAACCTCCGCCCAGCTGAAGCCGCGAAACCAGCGCAGCTCAAAAATCAGCCTCAGCTCCGGATCCGAAATGGCGGCGATCTGCTTGGAAACCTCCCAGAGGATCTCCGCCAGCTGATCCGCCGTTCTCTGTAAGCGTTTTTTCAGCGCCGCCCTTTTCCAGTTCCCGCCCGGAGGAAGGCTCTCCAGCAAAGCGCTGCATTCCTCCAGCTCCCGGCGCAGATACCGCACGTCACGGGGCGTCATCGTCGATCACCCCGATCATCCCAACGCAGCGGCAATAGGGGCAGCCCCTGAAGGTTTCTCTCCATACCCAGGGCAAACCGTGGCTATCGCTGATCAAGATCGGTTTATCAAAGAAGCGGTCACAATTCTCGCAGTGATACATCAATCGGAAACACCTCCTCAAAGCTGCATCCCAGGGCCCTGCAAAGACGTATGCCAATTCGGATGGTGGGGATTTTCCCGGCGTTTTCGATGCTGCAAACGGTGCGGCGCGAAACCCCCGCCTGCTCCGCCAGCATCTGCTGCGTCCATCCCTTCTGCACCCGTTTCAAATACAATAAATTAAACATCCTAAACCCTCGCTTTTGACATGAATCGACGTCGTATCCCAGTAATACCACAAAAACCGACGATAGTAAAGAAAAATCGATTGACATTATTCGACATACTCGCTAAAATATAAGCTGTGAGGTGAAAATTTCCATGTCAATTGTCGAAAAAAAGATCCGCGAACAACCGGTCTATACCGGCAGGATATTCACAGTCTATCAAGGCACCGTGCTGCTGCCCAACGGGAAAGAAGCGGCGCGGGACCGCATCGCGCACCATGGCGGCGCGGGGATCCTGCCGCTGGATTCCGATCGCACCATCTACCTGGTTCGGCAATACCGCTACGGCGTCGATAAACCGCTTCTGGAGATCCCCGCCGGCAAACTGGAGCCGGGGGAAGACCCCCAGGCAACGGCCGTCCGGGAACTGACAGAAGAGATCGGTTTTTTCCCGCAAAAAGTGGATTCCCTGGGGCATATGGAGTTGTCCCCCGCATATCTTGGCGAAATCACCCACCTTTATTTGGGGCGGGATCTGATCCCCCAAAAAGCCGCCCTCGACGAAGACGAGTTTCTGGAGGTCGTCGCCCTTCCCTTTGAAGACGCGCTGGAAAAGGTTCTGCGAGGGGAGATCACCGATGGAAAAACCCAAAACGCCATTTTGAAAACCGCGCTGCTTTTAAAGCAACTGTAAAAACGTGCCTTTCTCCTCAGGGAAAGGCACGTTTTTTCTTTCAGTCCTTCTGAAGACGTGCCAGAATAACCGCCAGCTCAGCCCGGGTCACCGGTTCGTTGGGGTTGAAATTCCCCTGATCGTCGCCGACCATCAATCCTTTATCCGTAACGGTTCCAACCGCGTCCCGCGCCCAATCCGGGATCGCCGCGTCATCCTTGTATGCCATACCGGCTCCCTCCTCAAAATCTTTGGAATGATAGCTGCCGGTTCGATTCGGGATCCCCAGATATTCCGTCGGATCAATGATGTCGGTTCCCTGCTGAAGCTGATAATGCAGATGTACGCCCGTTGCATTCCCGGTCTCGCCCATCGTACCGATCACCGTCAGCGGCGTAACCGCGTCGCCGGCCTTCACCTTCACGCTTCCCTTCACCAGATGGCAGAAAACGTGTCTTCTGCCCTTGTCGTCGCCGATGGAGATATACTGGCCCCAGCCCCCTTCGTCAAAAGCCACCAGCCGAACCGTTCCGTTACAGGTAGCATATACGCGCCGATCGTCGGCGGCGAAGTCGATTCCCTTGTGTCCGTCCCTCCAGAGGCTTCCCTTCTGGCCATAAACCGCCGTTACGGAAAAGGCCCCCGTTACCGGTAAAAGTGTCATTTTTTCTGCTCCTTCTTCATTTGCTGCATCAGCTGATCCGCCTCCACCGCCGCGGTGGTAAAGCTGTTGTTTTTCCACCAGGCCCAAAGGCTGGCGGCGGTCGTTACCGCGGCGGAAACACCCTGATAAACCGCTTCATCGCTGAAAGGCAGGGGATTTTTTCCCAGAACCGTCAGCACCTGATTGACCAGAGAAACAATCAGAACGATCGTTCTGATCCAGGTTTCCTTGCTGCATTTCATCTATAACACCTCCAATAAAATCTGAAAAACATTGACCCCGACTGCCGCGCCCAGAAGGATCAAAAGCCCGATCCCCAGAAAGCGCAGCAGCGATTGTCCGCTCTTGCTCTCAATAAAAGAAAGGATCCCACGGTTTTCCACCCGGTTCAGACGCTGATCCTGCTTTTCCAGGATCAGCGTCACCCGCTCAACCGCCGCAGTAAGTTGAATGCAGGCCCGGGTCAGGTCGTCCAGCTTCTGGCTGTGCCCGTCCATCCGGCGCTCCGCCATCTTCTGCAACCGTTCAAGTCCTCCGCTGCGCACCTTGCAATATTCCTGAGAGAAATAATTTTCCTGGCTCATAGCCCCTTCGCCTGATCTTCCAGCGCCCATTGCCTTTTAAGCTGCTGAAGCGCAAGCTCATAATAATAGTCCTGCGCACTCTCCTGCAAAGCCGCGTCATTTTTTATCTGCTGCAAAAGAACCTGCTGCTGCCGCTCGGCATTGTTTTCATAAAAATCGCTGTACGCGCTGCCCAGCAGAGCACCGATCTCCGATTGCAGCTCCGCGGCGTCGGAAAGTGCGTCCGCCCGGGCCGTCAGGCCGGCCGCTTCATTTTCCGCCAGACTGTTCTGCCGCTCCAAAAGCGCCTGATAGGCGTTGGCGGAAGCCTGGTTCAGCGCGGTTGCCGTAATCACGTCCGCCAGGCCGGTATTGGAAAGTCCCCGGGTCAGGAACCCGTCCGTTGCCAGCCTCTGCTGATTCCAGGCGGCAGACCGTGCGCCCGTCTGATTGATTTCCGCCTGTGCTTCGATTTGCTTGCGCTGCAGCTCCAGCTGGCTCATCTGATCCTCATACCCGGCCGCGATGGCGCTCATGCCGGCACCGGCAAAATTCTGGATCAGCGATTCATAACCGTCGTAGCCGGTTCCCGCCGCCTTGAGCAGGCGGTACTGATCCCCGCTGTCGCCGCCGGAATACCCGGCGGAGGCGCGAATCGCCTCCGCCTGCTGATGAGCTGCCTGCATCCCGGCCTCATCGCCCTGCGCTTCATAATCAAGATATGCCTGCTTTAACCGGCTGATCTGCTCCTGCTGGCCGGAATCAAGCAGCAATTTATCCACATTACTGATCATTTTTCTCATCCTTCTTCAAAAAATCAACTAACAAGCGAAGCCTGCAAATCCTGCGCAGTCCCGCAGAACATCTCGCCGGTATCCAAAAAGAAGGCGATAACCTTTTGATCCGCTCCGGTAATCGTCAGGACTTCCAAAACCGCGTCGATATTTCTGGTTTCAAAAATATAAAACCGCTTCAGCAGCTCCACATGCCGTTCATAATCCGGCGCCATCTCGTCGATCAGCGCGTTGTACTTCACGCGGATGTCGCCGCTGTCAAGACGTTCCTTCATTTCTTCGGCAGAAAGATCGGGGCGGTCCGCCAGGGCGGTAATATTTTTCGCCGCGATCTCCTGCTCTGAAAATTTCAAATCAGATATACTCATTTCATCATTCCTCCCTTTTCATAAGCCACGCGAAAACCCCAAAGTAAAAGATCCAAAGCCTCGCTGAAATCAAAAATCACCGAAAAGGCGTCTGCCGCCATGGAATGATCCGTCAAGGCGACCCAGCGCGCGGTGCCGTTGCCCTCAAAGGAAACGGCGCCGAAATCCCAATCCGCGAAATCCAATAGATGCAGCAGGATATTTTTCGGCTTGACGGGGCACCGGTTCCTCAGGATCTGTACCGATGCCTTGCATCCGTAGCCGGGGCTGACCGCCGCCCACATCCGCCGTAAAATCAGCCTGCGGCCGTTTTGATCCTCCAATAACGGGGTATGCCAGAAAGCGGAAAATGGTTCTCCGGCGTCGTCGGTCCCATCGCCAAAAAGGTAGAAATTCCCATCGTTATCCCCCAGATACAGCCGGTCGTCCTTTTGTCCCAGCGCCGTGATCTTATGGGAGAAACGCCATTTCAGGAACCGCAGATATCCGTCTGAGTCCCGCTCTCCGTCTGTGATAAACGCCGTGTTGCCAAAGGCGATCAGATAATAATTCTTCCAGCAGATGCAGCGGGCGTCCTCCGCAGGGAGGGTGCTCAGCAGCGGATCGACGGGCACGCTGCGGCGAACCGTTTCATTCAGATTGGTCAGCTCGTTTGAAACGCTCCGCACGCTGTATAGCCCGGATTCCGAAAGGAAGCACGGCTCGTTGCCGGCCACGCCCACCGAAAAAGGCGTCACGCACCCTTCCACCGAAGCGCCGGCTCTGGAGGGATAAACGTCCACCTGATAGGCCTCTCCGCTCTTTGTCGTGCCCATGGAAACCACCTCATGGGAGCGGAAAAAGACCGCCGAACCGTCCGGATCGTCTTTCAGCACAGCCAGACGGCCGTCGCTCAGCCTGCAATAGCCTGTAACGGGGGTTCTGCTTCCGCCCAGCTGTTCAGTCGACGTTTCATAAAAGCAGAAGAAATTCCCCTGGGCGCTGAAGGCATCCTCCCCCGGGCGGACGGCGCTGCCGCCCAGAAAAAGCGTGTCGTCCGCGCCGTCGGCGCCATATAGACATTGAACGGTAGCACCGGTCAAAGCCTCCGGCGGATCCTTGATCACCGCATAAGTGATGCGCAGATTGTCCATGCCGTCGTTGGCCACTTTATAATCTCCGGTTCCGAAGGCGCTGATCCTTCCCTCCTCGTCGCAGGAAAAGGCCATTCCGGCCCGGAGCGGAAAAATTTCCAACTCCGCGATCGGATACCGGTTGTGCACCACCTCGGAGCTTGCAATGCCGCAACTGCGCCAAACGCTGTCGTACCCGCGCACCTGGATCTCCGGCGGCACGCCGGCATTATAGGCGCTGTAAAGAGCACTAAGCGCAAAGCGGGAAACCTCCTGCTGATCGTCCACATAAAAGCTTTCGCAGCGGAACTGGCTCAGGCGGTTGTCCCCTTTGGGATCCAAATCGCCGATTCCCGAAGTCGGCAGCTTGGCCACAACGGTATAAGGCACCGTGGCATAGTATACCGGCGCGCTGCCGCCGGCAATCAGCTCCTTCACGTTCTCTCCCCAGTAGGAATCCTCCATGGAGCAAACCGACTCTCCGTCGTAGAAAATAAAATTCTTTCCGTCGTTGATAAACAAAAAGTTTACGCTTTTATACGACCGCTTCCAGGCGTCCAGATAGACGGTAGAGCAGGTGCGGCAGACCACCGTATGGAAGCGCATGACCCCCTGGGAGGGCGCGTCGTTCATCTCGCTGAAAATCAGTTCCGGCTCTGCCTGCGCATTCTTTTTGCGAAAAAGGTTGGTTCCGGCATGAAAGATCTGCTGATTGCCGTAAAACCAGAACCCGTTGATCCGTTCGGAGAAGGTTTCCAGCTTCGTATAGCCCGGCCGGACGCCAAGGGCGTCCCCGTGCCAGATCAGATTTTCCGTATCCATCGCCCGGGCAAAGGAACGATCCAAAACGCAGGAGGAAAGATCCAGCCCCCAGAACCCGCTTTCGGAGCGGACGGTTCGGGCGGAAGAACCGCCCGAAACCTGATGTAAAGGATAACTCATAGGCAGCCACCGCCCTCAACATCTGCCGCCGGGCGATAGCCCAGCGCCGCCGCAAGCTTGGTGTTATACTGCTCCATGAGCTGCGCATAAAGGGAAGAGTCCTCCCCCATCACATAAAGAGCGGCGCAGTAAAAGGGCAGCGCCCGCAAAACGTCCTCGGGATAGGGCAGCGTTTCCGTTTCCTCCATTTCGGAAGCCAGCGGCGGCACGCGGTAATAAACGATGGTATAAGCGCCGTCCTCTGCCAGAAGCCTGCCGTCCGCCACGCTGAAGGGGATCCTCTTTCCGTTTTGGAAGAGAGCCCGGATTGTAAGAACCATATCCGGCAGATCCGCTTCGCCGCCGCTGACGGTGATGCGGCGTCTGGCCTGAAGAGGGAAGCAGCGCGCCAGCTCGCCCAGAGCGCTGTCCAGAGCCGCCTTGAGTTGTTCACGCACCGGCATGGACTCCGGCGTCCCTCCGGAAGCGCCTAAAAGGTCGGCGGCGCGCTTTAAAATAGCCTGGATCGTCACAATCCATCTCCCCCTCCTTCACTCAGCCCAGCATAATCGCTGCGCCGCAAATGCCTTGATAGTCAGCCGAAACCCGGATAACCGATTTGCCGTCTACCTGCTGCGTAAAACGGCCGGCCTCAAGATAGACATATTGATACAAGCTGCCGCTGTCGATATGGATGTATTTGTTGCCGCCGGCCAGAACGCTGTCGCCGGCTTCGATCGTGACTGTTCCGGAAGTGTCGGATTGAATCAGCAGCAAAACTCCGTCATCCTTCTCCACCGGGAATGTATAGCCGTCATACAGACTGACCAGAGTCGGCCGCTCCTTTATTTCACCGGGCTTGATTGTAATATAATTCTCCATAAGAAAACTCCTTTATATATTATTTATGCGCCTTGATAACAACCAGTTCCTTCGGCCGGACCAGCTTACCGCCATAGACGTTCAGTCCCTTGACCGCGTCGGAGAAGTACTTCTCCGGGCGATAGGCCTCGGTTTCGTCGATAGCGCTGGCAAAGGCGATGGCCTTATTGGTACGCACCAGCATGTAATCGTCGGTGCCGTCGTTGTAGAGGTTGTTGCTGAGGATCACCCGCGCGCAGTCATACATACCGACAACCCCCTTGGCGATCAGCTCGTCGTTGTTGGTTTTGAGCTCCGTCAGGGCGTCCCGAAAGAGCTGATAGAAGAAGGGTGAAACCGTAATGGATACGTTGTCCGCAACGTCCACGTCATTTTCTCTGAGCGTCAGGAGCGCCTGATCGATCAGCGCCTTGGCCTGCGCGCCGGTCGTCACCTGGGTAGACTCGGTCGTCTGGGTCGCCTCCTTTGCCAGGGAAGCGACAAAGCTGTCCCGGGCGGCGGCCATTTTACGGCCGGCCTCCTCCAGCATAACCGGCATCAGCTCCGGCGTAGACTGCAGGCGATCCAGATCCTCCACCATAAAGTTGAAGGCTTTCGCCTGATCCACGTCCAGAAAAATGCTGGTACCGTCGAGGGTCTGCGGATCCTTCATTCCGGTCGAAGCGTCATAGTCAAAGACCTCCGGCGCCGCCGCGCCCAGGATCTTGACCCTGCAACCAAGACGCGCCTCCCCTTCAAACTGACGATTGCAGTCATCTACCAGTTTGCACTTTTTTTCCAGCTCGGTCTGAATAAAACGACTCCAGATCGTAGGTTTGAAATTTGCATAAGACATATTTGATCATTCTCCGTTTCCGCCGCAAAAAGCGGCAATAAATTTTTAATTGCGGAGCCTGGCAAGAGAGGCCATCGCCTTTTTAAAAATGCCCGGATCTCTCAGATCCTGATCGGTCAGGCGATCCAGCTCCTGAGAAGAATAGAAGAGCGCGCCGCCGCCGGCAGATTTAGCGCTCACCATATCCTCCGGAACCGGATTACGCCTCCGGTCGGCGGCGACCTGAGCCTCATAGGCCACAATGGGATCCACCTTGCCGCTGGCCATCAGGCGGCAGAAGACGTCCCCGACGTCCTCGGGATGGGTCGCCGTCATTCCGGGATAAGCCTCCCTTACCCGCTCCAAATCCTGCTTAAAACGAGTTTCCTCCAGTAAAGTCATGGCCTCCCTCACCAGAGGATGGCTGAGAACCTCCTGGCGCAGCCGCTGCTCGCGGGTGCTGCCTCTCAGTTCTCTTGCCCGCTGCTCCGCCGCTCTCCGGCGGGCAGCCTGCCGGCTGCGTTCCTCAGGGGGCATTGCCCCGTCGGCGTTGTCTGTGCCGCCCCCGGCGGCGGTGTTTTCCGGAGCAGGCGCCTGCTCCCCGGCGGAAGCTTCCGCCACTGTGTTGTCCATCTGCTCGTTCACTTGTGAACCCTTTCTCGATTTTTACGCTATTCGTGCGGTTATGGTGTGATTTTTGCGCTGTTCACCTGCGATTTCATCGTGATCATCCGCCTGCCGCGTCTGCCGCCGCGCTTTCCTGCGCCGCGGCCAGAACCGGCAGTTTGCGGGCTGTAATAAGGGCGCGCAGCTTTTCTTTGGGCGCGTTGGCGTCGTCGTCCAGCGCCTCCACATACTCCTGGAAGGATATAAAGCCCTTCAGCAGGAGATTTTGCAGCGCCTGTTCCTGGGCATATTTGGAATAAGCGTTGGCCGGTGAAAGATCGATCCGCACCAGCGGCTCCAGCGCCGCCAGAAGCTTGCCGGGCACCTTCTGCCCCTCCACCGTCAAACCGGCGGGGTGATAGGCGCGCAGCAGATCAAACCAGATCAGCGCCACGTCCTCCACAAATCTTTTCAGCTGAGAAACAGCAAAATTCAGGTTGAAGGTTCCGGCCTCCTTCACGGCCACGATCGCCGCCCCGCTCGCCAGCTCGGGATTGACCTGCCCCGTCGCCACGTCGCCGGTGCCGCAAAGCTCCCGGGTGGTGGTGATCATGTTGTTCATGAAATTATAGGCCATGCTGCTGATCCCCGCCGGCTGAACATAGGAAATAAGCTCGCCGATCCTGACGTTGGGATCATCCACCGCAATGGAGGCGCCGATTTTTTCAATATCCTCCACGTTCTGGATCCGCGGCGCGTTATAGACCAGCTTCGGAAAAGCGAACCGCTTCACAGCGATATCCATTCGCGCCAGATTCTTGTTGATGGCGATCTGGTTGGCGATCAGGCTTTCCACCGCGCCGTTTCCGCGGCAGGAGCCCTTGCGACGGGCCCAGATAAAGGGCGCGATCGGATAGCGGGAAACGCCCTCCAGCACCGTTTCCGGATGATAGACGCAGTTTTTGGTGGATTGGGTAAAGCAAACCGACCCGTTTTTTTTATAAAACTTCAGAATGGAAATACATTTCCTGTTTTCCTCAAGATTGTTTTCCAACCCGGCCGAACCGCCAACGTGCCCCAGAAGCTCGTTATCGGGCGTAATTCTCTGGATTTCCTCTTCCGATAAGCCGTTTGCGCGAGCCTCCTCCCGGATGCGGCGCACCGATCTCCGGCGCACGATCAAAAGATAGGGCTGCTCATTGATATCCTGCTCCTGTTCGTCGCCAAAGATCAGATTGTCCCCGTCCAGCAGCTCGCTTTTCAAGCGCCCGTTCTGCATATAGAAGTAGAGATACGACGCCCCCGTCACGCAGGCGTCCTCCACGATCTCCCAGCATTTCTGATCCATCTGATTCTGTTCCCAGAGCTGGCGCGCGTTTCTGTTGAGAAGCTCCGCCGCCTGGCGGCAGATCAGCGCGAGAGCGGGCTGATCGGCAACGTCAAAGCTGTAGTTGATCGCCAGATTGTTCTGGGCGACCACCGCCGTTTTGTATTTTACAATCGGCTCAATAATGTTGTAGATCGGCAGGCGTTCGCCGTCGGTAGGAAGATAGCGCCATTGATCGCCGGCATAAAAGAAGCGGCATTCCTCGCTTCGGTCATAAAACCCGTCCCGGGTCAAAAGGGCGGTTCCCTCCTGGTACTCCCTCCAGATCTGTTCACTCCCGTTTTCCATAGTGCTCCCTTCTGCCGTCGTAGGCGTCTATTTTACGCAGAAGCGTTTCCTTGTCCGTCCCCCTGCTCCCGGCCAGGCGCCCGCGCCGGCCGGCCGAAAGCCCATCGGCCAGGCCAAGGCGATAGGCAGCCACGGCCAGCAGCATCCAGAAAACGGAAACCAGTAACATCCAAATAGTCATATGATCCATTCCTTTCTGTGGCTCCCCAGCAAAGCGGGAGCCCGTTTTGAATTGCGCCGCGCCGTCCCGGGATGACCCATGGCAAAATACCGCAATGCGTCGGGCGCGTGGGTCAGCTCATGAGGCTCCGTGCAGCAGTCCCCCGGCGAATCCGGATCCCAAACCAGCGCCGGCAGGCACCGGATCAGATTGCAGCAGGTAGAAAAAACGCGCAGCCGCGGAAAGCGGTTTCCGTCCCGATCCAGGCGCGGTAAAAGCCATTCCTGCAGGATCGCCCAGCCGGGGGCTCTGGCGGCGGAAACGCGGGTAAGCGGAACCCCGTTCTCCCGAAAGAGATCGGCAATGGAGCGCCCGCTGTCCTTTTGCCTGCTCCAGAGATCCGGCGGCGCATAATAAGGGCCGGAGGGCGCGGCGCTTCGGATCCGGGCCGCCGCCTCCGAAACGATCAGATCCGGCTCGTAGATCTCCCGGTATACGTAAAAGAATCCCTGCTCGTCCTCCGCGATGCAAAGCCCCGCCAGCATATCCAGCCCATAATCCAGCGCACAGTATTTTTTCCAGTGCTCCGGAACGGGAAAAGGCGCGCAAACGTGCAGCTCTCTGCTCCATCGGCTGAAAAACCTGCCCTCGCAAAGATCCCAGTCCCCGTCCAGCAGCGCCCGCCGCTCCCGCTCCGGAAGACGCTGCAGCCTCTTGATATAAAGAGGATCTCCGTCCATCAGAAAGCGGTTATCCTGTACGCGCGCCGGAATGAACCGCCTCGTCCCGTCCTGATCCGCGATCGGATGATCCGAAGGCGCCGGATCAACAAATCTTCTCTTCACCCAGTCGTGACCCACGCCGCCGGGATTGGTGGTGCTTTTCATCTGCCTTGGAAAAGGCCGGGCCCCGCGCAGGCGCGACATCAGGTAAAGATACATCGATTCCGTAAAATGGGTCAGTTCATCAAACCGGATCACGTCATACTCCGCCGACTGATAGCGGTAAACATCCCTTTCGCTGTCGCAGTACCCGAAATCGAGGATGGAACCGTTGACAAAAAAGCCGGTATGGCGGGCGGCGGTATAGCGATAAAGCGATGCCGGAAAAAGCATCTCCGCCATGCGGATCAGGGAGTTTTCCAGCTCCGGGAGCGTGCGGCGCAGCAAAAGCTGCTTGGATCCCGGATAGGTCAGGGCATAGCGCAGCGCGTCCAGCAGCTGGCCATGGCTTTTGCCGCCGCCCGCCGCGCCGCCGAAGAGGATTTCATCCTCCTCTGCTTCCAGAAACCGGTATTGCAGCGGCGTCAGCTCAAAGACAATACTCCCGTCCTCCTCCCGCACCGGCGGATCCATCTTGTTTTTCCTCATTCAGCTTTTTGCGCCTCGTCCGGTTCCGTCACCCGCAGCTCCACCGTGGGCGCCTTTTTGGCGCGTTCGGTTTTGTCCGGTTCCCATTTCACCAGCTCCCGGATCATTTTAAGCGCGTCCGTACCGCCCTCCGCCGCTTTCCTTGCCAGCGAAAAAGCGGTAAGCTGGCTGACCGTCCGATTCTCCCCGGAAGCGATCGCGTCGTCCAGCTCCGCCATGGTCATGCGCGCGGCTCTGGCGATATCCCGCGCCAGCCGTTCAGAGAAATTCATCATACCCTCACCTCCGTTATCCTTTCCCCGGCACCCATTATAGCGCACCGCCGCCGCACACCGGCGAACAGGATTTACCGGTTGCATTTTTCCCTGCTCTCTGCTATAATGATGTAAAAAAACAGGAGGATTTTGGAGGAAATGCGCAAATGATTACGCTGATCGTCAATCCGATCGCAGGCAGCGGCAGATCGAAAAAAGTCGCAAATTGCATATCGGAGCGCTTGCGGGGAAAAAATCTTCCCTTCCGGCTGTGGGAAACAAAATCGCCCGGCGGGGCGGCGGCGCTGGCGCAGAAGGCCTCCGCGTCCTATGCACCGGGCGACTTTCTTCTCTCCGTCGGAGGGGACGGTACTTTTCTGGAAGTGCTGCAGGGCGCCTTCGGCAGCGGGCTGCCGATCGCCGCGATCCCGGCCGGAACCGGAAACGATTTTCTCAAGAGCCTGAAAATCCCCGGCGATCCGCTGCAAGCGCTGGAGCATATTCTGAACGCCGGCGTCCGGCGGATCGATATCGGCGTGATCAACGGAACCCTCTTTGCCAACGAATGTGGCGCCGGCTTTGACGTTGCGGTGCTGGATTACGCCCGGCCGGTCAAAAAATATCTTCGCGGCCTGCTCCCCTATCTGTGGGGCGTGCTTCAGGCGATCTTCCGCTATCGATGCCTCCCGATGGAGATCGAAGCGGATGGCAAGCCGGTGTTTTCCGGCAGCTGCCTGGTCGTATCGGTGGCAAACGGCCGCTATATCGGCGGCGGGATCCCCATCAGCCCGGCGGCGGATCTGCAAAGCGGCAAGCTGGAGCTGATCGTCCTGCGCTCCTGCTCCCGGCTGCGGATGATCCGCTATCTTCCCGGCCTTCTGAGCGGAAAGATCCTCCGCTTTCAAGACACCGTCGTGCATTGCCGCGCCGATCGGGTAACGGTTCGTCCCATCGGCGGAATTGAAAGCCTGCGCGTGAATATCGACGGCGAGATCCATCCGCTAAGCCATTGTGAATTTTCGCTGCATCCCGCCTCCCAACCCCTCCATATGTAAGAACTCCAAAAAACGAAAGGCAATCCCATGAAACAGTTTATTTCCCTTCTAACCACTCTTCTGCTGATCTTCCTCTTATCCTGCTCCGGCGTTGTGCTGGGCGCAGAAGAGGAAGTCCCCGCCTCCGACCTTGCAGCCACGCTGACCCTCACCGCGCCGGATAAGCAGTATTATCTGACCGGGGAAACCCCCGATTACAGCGGCGGCTACGCAATCTATAAAGTCCAGCTGGAATACCGGTATCTCCTCAGCGCGAAAAACTGCTCCGGGCTGGATACCTCCACCCCGGGCAACAAAACCGTAACCGTCCGGATCAACGGCCTGACCGCCTCCTTTGTCGTGGTGGTTCTGTCGCAGGAGGAACCCATCACCCAGATGAAGGACATCAGCTCCCGCCATTGGTCCTATGATTATTTCGGTCCCTGCATGAAGGCGGGATACTTTGCAGGGGACGATACCTCCCGCATCCATCCCGATCAGTCCATCACCCGGGCGGAAATGTGCCAGATCATCTATCGCGCCTGGGGCAGCGCGCTGGAGACCGCCGATTCCGGCGATGAAAACGTTTCCGCCCCCTTCCCCGACGTGCAGGCCGGGCAATGGTACTATGAAGCCATCGAAGCCTGCCGCAAAGCGGGGGTCATCCGGGGGCAGGATACCGGCCTTTGCGAACCGGAAGCGCCCATCACCCGGGAAGATGCGGTGCTGATGCTGATGCGCCTGCAATATACCGATGAAGAACTCGCCGCGATCGATATCGAAGAAACCGTTGCCGCAAGCGGCGTAACGCCCACCGATTTCGACCGGGTCTCCGCCTATGCGCAGCAGGCGATGGCGGCAGCGCTGGGAACCGTGGTCTTCGGGGATGAGAACAACGCCCTGAACCCCGGCTCCTCCATCACCCGCGCGGAAAGCGCCACCATCCTGTACCGCCTGTTCCTGAAAGACTATAGCTGGACGCGCCCCGCCAATCCGCCGGTCATCTATCTGTCTCCCTCCAATCAGTTTTCCAATTCCTATGCTGCCGGCAACACCACGGAAGGGGAGCAAATGACCCGCCTTGCCGAAGCCGTGGGAAAAATTCTGGAAGCCGAAGGCTATACGGTCCATATCGCCGCCCGCAGCACCAGCATCCGGGTGCGCCCCACCGAAGCGGCCGAGCTGGGAGCCGACGTTTATGTTCCCATCCATTCCAACGCCGGCGGGAATACCGGCACCTTTATCTTCTATAACGGCGCCATCCCCGGCTCCAGGGAGCTGTCCCGAGCCATATTTGATGAGCTGGCCGCCCTGACCGGGACGGCATACAGCGAAAACCGGCTGAAGGAGGATTATCTCTCCCTGCTGCCGGACGGCGCTCCTTTTGTGGAGGTCGGCACGCCCACCATGCCGCTTGCCTATCTGGAAGTGGAATTTCATGATCGGGCGGATAAGGCCGCCTGGATCATCAGCCATATCAACGAAATGGCCGAAGCGATCTCCACCGGGATCATCAATTACTGTGAAACTTATCTGGAGGCGGCATCATGAATGAAACCTTGCGTGTCAAAATAAAAAAGCTCTCTCCGCAGGCCGTTCTTCCGATCTACGGTTCCTCCGACGCGGCGGGCGCGGATCTTTGCAGCATGGAAGCGGCAACGATCCCTCCCGGCGCAACCGCCCTGATCCATACGGGGCTTGCCATGGAGATCCCCGCCGGCTGGGGCGGATTCATCTTCGCCCGCAGCGGCCTGGCCTCCCGGCGCGGGCTGGCTCCGGCCAATAAAGTGGGCGTCATCGACGCCGATTACCGCGGCGAAATCCTGATCGCGCTTTATAACCAGAGCGGAAGTCCCCAAACCATCGAAAGCGGGGAGCGGATCGCCCAAATCATCTTTCTTCCCGTCCCCCAGGCGGTTTTTGAAGAAACGGCGTCCCTGTCCGGCACCCTGCGCGGCGATGGCGGCTTCGGCTCCACCGGCCGAAAGCAGCCGGAATAACGCCCCGCGGCAAAAGAATCCACCGCCAAAAGAAAATCATAAAACGGCGCCCTGCCTCCTTGGAGGCAGGGCGCCGTTTTATCGATCTCGTCTGTTACGCCGTCAGGCGCTTTTTTCGATACCGCAGCACGCCGAAGAATACGGCCGAAACCGCAATAAAAGTAATGGCCCATGAAACAGGATAAGAAACAAACAGCCAGAAAAGCGAGTGAAACTGCGGCATCTGAAAAACCGTCATCACCCAGAAGATCCGGAATCCGCATACACCCAGAACGGTAATAAACATGGGCGAAAAGGAAACCCCCATCCCGCGCAGGGTTCCCACGGCCACCTCCTGCAAGCCGCAAAGGAAATAGGTAACGCTGATGCAGGAAAGCCGGATCATGCCGTATTGGATCGCCTCCGGATAGGCGGGCAGATAGATGGAGAGCAGGGATTCGCCGCAGAAATAGATGCCCGCACCCGCCGCGCTGGCGCCCACCATGACGATCGCCACGCAAAGCCAGTAAATCTTCCGGATCCGGTCATAATTACGGGCGCCGGTATTCTGGCCGCTGAAGTTCATCGCCGTCTGACCAAAGGAATTCATCGAGGTGTAAAGGAAGCCCTCAATGTTGCCGGCCGCCGTATTGCCGTCGATCGCCACCGGCCCAAAGCTGTTGATGGAGGATTGAATGATCACGTTGGAAATGGAAAAGAGGGAGCTTTGGATCCCCGTCGGCAGCCCGATCCGAATCATGCGGAGCAGGGCCTTTTTATGGATCCGGATCTTGCGCGGAATGAGCCGGCAGGCGTCGTCCCGCTTCATCAGCGCCCGCAGGATCAGGATCGCTGAAACCGCCTGAGAAATGATCGTAGCCAGAGCAACGCCCGCAACGTCCATTTTCAACACAATCACAAAAAAGAGATTTAAAACAACATTGATCACGCCCGCCGCCAGCAGATAAAGCATCGGCTCCATCGTATTGCCCGCGGCCCGCAGGATGGCGGAGCCGAAATTCAGCAGAAGATTGAAGATCATCCCGCCAAAATAAATGCGCATATAGAGGGTGGCAAGGCTGAGCTGTTCCTGAGGCGTTTCCATCCAGATCAGAAAGGTCTCGGAAAAAACCAGCCCGATCACGGTGAGGATCACGCCGCAGATCATCGCCAGAGGGATGGCCGTGTGAACTGTTTTCTGCACCAGGTTATTGTCGCGCGCGCCAAGCCCCTGGGCCACAACAACACTTGCGCCCACCGAAAGCCCCATAAAAAAATTCACGCACAAATTGGTCAGCGCCGACGTAGCGCCTACGGCGCCGATGGAATTTTCCATGCCAAACCGTCCGACAACCACCAGGTCGGCAGCATTAAAAAGAAGCTGCAAAATACCGGTAGCCATGATCGGCACCGCATAACGGATCAGCGGGCCGAACAGCGCCCCTTCGCACATTTCTTTTGTTGTGATCTTCTTCATCCCTGTTTCCCCTCTGCTCCGGTAAGAGCTCTTTGCCCGCGCAGCCAGGCGGACGCGCGGCCTTCAGGAGATCGGCCTCCGGCCGTCCTTCCAAAAAAACAAAAAGAAAGCGTGCGCGCCGCCCAGAGCATCCACGGCGCCGCCCCTCTTCCCTACAATCAACCTTGGCCAAACGCCGATCAGCAGGCCAACCGCCGCTTCCGGAAGCAGCAGACTCGGCAGATCCGCCCTATCGGCGCTCCGCCTCCAAGAGCGAAAAACCAGCTAATGGCCGCCACCTTTCTGTCAATGTCGCCTCCGTTGGCAATAAACCGTCCGAGCCGCCCTCCTGCCCCGCTTCCGCAACCGGAAAAACCCGGCCAAAAGCGGCAAATCTGGCCAAACGCGGCTGTTTACTGTGTGTCCCCTTTAAAGCGATCGGGACTGTTGCGTTTTTGTTCCAAAAGCCAATCCAGCACCGTGGTGGTTCCGTAGGCCTCGTCCCAGCTGTTATGCTCCACCGTATGGAAAATGGTCAGGCGGGCATTTCCACCGGCACGATTGACCGCGTCTACCATCTCAATAGAATTGCGCAGCGGAACCGTCGAATCCCGGGCGCCGTGGAAGGCCCATACCGGCACTTCCTTCAGATTGGGGCAGCGCCAGGAAAGCCCCCCGCCGCAGACCGGCGCGATGGCGCTGAAAAAGCGGGGATAATGGATCCCCATGGCCCAGGTACCGAAGCCGCCCATGGAAAGACCGGTAATGCTGATCCTGTCCCGGTCGCATTGCAGGGCTTCCACCTCCCGGTCGATCAGCGCCTTGAGCCTTTGCACCTGCGCATTCCAATCCAGCCCCTCCGGGCACTGCGGGCAAAGAACATAAGCGTCGGGCTGCCAGCGCCCATCTCTCAGCCATTTGGGCAGAGAGATGGCAAAAAGTTTCTCCGGATCAGAGCCGCGCTCACCGGCGCCATGTAAAAAAACGACCAGAGGCTTGCCCGGCGCCGCCTCGTCCGGCGTATAGAGCCAATAATTCAATCCTTCCGCATTCTTCCGTTCCATCATTTTCTCCCAAAAAATACCGCTAAAATCCAAATTTTACTTGCCGGAAAGCGCCTTTTCCCTCCACTCAAACACAAAAGAAAAAACATCCTTTTATAATGAAAGAAAAAAACATCCTTCAACAAAGAAACATTATATTCCTTTCCCCCATCAAAAGCAAGCCCTTTTTATGCATTTATTTTGTATAAAGGGGTTGACAAAGAAAAAATATTCTGATAGAATATATAAGCATCCAAAATATCGCGGAGTGGAGCAGTTGGTAGCTCGTCGGGCTCATAACCCGAAGGTCGTAGGTTCAAATCCTGCCTCCGCAACCATGTTGTGTTGACAAAATAGATGCCAGCACGGAAAACCCAGAAACCACAACGGTTTCTGGGTTTTTTCATGTCTAAAAAAGAGTGTGAATTTTTTGGATGTCACTCACTAATAGAAGATGTCTGGGGGGACTTGAACTAAATTCTGAGGATTGTAAGGGTAGATTTTGCGATTTATTTCGCAAAGTCTGCTTTTTCTGTTGTGTTGCAAAAATTTTGCTATAAACTTGACAAGCACTAAAACCTTGCTTAAAATATGTTTTAAACAGTATTGTTGCGTTCTTTTGGCAATTGAAGCTGGGTGATTATGAGCGATAGACTTTTTTCCGACAGCGTTCAATATCAAGCAGTTTTATCTAATTTAGAGAGAAACAACGGACAAATTAAGTGCGCAATCTGCGGGAAGATGCTTGTGTCAAAATCAGAATGTCACTTTGACCATATTTTGGCATATGCTAAAGGAAGTAAATCCACTCTGGAGAATTGTCAAATTCTATGAAGGGATTGCAATTTGTCAAAAAGTGATAAAGAACTGCATGCTTTTATGTTGGAAGAAAAGGCAAAACGGTTTATGGCGGGGGCAGATATTACACTTGATTTGAGTCCATGATCTCCATCAGCGCCCATTGATGATGGTAAAATGACAAAAGAAAGATTTGATACCATTGTCGGTGCCTTTATCGAAAAGCATAGGAACATCAAAAAAATTGATTTTACAAGAGATCAAAACGGATTACCATCTATAACATAAGGTGTTTTCATTTTTACGGTACAAGCAGGCTTATGAACATATTGATGCAACCCGGGAAACGACCATGAAGATCCCGGTGAATGTGAAAGAAAGGAAATCATGATGATGCGTTGTGCTTTTTATGAAAAAGAAATCACCCCGCCTATTGGAAGCGGAATCCCTGGACAGTATGAGGAAGGCAGATATACCACAGGTGTGTTGGACAGGCTGTATGCAAAGGCGATTGTCTTTGATGATGGGAAGCAGCAGACGGCAATGCTTGTGCTTGACGCTTGCTCCGTGATGACCGATTTCTGTAAGAAGGTTGCCGAAAGAGTACAAATGCTTACTGGCATTGCGCCGGAACAGCTTGCAATTTGCGCGAATCACTCCCACTATAGCATCCCTAACGGAGAGGTCCTCGGAGTGGAAGAGGATACGGAGTACATGGCAGTCCTTACCCGTTTGGCAGCGGACTGTGTTCTGCTGGCACAACAGCGCTTGCGCCCCTGCAGGCTGTTTTACGGCGTTGGAGAGGTGTGCGGTGTTTCGTTCAATCGGGACTGTGTGATGAGCACAGGCCGGATCCAAACAAATGTTGGGCCAACGACCCCGGGTGAGATTCTTCGTCTGTTTTCCGAAAATGATCCGGCACTACCGGTGCTTTATGTTCAGGACGAAAATGATAAGCCAATGGGAGCATTGATTAACTTTGCCTGCCACCAGGACACAGTTGGGGTAGTTCAATATAGCGGGGACTACTCCTCAGAGCTTTCCTATTGTATGAAAGCCCGGTATGGTCACAACTTTGTGTCTGTCTATATTCCCGGTGCCAGCGGCGACATCAACCACTTAGATTTGCGCGCGCGGAAAGAAAACAAGGATTACCAAAGGCCGGATCACCGCACGATTGGACGCAGAATCGCAAGTGAAGCGATCCGCGTAATTTCGGAAGAATGTACTCCGGTCACAGGCATGCCTGTGAAGGCTGTAACCAGCTATGTGCCATGCCTGTGCCGACGCGCTTCGCAGGAAGAACTACGGCATGCAGAAGCGGTAGTGAAAGGGGAAATCAGTCGCGCTGGTGCGATGCTTGGGGCACGGCAGGCGGAAATTCTCCTGCGGTATGAGGATATGATGAATAAGACAGGGAAGGTTACGGAGGACGTCCCGGTACAGATATTCAGGATCGGTGAACTTACGATATTTGCTATGCCCGGAGAGATGTATCATCAGTATGGCCTGCGGCTTCGTGCCGGCTGCCCCGGCGGGAAAAGCTTGGTGGCAACCCTTTGCAATGGCAACTATGGATATATTGCGGTTCCTGAATTGTATGGTACCGATGTATATCCGGTCCAGCTGTGTAACAGTAGTTATCTGGAGCCTGAGGCGGGAAATAAGATTACTGAGAAGGCTCTGACTTTGGCTTGCCAGTTGTGCGGAAATGATCAAACATGAAAACGCTGCCGGCGCCTGCAGCAGCAATCGGATGCAATATAGCCAATGGGACATTCGATTGAACGTGTCATCAGCGGAATGGACGGATATGACATCGTAAAAAATAATATGTCGAAATATGCTGAAAATATTTCCGGGTATGCAACGATTGACGAGGGCGAATATTTGGCTGAAAGTTTCGTTTCATACATGAAAGGTGAAGGCTTGGTTGATCCTGCCCTTGCCAAATTGTTTGACAGCTTGAAGAGGTGACGAAAGATGAAAAAAGACAACACTACCAAAGACAATGACATTCTTGATGATGGCATTGTCAATGATTTAATTGTCGATGACTTCTTTTTCATTTCAAAAGAGATTGAACAAAAAGCGGACGAAAAAGAAAAAGAATAAAAAGCACTTTGCAATCATGCAAGGTGCTTTTCTTATTGACATTTGTGGTTCTTATAGCGCATATTTTGCCAAAAGATGCACGATAAAAACCAAAAACAACAAAAAACGATTTTATGGCATCCGTGTGGGTGCTTTTTTTATGCACAAAAGAGAGGAGTGATCTGTAATATTACATCGTTTCAGTTCTTTAGAATGACAAATACATAGAAAACAAACGCCATCAAAAAACAATGGTAACACAAAAACAGCCGCCGATCGGCGGCTGTTTTCTTTTTAGGGTTATAAGACCGACGAGCGTTGCTCGCTGGGGAGGAACAAGCCGAGCGCCGGCGGCGGATGCAGCGAGGCGCGTGCGTGGCAGCGATCGAACTTTTTCGGCGCCCCAAGCCGCAAAAGTTTCGGGCACCGCAACAGGCGCGAAGCGATAACCCGAAGGTCGCAGGTTCAAGGCCGCCTACGGAAGTATGCCGTTATATAACCGGCAAATAATCGAAAGCGTTTCCCATATCGCGGTGTATCTTACCGAATATATACAACAAAATTTTAAACCAAGCAACGGCTTTTATCGATTTCAATTTAGAAAAGCCTATTTCCATAGAAAGCATTTGCAAAAACATATATGTTTCCAAAAACGGATTTTATTCAGCCTTTTAAAAATACGAAGATTCAACCGTTGGCGAATATACAGCGAAACGTCGGGTTGAATATGCAAAATCTTTAATAAGAACCTCGCCCGAAAAATCCATAGATGAAATATGCGAATTGTCGGGACGTTCACAACGGTTATGTTTACTGAAAAAGTAAATTGATACGGAAATAAGAAACCTTATTTTTCCGGCAATGTATAGGGAATATCAAGCGCCTTATATTTTGACCTTACAAGGTCATGATATTCCAAAATACGTGTTCGCACCGAGTTTTTAAGCGTTGCGACAAATGCGTTAATCTTTTCAATCTCGCTGTCATTTATATTCGGCACACACGGCACACGAATTTCGGTTTGACAACCCAGACTGTCTATATACTTCAAATTTTCAAGTATCAGCTCGTTTGATACACCTGTGTATTTTTGGTGAAGCGCAGAGTCCATCGTCTTTATATCATACAAGAACACATCGGTAAAAGGAATAACTTTAAGGATACGCCAACTACATATCCAGAGTTCAAATCTCAGAAATTTTAGGAGAGAACTACCGATTTCAGGAGAGAACTCACGGAAAAATCCCAAAGGTGCAGTAAAAAGAAAAAGCCTGCAAACGGCAAAAACCGCTTGCAGACTGAGTTTTCTGGCGGAGTGGGTGGGATTCGAACCCACGGTACCCGAAGGTACAACTGATTTCGAGTTTTATCGCCATCTGTTACTTACATGGCTTCTCCTGTCAGTTTCAGTCAGACTTGTACGCCCGCAAACCCGCATAAAATCTGGGCTTTTTGAAAAAAGCGCCCATAAATACTGAGGAATCGCCCATCGGTTCCAATCAGCAATTTTTCCGCTTTTGGAAAGAACTGCGGAAAGAACGGAAAGAACAAAACAAAAATGGTATAGACACACGAAATGAAGTGAATACCGTAATTTCCCGAAAGAGAAAACCCGCAAAAAGTTGGTAGCGA
>CALXGQ010000005.1 GCA_944387895.1 uncultured Clostridia bacterium
TCAAAAATTAAAGCCGTCTGATTGGCGGCCTGCGGTTTTCTAATCTTCTTATTTCCCTTTTGTGTATAAATACATGAAGCGGTGGCCTCGTCCAGCACTACGATGGGCGCGTCCTTCAAAATAGCTCTGGCTAAAGCAATGCGCTGCTGCTCCCCGCCGGAGAGGTAGGTGCCCTCCGTGCCGATCTGCGTGTCGACGCCGTCCGGCAGCTTTTCGAGGATATCCTGGCACTGGGCGGCTTGCAACGCCTCCAGCACCTGCTCCCTTGTGGCGTCCGGGCGGGCAGCCCGGACATTTTCCAGAATGGAGGCCTTAAACAGCCGGCTGTTCTGAAATACAAAGGCTACCTGATCCATCAGCACATGGGGATCGATCTGCTTTACGTCCACGCCGCCGACTTCCACCGTGCCGGAGGTGGCGTCCCAGAACCGGGGGATGAGGCTGGCAGCGGTGGTCTTGCCGCCGCCGGAGGGGCCGACCAGCGCCACCGTCTGCCCCGGCTCCGCTGTGAAGGAAACGTGGGAGAGGGCGGGGACGTCCGAACCGTCATAGGTAAAGCTCACATCCCTGAACTCCACCCGGTTGTCACGGGGCTTCTGCGGGTGGGCAGGCGCTTTTAAAACCGGGGCGTCCATCACCTGTTCGATGCGCCCCAGAGCGGTATGCGCCAGCATCGTCCCGGCGGAAGCAAACATGATGCGGGCCAGCGCCGTGGAGATGATGGCGGAGAATACCGCGTAGAAAACAAAATTTGTGATGAACCCGGCGAAATCCCCGCCGGCCAGCGCGCCGGGGGCAAGGAACAAAACGACCGGCACCAGGAAGACAAAGGCCCCCTCCGTAAAGGTCAGATTGACAGACTGCGGCACCCGGCACACCTTGTCCTGATAGTATCCGGCCTTGCTGCTGTAATCCTCAATGGCTTCTTTGAACGCCTTGAAGGAGTAGACCGTCTGCTGGAAGATCTTCACCACCGGGATACCGCGGACATACTCGGTACCCGCCTTGGTCATGCGGTCCTGGGCCGCCTGATATTCCGCCATCAGCTTGGCATTTTTTCCGCCCATCATGGAGAACATGGCAATCACGGAAATCACCGCCGCCAGCAGGCAGGCGGCGCCCATCCGCCAGTCAAAGACAAACATCAGCACCAGCATGGCCACAAACATGACGATGGTGCCGACAATGTCTGCCAGATTGTGGGCCGGCAGCGTTTCGGTATCGGCTGCCGCCAAGTCCAGACGGCCGCGGATCAGGCCGGAGGCATTGGCGTCGAAATATCACAGCGGCGCCTGTGCAGGGTGGGGGCGGAGGTGGTCAAAACCGCCCGGGCGTGGGACTGGGCAGACAGGGAAGGCGCAGAACCCTTTAGCCGACGCCGTCGGGTTGCGCCGTCGGCAAAAGATTCTGCCGGGGCGCGGCGGCCTCCGGGCGGACGTCTTTCCCGGCATAAACGTATTCCGAGGGGGCAACGCCTTTGATCCGCCTGAATTCGGCGGAAAAGTATTTATAGTCGTTGTAGCCGGAGAGGAAGGCGACCTCCTTGAGGGAATAATACCCGGCGGTGATCAGGCTGACCGCATACTGGATCCGCAGATGGATGACGTATTTCCGGGGGGAAAGGCCAAATTCGGCCTTGAAAAGACGGCGGAAATAAACTTCGCTGATATAGGATTGCTCCGCCGCGGCCCGGATGGTCAGGGCGGGATCCTTGTAGTGCGCCAGAAGATACTCGACGGACTTTCGGATCTTGGGATTGGAGGAGGGCGTCCGCCGGGTCTGGCGGCAGCATTCGGCCAGAATTTCATAGAGCAGGGCGGAGCATTGATATTTGAAGCCCGGCTCCCTGCGGTTCCAGCAGTCCTGCATCTTCCGAAAGAGCCCGGCGATGGTTTCAGGGTTTTTCGGGTGAAAAAGCTCGATCCCGTCTGTCGGGCAGTTTATCGCGTTGAAATGAACGGCGATGAGCTCGTCTTTCGGCCCGGAACGGGCGTAATCAAGGCCCTCCGGGATAAAGCAGAGGGTATGATCTCCCGCGTGCAGCGTCTGCGCGGCGGCTTTCAGGGTGGCGTCGGCGCAAAACCGAAAGGAAAGGGCGCAGAATTTTCTTTTTTTATTGAACATATGGATCTGCTCCTGCTTCAGCGCAATAACGTCCAGGATATTGAATGAAAGACTTTCATTTTCGAAAAACATCCCAAAAGCCTCCTTTTTTAAAAAAATTATAGCAATTTTGTTTCGAAAAGTAAACCTTTTGGGTTGAATTATTGGTATTCCGGCAGGGAAGGCGGTGCTATAATGGAGAAAAAAGGGAGGCAGGGGTATGAGCGAGAGAAGAAAGATACTGGAATGTTTTGAGCAGCAGAAGGCGGTATGGGAGCCGCGGGCGGCGGAAGGGATCGAGCGGTACCGGAAGGGCGACGCCAGGATCCGGGTGGTCGATGAGCAGGGGAAGGGCGTGGAAAACGCCGAGATCCGGGCCGTGCAGAAAAGTCATGCTTTTCGGTTCGGCGCCAATCTCTTTTTGCTGGACGAGCTGGAAACGCCGGAGAAAAACGAGCGGTATAAGGCGCTTTTTTCCGGGCTGTTCAATATGGCGACGCTGCCGTTTTACTGGAGCGCGACGGAGCCGCGGGAAGGGCAGACGCGCTACGGGAAAGAGAGCGAAAAAATATACCGGCGCCCGCCCATTGACCTGTGCATGGAGTTTTGCCGGGAAAAGGGGATCGAGCCCCGGGAACACGCGCTGGCCTACGAGGCCTTTTTCCCCGATTGGCTCTGCGGCGCGCCGGAGGAGCGGGTTCGCGCCGCCTATGAGCGGCGCTGCCGGGAGATCGCGGAGCGATATGCCGGTGAGATCCGCACCATCGAGGTGACGAATGAAATGGAATGGAAAGCCGGCAAGACGTCCTTTTACGACGCGCCGGACTTTGTGGCGTGGTGCTTCAAGACGGCGGAAAAATATTTTCCCGCCAATCAACTGGTCATCAACGAGCATACGCGCCTTGCCTGGGAGGATCGCTGCCGGCCGACGGATAAGTATTACGCCTATACGGAGGCCAACCTCCTCAAGGGCGCCCGGATCGATGGAATCGGGATGCAGTATCACCTGTTCAACCGGCGCGAGGCGGAATATGAGATGACAAGGCTGACGCTGAATCCCGAGAGCCTTTACCGGCATCTGGATCTCTACAGCCAGTTCGGAAAGCCGATCCAGATCACCGAGGTAATGGTGCCCTCCTATTCGTGGGAGCCGGAGGATGAAGAGATCCAGGCGGAGATCGTGGAGAAGCTCTATTCCATCTGGTTTTCCCATCCGCAGGTGGAGCAGATCATTTACTGGAATCTGGTGGACGGCTACGCCCATGTTTCGGAAAAGGATTCCGTTTCAGGCGTGAAAAATACGCAGGGGAATATGAGCATAGGTGAAAATTATTACCATGGCGGGCTTCTGCGCTTTGATATGACCCCCAAGCCGGCCTACCGCAAGATCCAGGAATTGACGCAGAAGGTTTGGCATACCGATCAGACCTGCGTGACCGACGGCCGGGGGGAAGCGTCCTTCAGAGGCTTTTACGGGGACTATGAGCTGGAGGTCTGCGCCGGCGGAAAGCGTACCCTGCACCGTTTCACCCTCTCGGCGGAAAACAACGGCGAAACGGTAGTGCTATTAAAGGCATAAAGAAGATTCTGATCATGTTGGGCTGCGTTGGATCGTTTATGGTCCATTCCTTCTGCGATCAATACCGTTCGGCAAAGGGTTCCGCCGGGCTGCCCTATAGCTGCGCGAAGTTTCTGCTCGGCAGCCTTTTCCTGCTCCCTCCCTTCCTGGCCTCCGAGGCGCCGCGCTTCGGGTGGGGGACGCTGCTGTGCGGCGTGGCCTGCGGCGCACGATATGCGGTGAATAAAAGCGTCATTTTGGCCGGGTACCGAAAAACCTCCGTGGCGTTTATGACCTTCTGCCATGCGGCGGGCATGATCCTGCCCTGCCTGACCGGGCGCGGGCGTTTTGGAACGCTGCCTTTTGAATTTAACATACGCCCCCATCGGGAGATCCCGATGGGGGCGTATGTTTTCAGATCCGAAAGGGCCCGGCGCTCAGGCTTCGTCCTGAAGGGCGTCGTAGCCGTGCTCGTTGGTTCTGATTTTTACCACGTCTTCCACGTCGTAAACAAAGATTTTGCCGTCGCCGATGTTGCCGGTATAAAGGGCTTTCTGAACCGTATTCACCAGCAGATCGGTGGGGATCTTGGAGATCACCACTTCGACCTTGATCTTCGGCAGCAGTCTTGTTTCAACAGGGCTGCCGCGGAAATAGGTTTGATGCCCCTTTTGCAGGCCGTAGCCCAGCACGTTGGTCATGGTGATGCCGGTAACGCCGAGCCTGGTCAGCGTCTGCTCCAGAAGGGCAAACTGCGCCTGGCTGGTGATGATGGAGATCTTGGTCAGCTTGTTGCCGCCGGTGTCCTTGCGGACGACAGGCACCGCCTGCTCCATAGAAGCAGCGGCTGCGGCCGGAGCCCTGACAGGAGCTTCTTCTGCGAGCAGATCCTCCGTGGCAACGGGCAGCGCGGCAGAGGGGGCGAAATCGGGATAAGCGAGGTTCCCATGCTCGCCGATATCCAGACCGGCGATTTCTTCCTCGGCGGAAACGCGGATGCCGCAGGTCTTTTTGAGCACCAGCCAGATGACGGAAGAGGAAGCAAAGACGAAAGCGCCCACGGCGACAATCCCCAGCAGCTCCACGCCGAGCAGGTCAAAACCGCCGCCGTAGAAGAGGCCGTTGGTGGTGGAGAGGGTGGTAACGCCCTCCCTGGCGAAGAGGCCGACGCAAATGGTGCCGAAAACGCCGCAGCCGAGGTGCACGGAGGTGGCGCCCACCGGATCGTCGATTTTGAGCTTATCAAAGAATCCGACCAGCAGAACAACCAGAACGCCGGAGATCGCGCCGATCAGCAGGGAAACCTCGATGGTCACATAGGCGCAGCTGCCGGTGATGGCAACCAGGCCGGCAAGGCAGCCGTTGATGGTCATGCCCAGATCCGGCTTGCCGATGATGATCCAGGAAGCGATGGTCGAGGTCAGCACCGCCGCGATCGCAGAGGTGTTGGTGGTAAAGAGGATGTGCATAACGTCCGCCGGCTGCTGGAAGCTCATGGTGGAGCCGGGGTTGAAGCCGAACCAGCCGAGCCAGAGAACGAAAAGACCGATCACCGCCAGCGACATATTATGGCCGGGAATGGCGCGGGGCTTGCCGTCCTTGCCGTATTTCCCGATCCGGGGCCTTAGAATCATCGCGCCGGAGAGCGCCGCCCAGCCGCCGACGGAATGCACGACCGTATCGCCGGCAAAATCCATGAATCCGAGATCCGCCAGCCAGCCGCCGCCCCAGATCCAGTGCCCGACGATGGGATAGATCACCAGGGTGAGCACAAACGAGAAGATGATAAACGAAATATATTTGATACGCTCAGCCACGGCGCCGGAAACGATGGTCGCCGCCGTTCCGCAGAATACCAGCTGGAAAAAGACCTTGCCCCAGAAGGGGACAGAGCTTGTTAGCGTGTCGTTGTAAAACGAGGTGTCTGCGGAGCCCAGAATGAAGATGTTTTCGGTTCCGATGAAGGGGTTATCTCCTCCGAACATCAGGCCCCAGCCCAGCAGCAGGAACCCGAGGGACGAAACGGCGAAAACAATAAAGTTTTTGGACAAAATGTTGACGGTATTTTTTGCCCGGGCAAAGCCGGATTCCACCGCGGCAAAGCCCAGGTTCATAAAGAACACCAGGATTGCCGCCAGCAGGACCCAAAAGGTGTCTACAATCATTGTCATGTCCATAAGTTACTCCTCCTATGAAAAAAATAAAAGGGCAACGACGCTTCTTGCGAAGCGCCGTTGCCTCATGCCTTTATCTTACCACGGTTTTCTGGTTTGTCAAGGGCAAAAATTAAAAAATCACGATTTTTTAGGTGTTGGAGGAGGGGAGCGGTCATTCCGGGCGGGAGGGGAACCCCTCGCCCAAAACCTCCCGGACGTCGGAAACGACGATGAAGGCGCCGGGATCCAGCCTGCGCACCTCCCGGATCAGCAGCGGCAGCTCCTTGGGCGCAACGACGCAGAGGAGGGTCAGCCCCGGCTTCCCGGAATAGAGCCCGGCGCTGTGCAGCCCGGTAACGCCGCGGCGGAAGCGGGTCATGATCATGGCGGCGATCGCCGTGTTTTCCCCGGAAAAGATTTGAACCGATTTGGCAGTATAGCCCAGGGTGAGGATGCTGTCCGTTACCCGGGAGGCGACGAAAAGGGTCAGAAAGGAATAGCAGGCCACGGTGACGCTGCGGAAGAGCAGCGCCGCCAGCAGGACCACCGTGCAGTCGATGATCAGGATCAGAGCAGCGATGGAGAGGTGGGGAAAGAACCGGTGCAGAAGCAGCGCCGCCAGATCGCTGCCCCCGGTGGAGGCGTTCTGGCGCACCGTTATGCCAACGCCGCAGCCGGTCAGCAGGCCGCCCAGCAGCGCGGCGACCGTAAGGTCGCCGGAATAGGCCGGAAGCGCGGCGGTGAGCTGCAGAAAAAGGGAAAGCAGTGCGACGCCGAGCAGCGTGCGGATCAGGGCGCTCCGACCCAAAAACCGGTACCCGAGCAGAAAGAGCGCGGCGTTGAAAACAAGGGTGGTCACAGAAAGGGGGATCCTGAACAGATAGAGCAGAACCGTTCCCAGCGCGCTCAAGCCGCCGGAGGAGATTTTGCCGGGAACCAGAAAGAGGTTCAGCCCCGCCGCCAGCATCAGGGCGCCGGCGGCGATCGTTGTGCCGCAGCGCAGGGCGGCGGCCATTTTTTTCTTCATGGGCGACTCCTTTAAAAAAATAGTGCAAAACAGGCAAAGATGCGGTATAATAGATGTTGTTTCCTGCCCGCGCGGCCTTGTGCCGTTGCTGCTATATATTAAAATGGACGGTTCCCGCCGGTTTTATACCGGGCGGAGAGGGCGGAGGGCAGATCGGAACATGCGATTTGGTAAGGAGAGAACCATGCAAAGACCGTGGCTTGATCATTACGGGGCGGTGCCCCGTCATCTGGACTATCCGCAGGGCTCCATGAGCGATGCGGTTTTGAAAAACGCTGTGGAAACGCCGGAGCAGGAGGCGCTTTCCTTTATGGGCGTAAAGATTTCCTATGGGCTTTTGGGCGAAAAAATCCGCGAAACCGCCCGGGCGTTCTGGGGGCTTGGCGTGCGCCGGGGGGCAAGGGTTACCCTTTGCATGCCCAACGTCCCCCAGACGGTGTATTGCCTTTATGCGCTCAACGAGATCGGCGCGGAGGCGAGCCTGATTCATCCCCTGTCGGCGGAAAAGGAGATCGTTTTTTATCTTTCGGAGATCCGGAGCACGATCCTGGTCACCCTGCGCCAGTTTTACGATAAGGTGATGCGCGTTCAGCAGGAGTACCCGTTGGAGCGGCTGATCCTCACCGATATCGACGACGCGCTGACCGGGCTCCGGAAATGGGGCTACCGCCTTGCGGTCAAGAGCCGCCAGCCCCGGCCGCGGCCGGCGGAGAACCTTTGCAGCTGGAAGGCGTTTCTGGCGGGCGGCCGGCCTTATGAAAAAGCAAAAACGACAGCCGGCGACGGCGCGGTGATCCTTTTTTCCGGCGGAACGACCGGCGTCAATAAGGGGATCCTGCTCTCCAACGGAAATTTCAATGCGCTGGCGTTGCAAACCGCCGCCATGGCGGAGCGGCCGGTGCGGGGCAAGCGGATGCTGGCGGCGATGCCGATGTTTCATGGCTTCGGGCTGGGGGTCTGCGTCCATACCGTTCTGGTCTGCGGCGCGTCGGCCATTCTGGTTCCGCGCTTCAACGTCAAGGACTATGCCGGCCTGATCAAAAAGGAGCGGCCAAATTATATTGCCGGCGTTCCCACCCTTTATGAGGCGCTGACGCGGACGCCGTATCTGGACGGAGCGGATCTTTCCTGCCTGCTGGGCGTTTTTTCGGGCGGCGACAGTCTTTCGGTGGAGCTGAAGCGCAGAATGGATCGTTTTCTGGCGGAGCGCGGCGCCACGGTGCGGATCCGGGAAGGCTACGGGACGACCGAGTGCGTCACTGCCAGCTGCCTGACGCCGGATCATGAGGAGCGGGAGGGCAGCATCGGGCTGCCCTATCCGGATACGGACTATATGATCTGCAAGGTGGGAACGACGGAAGCAGTCCCGTATGGGGAGGAGGGGGAGATCTGCCTCAAAGGCCCCACCGTCATGCTTGGTTATCTGAACCGTCCGGAGGAAACGGAGGCCGCCCTGCGGCTCCATGCCGACGGAGCCCGCTGGCTCCATACGGGGGATCTGGGGGTGATGGACGCCGACGGCTTTATCTATTTCCGCCAGCGGCTGAAGCGAATCATTGTTACCAGCGGCTATAATGTGTATCCCTCCCAGATTGAAAACGTGCTGGACGGCCATCCCAAGGTGCAGATCAGCTGCGTGATCGGCGTTCCGGACGCCTACCGGATGCAGCGGGTGAAGGCCTATGTGGTGCCGAAGGGCGGCGTTGAGCCGTCCGAGGCGCTCCGGCAGGAGCTGCTGGATTATTGCAGGATCCATATCGCGCGGTATGCCTGCCCCAGAGAGCTTGAATTTCGGGAGGATCTTCCGAAAACGCTGGTAGGGAAGGTGGCTTATAAAAAGCTGGAGGAAGAGAATCGCAGCGCAGGAGACGGGGCGGAAAGCGGCCGTTGACAGAGCCTTTGGCGTAGTGCTATAATAAAGGCGAACCGCCGCCGCGGATCCCGCGGAGCAGGGCGGAACAGTTTGAAGAACAGGGAGATGAAACAATGCTGGAACCTACCATGATAAAAAACCGCGTATCGATTCGGGTGCAGACCGCGGCAACCGTCGGGGCGATCGCCGGGGCGGTTGTCCTGCCGCAGATTTTTCATTTGATCGGCGCAGCCTCCGGGCTGGGAACGGCGCTGGGGGAAGTTTTTCTGCCGATGCACCTGCCGGTCATGCTGGCCGGGCTGCTGGCCGGCCCCGTTGCCGGAGGAATTTCCGGCCTGCTCGGTCCGCTGGTCAGCTTCGCGCTGACCGGGATGCCGGCCGCCGCCATGCTGCCCTTTATGATGATCGAGCTTTGCGTATACGGCCTGAGCGCCGGGCTTTTGCGCCGGGTGAAGCTGCCGTCGGTCTGCAAGATCCTGGCGGTTCAGATCGCCGGACGCGCCGTGCGCGCCGGGGCGATCCTTTTGGCGGCGGAGGGCTTCGGATATACCGGTGTTGCGGTGCAGACCATCTGGTTGAGCATCCCGAAAGGGCTTTTCGGCATCCTGCTCCAGCTCTGCCTGCTTCCGCTGATCCTCTACCGCGTGGAAGGCGCCGGCAAATATGGTCGATGATCTGAAAAAGGCCCGGTCGCTGCTGGAAGGCGGCTGTACCCTCGCCCTTTGCCGGGGCCGCCGGTGCGTCACCTCCGCGGCGGGCGGGATCGGCGATCTGCTGCGCCTGCAGGCGGGCAACGAGGATTTTCGCGGCTTTTGCGCCGCCGATCGGATCGTCGGCCGGGCGGCAGCTTTTCTATATGTGCTGATGGGGGTTCGGGCCGTTCATGCCGCGGTGATCAGCGAGGGCGCCCTGGATATCCTGCGCCGTCATGGGGTGGAGGCGTCCTTCGATCGCTGCACCGCCGCCATCATCAACCGGGAGGGAACCGGGCTTTGCCCGATGGAAGAAGCCGTTGCGGAGCTGTCGGATCCGCAGCAGGCTGCGGCGGCTATCGCCGCCCGGCTGCGCCAGCTGCAAAATCAGCGCGCTTCTGGCGTTCGGCTGCAAAAATAGCGTACCCGACCGCTCGGCCGAAAAACAGCGCACCTCGGCATCCGGCCGCAAAACAGCCACCCGGCGCTCGGCCGAAAAACAGCGCACCCGGCGCCCAGCTGCAAAAATAGCACCCTTGCCGCCCAGCTGCAAAACAGCGCACTCGCCGCCCCTTGCCTCCCGGCGAAAAAAGGCGGAATCCATCTCTTTTCAAGATAAAACGTCCTGCTTTCGGCAGGACGTTTTTTTTGCGCCGGAAAAATTTTCAAAACTTCTTGACTTTAGCGCGATAAAGTGATAGAATTTATGACAAACGTCAGAGGGCGGCGCGTCGAGGGCCGCCGGAAAGGAAAGAGTCAATGAGTAAGATCCGAAGTCAGGAGATCGACTGTTTATTTGAGGCGATACTGGCGCTGGAGAGCGTGGAGGAGTGCTATCGTTTTTTTGAAGACGCCTGCACCATCAAGGAGCTCAACGAGATCGCCCAGCGGTTTCAGGTGGCCTGTCAGCTGGACGCGGGAAAGAATTATCAGGAAGTCAATAAGGAGACCGGCGCCTCCACGGCGACGATCTGCCGGGTGAATAAATGCCTCAATTACGGCAGCGACGGATACCGGACGGTTCTGGACCGGCTGAAGAAGAGGGGGAAGCTTTCATGACGGAGGAGCGCATTATCCGCAGCGACGAGCAGGCGGTTTTCGATCTGCGGCGTCTTTATCAGCGCTACGGCTACGTCCGTTATAAGATGGGGCGGTTCGAGGAATATGACCTTTATGTCCGCAATAAGGATTTTCTGGTCAGCGACGAGGTCATCACCTTCACCGACCATACGGGGCGGCTGCTGGCGCTGAAGCCGGACGTCACCCTTTCCATCATTAAAAACACGGTGGACCGGCCGGGCGCGGTGCAGAAATTCTATTATAACGAGAATGTTTACCGGGTGGCAAAAGGGGCTCATTCCTTCAAGGAGATCATGCAGGCGGGGCTGGAATGTATCGGCGATCTGAGCGGCTATGATATAGCGGAGGTCGTCGGGCTGGCGGTTCGGAGCCTGGGGCTGATCGGGCGGGAATATGTGCTGGATCTTTCCCATATGGGGCTGGTTTCCGCCATGCTGGCGGAGAGCGGGCTTTCCCCGGCGGGGCAGAGCAGCGCCCTGGCCTTTATCCACCAGAAGAACGGGCACGAGCTGAAGGAGCTTTGCGACCGGGAGGGGATCGACCCGGCGGACGCGGCGCGGCTTGGCGCGCTGGTGGACTGCTGCGGGCCGGCGGCGGAAACGCTGGAATGGCTGCGCCCCGCGCTGCGCGGCGGGGAGGAGCTGCGGGCCTTTGAGGAGTTCCGGCAGCTCTGCGCCATTCTTGAAAAGAGCGTGGGCGGGAGCCGGGTACGGGTCGATTTTTCGGTCGGCAACGATATGAAATATTATAGCGGCGTTGTGTTCAAGGGCTATCTGGAGGGCATTCCGGCCAGCGTTCTTTCCGGCGGGCAGTATGATAAGCTGCTGGCCAAAATGGGGCGCCGGAGCGGCGCGATCGGATTTGCCGTTTACCTGGATCTGCTGGAGCGGGCAAACAGCGCCGAGGAATACGGCGTGGATACGGTTCTGCTCTATGATCCCGGCGCGGATCCGGCGGCGCTGAGCGCGGCGGCGGAGACCCTTGCCGGGGAGGGAAGCCTGCTGGTTACGGCCGCGCTTCCGGAGCAGATGCGTTACCGGCGTTTGATGCGGATGACCGAAAGGGGGATTGAGCCGGTTGAAAACCGTTAACATAGCGCTGCCCAAAGGGCGGCTGGGCGAAAAGGTCTATCAAATGTTCCGGGCGGCCGGATTCGATTGCCCTGCCATAGAAGAGAACAACCGGAAGCTGATCTTTGAAAACCGGGAAAAAGGCGTGCGGTATTTCTGGGTCAAGCCCTCCGACGTGGCGATTTACGTGGAACGCGGGGCGGCGGATATCGGCGTGGCGGGAAAGGATATCCTGCTGGAATACCGGCCGGACGTTTATGAGCTTTTGGATCTGAAGGTCGGGAACTGCCGGATGGCGGTGGCGGCGCCGGAAAGCTTCCGGGATTTTGTGGGTTCAACGCTGCGGGTAGCCACCAAATTTCCCGCCATTGCCGAAACCTATTATAATAAAAAATGCCGGGACATCGATATCATCAAGCTCAACGGCTCCATCGAGATCGCGCCGATTCTGGGTCTTTCGGATGTGATCGTGGATATCGTGGAAACCGGGACGACCCTGCGGGAAAACGGGCTGATTCCCATCGAAACGATCGTTCCGATCAGCGCCAGGCTGATTGCCAATAAAGCGAGCTATAAATTTAAGAACGAAGAGCTGCGCGCCATCTGCGCGGGGCTGGAGAAGCAGGTGAACAACAATGATTAAAATATTGGACTACAACACGTTGCCCCGATCGGAAATCTTTGCCCGGGAGGAGCAGAAGACGGATGTTTCCGGCGTTGTGGCGGAAATCATCGCCGAGGTGCGCCGGGCGGGGGACGCGGCGCTGCTGGCCTACTGCCGGAAGTTCGACGGCGCCGAGCTGGCGTCGCTGGAGGTGCAGGAGGAAGAGATCGAGGCGGCGTTTGAAGCGGTGGAGCCGCGCTTTTTGGAGATCCTGCGCCGGGCGGAGCAGAATATCCGCGCCTTTCATGAAAAGCAGGTGCGGCCCGGATTCATGATCAGCGAAAATGCCGGGATCATCACCGGCCAGAAAATCACGCCCATCGAAAAGGTGGGGATCTATGTGCCCGGCGGCACGGCGTCTTATCCCTCCACGGTACTGATGGACAGCGTGCCCGCCAAAATCGCCGGCTGCCGGGAGATCGTGATGGTGACGCCGCCGGGGAAGGACGGAAAGGTCAGCCCGGTGATTCTGGCGGCGGCCAAAATCGCCGGCGTTCACCGGATCTTCAAGGTAGGCGGCGCCCAGGCGGTTGCGGCGCTGGCCTACGGAACCGAGAGCGTTCCCCAGGTCGATAAAATCGTCGGGCCGGGGAACGCCTATGTGGCAGAGGCCAAAAAACAGGTGTTTGGCCGGGTTTCGATCGATATGATCGCCGGGCCCAGCGAAATCCTGGTGGTGGCCGACGGCGCAAGCAATCCCGCCCATGTGGCGGCCGATCTGCTTTCCCAGGCCGAGCATGATAAGCTGGCCAGCGCCGTTCTGGTGACTGATAGCCCGGCGCTGGCGCAGGCGGTGCAGGCCGAGATTGAAAAGCAGCTCCCCCTTCTTGCCCGGGCGGAGATCGCCCGGACGTCCATCGACAATAACGGAAAAATCATTGTGGCGGAGGATCTGCGCGGGGTGATCGAAATCGCTAATGAGATCGCGCCGGAGCATCTGGAACTGATGGTGGAGCACCCCTTTGACTATCTGGACGGGATCCGCAACGCCGGATCGATCTTCATGGGGCGGTGCTGCCCGGAGGCGCTGGGCGATTATTATGCCGGCCCCAATCATACGCTGCCCACCGGCGGAACCGCGCGGTTTTCCAGCCCTCTTTCGGTGGATGATTTTGTAAAGAAGAGCCAGTTTACCTATTATACCGGCGAAGCGCTGGCCCGGGTCGGGGCGGACGTAGCGTATTTTGCAGAAAAAGAAGGGCTGACCGCCCATGCGCGCAGCGTCACTATCCGGCTGGAGGACGCAGAAAGATGAGCCGTTATCTGAAGCGGGAGTATCAGGCTCTGGAGGCCTATACGCCGGGGGAGCAGCCCCGGGACGCCGCGTATATCAAGCTCAATACCAATGAATCCCCCTTCCCGCCGGCGCCTGCCGTTACCGCGGCGCTGACGCGCCGGGAGGCGGAGCTGCTGCGGCTTTATCCCGATCCCACCGGCCGCGCGCTGAAGGAAAAGCTGGCGGGGCTTTACGGCGTCGGCGCCGAAAACATCTATCTTTCCAACGGCTCCGATGATATCCTGAATTTCGCCTTTATGGCCTACGGCCGGAGCGGCGCCGTCTTCCCCGATATCACCTATGGATTTTATGCGGTTTTTGCCGGGCTCCACGGCGTGCCCTATGAAGAAAAACCGCTGAACGGGGATTTTACCATCAACCCGGAGGATTATTTTAACCAGAATAAACTCATTGTAATAGCCAATCCCAATGCGCCCACAGGGCTGAGCCTGTCCGTGGGGGCGGTGGAGGAGATTTTGCGCCGCAATCGGGATCACGTGGTGATGATCGACGAAGCCTATGTCGATTTTGGCGGCGAGAGCTGCTATCCGCTGATCCGGCGGTATGAGAACCTGCTGGTCGTCCGCACCTTTTCCAAGTCCCGCTGCCTGGCGGGAGGGCGGCTGGGCTATGCGATCGGGCCGGCGGAGCTGATCGGCGATCTTGAGAAAATCAAGTATGCCACCAATCCCTACGACATCAACCGGCTGACCCTGCTTTTGGGGGAAGCCACGGTGGAGGCGGAGGATTACTATCGGGAGAAATGCGGGGAGATTATCCGAGTGCGGGCGCAAACGGCCGCCCGGCTGAAGGAGCTGGGGTTTGAGGTTGTGCCCTCGGATGCCAATTTCCTGTTTGTCAAAAGCGGCCGGATCGGCGGAGAAGCGCTGTATCGGGCGTTGAAGAAGCGGAGGATCCTGGTGCGGCATTTTGAGAAAGAGCGGATTCGGGATTATAACCGCGTTACCATCGGAACCGCGGAGCAGATGGAAGCCTTCTGCCGCGCGGTGGAAGAGATTCTGGAGGAGATAACATGAGAGAAGCAACGGTACATCGCAAAACGGCGGAAACGGAGATCCGGCTGACGCTCCGGCTGGAAGGGAGCGGCGCGGGCCGGATTTCCACCGGCTGCGGCTTTATGGATCATATGCTGACGCTGTTTGCCGCCCATGGGGGCTTTGATCTGGAGGTCGCCTGCAAGGGGGATCTGGAGGTGGACGCCCACCATACGACAGAGGATCTGGGCATCTGTCTGGGCAAGGCCTTTGAAGAGGCGCTGGGGGAAAAGCGGGGGATCGCGCGCTACGGGAGCTTTCTGCTGCCCATGGACGAAGCGCTGATCCTGAGCGCGGCGGATCTTTCCGGGCGAAGCTGTCTCTGCTATGAGCTGGGGATCCCCACCGAAAAGATCGGCAGCTTTGATACGGAGCTGGTGGAGGAATTCTGGCTGGCCTTTACCCGCCATTGCCCCATGAGCCTGCATATCCGCAAGCTGGCCGGAACCAACGCCCACCATATTGCGGAGGGCTGTTTTAAATCGGTGGCCAGAGCGCTGAAGGCGGCGGTGGCGCAGGACGGAACCGACGCCGTCCCCTCCACGAAGGGGGTTCTCTGATGGTTGGGATCATCGATTATGGCGTGGGGAACCTGTTTTCTCTCCGTTCCTCCTTTGAGGCGGTGGGGGAGCAGGCGTTCGTTTCCGGGGATCCGGAAGCGCTGGGGCGTGCGGACCGGCTGATCCTGCCTGGCGTAGGTGCCTTCGGCGACGCGGCGGCCAAGCTGCGGGAGAGCGGGCTGGATCGGTTCGTTCAGGAGCAGGCGGCGGCGGGAAAGCCGCTGATGGGGATCTGCCTGGGGATGCAGCTCCTTTTTGAAAAGGGCTATGAATACGGCGAGCATGAAGGGCTGGGGCTGCTGCGGGGCGCGGTCGTTCCGATGAAGGGCGTGCTGCCCGCCGGCCTGAAGATCCCCCATATCGGATGGAACGCGCTGCATTTCCGGCAGCCGGAATGTCCGATCTTCAAAAATATCCGGGAGGGCGACCACGTTTATTTTGTGCATTCCTTTTACGCGGAGGGCTGCGCAGATTCTCTGGCCGCCACCGCCGAATACGGCGTGGAGCTGACGGCCGCCGTGGCGCGGGAGCGGATATTCGGCTGCCAGTTTCATCCCGAAAAGAGCGGGCCTGTGGGGCTGGCGATTCTGAAGGCGTTCAGCGAGGTGTGAGAGATGAAGATATTTCCGGCGATAGATCTGGTGGGCGGCCGTGCGGTGCGCCTGCTGAAGGGCGATTACGCCCAAATGACGGTATACAGCGAGGATCCGCCGGCGGTGGCGCGGGATTTTGAAAGCGCCGGCGCCGACGCGATCCATCTGGTGGATCTGGAGGGGGCCAAAAGCGGCGTTCCCGCCAATCTGGAAACCATCCGGAAGATCGTCTGCGGCACGAACCTGTTTGTGGAGGTCGGAGGCGGGATCCGGAGCATGGAAACGGCGGAGGTTTATTTTTCCATCGGCGCGGACCGGGTGATTCTGGGGACGGCGGCGGTGACGGATCCTGCGTTTCTGAAGGCGGCGCTGGAGCGGTACGGCGAAAAGATCGCGGTGGGGGTCGATCTGAAGGACGGCTTTGTTGCGATCAGGGGCTGGACGGAAAAATCCGCCCTCACCGCCGATTCGTTTTTTGCCGGGATGGAAAAGCTCGGGGTCCGAACGGTGATCTGCACCGATATTTCCCGGGACGGCGCCATGCAGGGCGCCAACCGCGCCCTTTATCGGAGTCTGAGTGAAAAGTATTCCCTGCAGCTCATCGCGTCGGGCGGTGTCAGCTCCATGGAGGACGTCCGGGCGCTGCGGGAGCTGGGGTTATACGGTGCCATCATCGGCAAGGCCTATTATATCGGAGCCATTGATCTCCGGGAAGCAGTGGAGGCGGCAAAATGATCACCAAACGGATCATCCCCTGCCTGGATGTAAAAAACGGCAGAGTGGTAAAGGGCGTAAATTTTCAAGGTCTTTCCGACGTTTCCTCGCCGGTGGAGCTGGGGAAATACTACAGCGACTGCGGGGCGGACGAGCTGGTGTTTTACGATATCACCGCCTCCGCCGAGGAGCGGGGGATCTTTACCGATATACTCAAAGAAGTCGCGCGGACGATATTCATCCCCCTTACGGTGGGAGGCGGCATCCGGACGCTGGAGGATTTCGACCGGGTGCTGAAATGCGGGGCGGATAAGGTCAGCGTCAATTCCGGCGCCATCAGCAATCCCGGCCTGATCCCCGCCGCGGCGAAACGATACGGCGATCAGTGCGTGGTTCTTTCGGTGGACGTCAAGCGGGTCGACGGCGTTTACCGGGTCTTTGCCCGGGGCGGCCGGGAGAATACCGGGATCGAGGCGGTCAGCTGGATCCGGTTCTGCGTGGAAAACGGCGCCGGCGAGGTGGTGCTGAATTCCATCGATACCGACGGCGTAAAGGGCGGTTTTGATCTGGAGATGCTGGAAGCGGTCAGCAACGCCGTTGCGGTGCCGGTCATCGCCTCCGGCGGCGCGGGCTGCGCCGAGGATTTCGTCGCGCTGTTCAAAAAGCTGCCGAAGGTGGATGCAGGTCTTGCGGCCTCCATCTTCCATTTCGGCGAGGTTCGGATCCCGGAGCTGAAGCGGATCCTGAAAGAAAATAATATCAATGTGAGGATATGAAATGCTGGAAATCAATCAACTGAAATTCGATCAAAACGGTCTGATCCCCGCCATCGTTGTGGACGGGGAGAGCGGCAGGGTTCTGACGCTGGCGTATATGAACCGGGAAAGCCTGAAGATCTCGATGGAAAAGGGGCTGACCTGTTTTTGGAGCCGTTCCCGGCAGCAGCTTTGGCTGAAGGGGGAAACCAGCGGCAACTATCAGCACATTCTTTCCATCACCGCCGATTGTGATGGCGACGCGCTGGTCGTCCGGGTCAAAAAGGACGGCCCCGCCTGTCATCTGGGCAACGATTCCTGCTTTGAAAACCCGGTCTATGAAACCGGCGAAGAGCCGTTTTCGGCGGAGGGGCTTTACCGGCTCCTGCAAAGCAGAAAGGAAACGCTGCCCGAGGGCTCCTATACGACCTATCTCTTTCAAAAGGGTCTGGATAAGATCCTGAAGAAGGTGGGGGAGGAGAGCACCGAGGTCATCATCGCCGGAAAGGCGGAGGACAAGCGGGAAACGATTTATGAAATCGCCGATCTTGCCTATCATGTGATGGTGCTGATGGTGGAGATGGGGATCTCCGTGGAGGACGTGCGCCGGGAGCTGGCCGGGCGGCACGTCATCGATCATAAGGTCAAGCAGGAGAAGATGGTATGACGCTGGAGGATTTCCATGTCCATACCGCCTTCTGCGACGGGCGCGATACGCCGGAGGAACTGGCGGAGGAGGCGCTGCGCCGGGGCTTTACCGCTCTTGGCTTTTCCGGCCATGCCTATATGGACGACGGCCGGGATTGGGGGATGAGCCGGGAAGGCGCCAGCCGCTATCGGCAGGAGATCGCGGCGCTTAAAAAGCGCTGCCCCATCCCGCTGCTCTGCGGGATCGAGCAGGACTACTATGCGCCGGATCCGCCCGACGGCTACGACTATGTGATCGGCTCGGTGCACGGTATGCGCCGGGGCGGCCGGGTCTGCGAGGTAGATTCCTCCCTTGCGCTTTTTGAGCAGGCGGTGGCGGAGGACTACGGCGGCGACGTATACGCCCTGATCGAGGATTACTATGATCTGGCGGGCGGCGTGGCGGATAAAACCCGCTGCGAGATCATCGGCCATATCGATCTGGTGACGAAATGGCAGGAGGAAAAGCGGCTTTTCGATGAACAGCACCCCCGTTACCGGGCGGCGGCAGAGAGCGCGGTGCGGCGGCTGATTCCGTCCGGCGCGCTCTTTGAGATCAATGTCGGCGCGATGACCCGGGGCTGCCGCACCAGCCCCTATCCCGCGCCGCCGCTGCTGCGGCTGATCCGGGAGCTGGGCGGTGAAATCATCCTCAGCGGAGATTGCCACGACCGCCGCGCCCTGGGCCGATTTCTGCCGGAGGCCGCCGCCCTGGCCCGCGCCTGCGGCTTTATGCGCTGCGTCCGGCTGGTGCCCGGCGGCAGGGAATATGTCGCGTTATATTAAATTAGTTGCGTTCTATTAAAAATAGAAACAAGCGCAGGCTTCTCAGCTTTTACCTGAGAAGCCTGCGCTTGTTTACGGCGCTTCTTTGTTGCGCTCCTTAACCGCGCTCCGTCGTCGATGATCCGGAAGGTCTGGGGCTGTTTGTCATGCTTCGTAATGATCTTCTATGATCCCACTATAGTAACGGCTGACCTCCGCCATATAACGCAGGGAAAGGGGCCACAGAGCTTCCGGCTGATGGGAAAAGAAGTCATCGGCCTCCAGGGTGAAGGGCCCCCGGAACCCGATTTTTCCCAGCGCCTCAAAGGTCGGGATCAGATCGATCTTTCCGCAGCCGGGCAGGGTGTGGGAATCGTCGTGATAATTATTGTCGTGGATATGCAGGGCGGCGATGCGGCTGTTGAGCGCCAGCACCATCTCCGCCGGATCCTCCCCCACCAGAACGGTATGGCCCAGATCAAGGCAGGCGTGAAAATAGCCGGATTCTGCCTGAAGGGCGTCCACATAGCGGTTGAATTCTTCCGGCCGGGAGCAGATACTATGGTCGATCATCTTCCGCCGGGGATTGGGTCTCCACATATTTTCCACGCAGACCTGGATCCCGTATTTTTCGCAGAGGGGGATGAAGCGGCGGTAAAAGGCCATATTGGTTTCAAAGAGAAGCTCCTCGTTGCCGAAATAGGGGATGTTGTGGATCCCGTGGACAACGATGGCGCGGGCTCCCGCCAGCGCGGCGATTTCCACGCTGCGCCAGATCAGGGGAAACACCTCTTTTTCAAAATCCCGGTTCTTATCGAAGGCATAGGGCGCGTGGGATTGCAGGATGGGGATCCCTTTTTCCGCGGCAAAGGCGCCCAGCCGCTTTGCTTCTTCCCGGTAATTTTCCGCGGACCAGCGCGGATTTTCCTCCATGCTGAAAAGGGAAAGATCGGCGGCGTCAAAGCCGGCGCTTTTCAGCATTTCCAGCGCTGTTTCCTCGTTGTATCGGTCGGCCAGAACGTCGGTAAGGGAACAGATGATCATAAAAGAGCCTCCTTTATCAATAGAAATTCCAGATTTTCGGTCACGTCGTAGCGGCCCATGCCCGCCGGCAGATAGCAGCAGTTTCCCGCCGCCAGAGGCACCTGGTCAACTGCGCCGCTGCCGGAGAGAACCAGCAGGATCGCAAAGGAATCCGCCCGCCCGGTAAAGGGCGCGGTTTTTTTCTCCACCCGGAAGAAGGGGCAATTTGCCAGCCCTTCCTCCCCCCGGGAAAACCGGATCGCCCGAATGGCGGCGTCGTCGAACGCCCGGACAGCCATCGAAGCTTTTTCAAGGTGCAGCGGGCGGGGCTTTCCGTCTGCGCCGATGCGGCCGTAATCGTAAGCCCGGTAGGTCAGGTCGCTGTTCTGCTGGATCTCCGCCAGCAGGATCCCGCCTCCGATGCCATGGATCAGCCCGGCGGGAATGAAATAGGTTTCCCCTGCCCGCACCGGCTGACGGCGCACCACGGATTCGATCTCTCCGCCGGCGGCCGCCCGCCTGAAATCTTCGGCGGTTTTTCCCGGTGCAAGGCCGTAAATCAGCTCGGCGCCCTCCTCCGCCTCCAGAATATACCACATTTCTGTCTTCCCCAGATCCCCTTCTTCGGCCGCCATGGCGTCGTCGGGATGCACCTGGATCGATAGCTTTTGGGCGGCGTCGATGAATTTGATCAGAAGGGGGAAGGGGGCATCGGTATCCAGATATTCTCCCAGGGTCTTGCCCGCCTCCGGGCCGTTGAGGATTCGGCTATCGTTTCCGCTGCGCACCGAAAGAGCCCAGATCTCGCCGATCTTGTCGTAGGGACAATCCGGCGCAAGCCGCTTCAGCTTCTGCCCGCCCCAGAGGGCGGTCTTGGCGATGGGTGCGAGCAGAAGGGGATATTTATTCTGCGTTTTCTCTATTTTCATGTTCTTCAGCCCCCGCGCCTGCTGGAACAAGGCGTTTTTTCCTGCGGATCAAAAGCACTCCCGCCACGGCCGCGGCGGCAAGAAGGGCGATCCCTGCCGGAAGAAGCCAGGTGAGGGTGCTGCTTTTGGCGGTCAGGTTCTGCTCTACCACCTTCAGGGTGCCGTCCTCCTGTTTTTCCACCGTCAGCGATCCGGCGTTGTTGCCCTCCTGATCCTTCAGGATCACATCGGTTTCCTTACCGCTCTCCGGGGTTTCGGAAAATTCCGGCGTGTAGGTCGTGGTGGTGCCGTCGTCCTGGATGTGGATCGCTTCGCCGCTGCTGTCGTCGATGATCCAGCTCCCCGTGGGCTGGTCGCCGCTTTCGCTGCTTCCCGATCCGGAGGAACCGGCAGAGCCGGAATCAGAGCCGGCAGAGCCGGAGTCAGAACCGGAGGAACCGGAATCAGAACCGGAGGAACCGGAATCGGAACCGGAGGAGCCGGAATCGGAACCGGACGAACCAGAATCGGAACCGGACGAACCGGAATCGGAACCGGTAGAACCGGAATCAGAACCGCCCTCCGCAGGATCGTCCTCGGAGCCGTCGGGAGCATCGGGCTGGCTATCGGTCTGTTCGTCGCCGGTATAGATGCGGCAGGGTTCTACGATGGGGTAGACCCGGGTCAGGTCCGCCTTGAAAAATTCCTGATAGGCGACCTGGATCAGCGTGCCGTCGTCCGGCGTTTCGGCGCGGATCCGGAAGGTCACGGAAAAGAGCTCCATATCGCCCCTGAGCACTTCGGAGGCGTCCGCCGCAAGGGCGTTGACCGCCGGTTGTTCCTCATGGGTGGCGTTGACGTTGATGATAAAAAGCCCGCCGGAGTTTATTTTTTTGCCTTCCACCACCTCCAGAACGTCTTCATCGTAGGTCATGATGACCCGGAAGGAGGCGCAGACGGGGGCGTTTTTCACCGATCCGACGACGGTCACGGTATCGCCCACCTCGCCACGGGCGCCCTCCAGATGGAAGGTCATTTTTTCCTCATCGGCATAGGCGGCCGGCATCAGAAGCAAAAGAGCAAGAAGAATAGAGAGAATGCGTTTCATGAAGATTTTGTCCCCTTCCTGTTGTAAAGTGTTTTAAATGCCCGGGGGGTCATCCCCATCTCGGCTTTGAAGAGCTGATTGAAAAATTTGGTATCGGAATAGCCGACCAGGCCGCTGATCTCGGAAATTTTCTTTGAGGTATTGGCCAGCAGGCGGCAGCTTTCCCGGATCCGCACGGTTTGCAGGTAATGCTGAAAGGTGGTGCCGGTTTCCTCTTTGAAGCGCTTGCTCACATAGGCAAGGCTGTAGCAGCACTGGGCGGCCAGATCGGCCAGAGAGAGCCTTTCCATAAAATTCTTTTCGATCTGATCGATGATGAACTGCACCAGCCTGCTGGATTCCGGTTCGTCCGGCGCGCGGTAGATCCGGCGCATGGTGACGATGAGGATTTCAATAAGCTGGCAGCGCATCATCTCCTGATGGCCGACCGGTTTTTCGTTGTATTCCCGGGAGAGGCGGGAGATCAGCTGGCCGATATACCCGTCGTTGTCGTGATAAATCAGGCCGGTGGGGCGCGCCGTCAGATCCCGGTAATTGAATTTGATGAGATAATTGTCGGCCAGCTCCTGAAAGCGGCGGCATTCGGTGAGGGTTTCGTCGATCAGCCGCGGCAGAAACAGGCAGTTGACGACAACGAAAGGCGTATCGCCGATCTGGTCGTATTTATGCTTGACGCCATAGTCCACGATAAAATAATCACCCTGCCCGATCACCGAGGTTTTCTCCCCGAAGAGATGCACGGCGCGCCCCTGCACAACATAGGTCAGCTCCAGAAAGTCGTGGTCGTGCAGCTCGGCGGAGGGCGCGGCGCAGGTGGTCATGAGGATCTTTTCCTCCTTCAGCTTGGAAAAGCGTTTGGTTTCGATGACAAATTCACCCCCCTAATTTATCAATTGAAACGGTTGTTTTTATTATAACACCTGCGTTATAATAATGTCAAGACAGGCCGAAGAGAATGGATATTAAATTTTAACGGAGGTGGCTTTGGTGCTTTATAAGAAAAATCGGGGAGAAGAACTGGATCAGGCGCTTTTTCAGAATCCCACGTCGGAATACCGGGGAACGCCCTTTTGGGCCTGGAACTGCAAGCTGGATCGGGATCAGGTGCTGCGCCAGATCGATTATTTCAGAGAAATGGGGTTCGGCGGATTTCATATGCACGCGCGAACCGGGATGGCGTCGCCGTATCTGAGCGAGGAATTTATGGGCCATATCAAGGCCTGCGTGGAAAAGGCCAAAAAGGAAAAGATGCTGGCCTGGCTCTACGACGAGGATCGCTGGGCCAGCGGCGCGGCGGGCGGTTATGTAACAAAGGAGAAAAAATTCCGGCAGAAATGTCTGCGGTTCAGTAAAAACAGGCCTGCGGAGCTGCTGGATAAAGGGGCGGCCTTCGACGCCGGAAAGCCGTATTTTCTGGCTGCCTACGACGTTGTGCGGAGCAGCGGCGGCACGCTGGAGCGCTACCGCCGGATCGGTCTTGATGAAGAGGCGGAGGGAAGCAAGTGGTATGCCGCGGTGGAAACCGCGGCGGACGAGCCGTGGTTCAACAATCAGAGCTATCCGGACACCATGGACGAAGAAACCATGCAGCGGTTTATCGAGATTACTTACGAAGCCTACGGCCGGGCGGTTGGCTCGGAGTTTGATAAAACGGTGCCCGCCATTTTCACCGACGAGCCGAATTTTGCCTGCCGCAACGGCAGAATGCCGGCCCGGGCACTGGACGATACCGACATTGTGGTGCCGTGGAGCCGCTATTTTGAAGAGAAGTATCAGGAGCGCTACGGCGCGGATATACTGGATCGGCTGCCGGAGCTTTTCTGGCTGATGGAAAATCGGCAGGACAGCGAAACGAAATACCGTTATTATGATTTTTGCGCCGAGCGGTTTGCCCGGTGCTTTGCGGATCAGTGCGGCGCATGGTGCGAGGCCCACGGCCTGGCGCTGACAGGGCACGTTCTGCGGGAGCCGACGCTGGAGCAGCAGGTGCCCGCCACCGGCGACAATATGCGGCAGTACCGCTCCTTCACCATCCCGGGCATCGATATGCTCTGCAACGAAGTGGAGCTGACCACGGCGAAGCAGTGCCAGTCGGTGGTGCATCAGATGGGCAAGGAGGCGATGCTCTCGGAGCTTTACGGCGTCACCAACTGGGACTTTGATTTTCGCGGCCATAAATTCCAGGGCGACTGGCAGGCCGCCCTGGGCGTGACCGTCCGGGTGCCGCATCTTTCATGGATGAGCATGGGGGGCGAGTCCAAGCGCGATTATCCGGCCTCGATCTTTTATCAATCGGCGTGGTATAAGGAATACCCTTATCTGGAGAATCATTATGCCCGGCTGAATACGGTGCTGACCCGGGGCAGGCCTGAGGTACGAGTTGGCCTGATCCATCCGGTGGAGAGCTACTGGATCCATTACGGCCCCAACGATCAGACCGGCGAGATCCGCCGGGTTCTGGATCAGAATTTTCTTTCGGTCACCAGCTGGCTGCTGGAGGGGCATCAGGACTTCAATTTCATCAACGAATCGCTGCTTCCCGCGCTGCAGGACGAAGGGCGTCCCCGCTGCGTAGGGCAGATGGAATACGACGCCATCGTCGTTCCCGACTGCCGCACCCTCCGTTCCACCACCATCGCGTATCTGACCCGCTTTGCCCAGGCGGGGGGACGGGTGATTTTCATGAGCGGATGCCCGGACTATGTGGACGGCGTAAAGAGCGACGGCGCGCAGGCGCTGTTTGCGGACGCGATTCAGGTTTCCTTCAATAAGACGGACGTGCTGGAGGCGCTGGAGCCCTGCCGCACGGTGGATATCCGCACCGCCGACGGGCTGCGTGCCGATCGGCTGCTGTATCAGCTGCGGCAGGACGGCGGAAGCCGGTGGCTGTTTGTGGCCCGGTTCCGGGAGCCGGCACCGCCGACCCACGGTTCCCAGCGCAACGACGACGGAGTGCTGCGCGGCGATAAGATCGAGATCACGATGCAGGGGCTTTGGGAGCCGCATTTGTATGATACGCTGAGCGGGAAGGTTCTGCCGATCAGCTACCGGCATCAGGACGGCCGAACGGTTGTGATGAGCGAGATGTTTATATCCGATAGCCTTCTGATCCGGTTTTCCGAGCCCCATTACCACGAGTTTATCTGCCGGCCGGAGGAGCGGCTGACGCTGGCGCGCAGGGACTATAAGGAGCTGGTCGCCTATGAGCGGGAGGAGGATAACGTCCTGCTGCTGGATCTTCCGGAATATCGGCTGGACGACGGAGAATGGCGCCCCCGGGAAGAGATCCTGCGGGCGGACAACGAGCTGCGGGATCAGCTGAAATTCCCCTCCCGGCGGGAGAAGTTCGCGCAGCCCTGGGTCGTGCCGGAGGAGGCGGCGGAGCATACGGTTTCGGTGCGGTATGTCATCCATAGCGCCCTGCGGATCAAAGGCGCCCGGCTGGCGCTGGAGGACGCCGAAACGGCGCAGATCCTGCTGAACGGAAAGCCGGTCCCCTCTGAGGTGACGGGCTGGTATGTGGACGAAGCCATCCGGACGGTGCCGCTTCCCGATCTGAAGAAGGGGGATTCTGTTCTGGAGATCACGCTGCCGTTTTCCCGGCGTTCCAATCTGGAGGCCTGCTTTGTTCTGGGGAATTTCGGCGTCGAGGTGCGCGGCACGGAAACCCTGCTGGTGGCGCCCTGCGACAAGCTGGGCTTTGGCTCCATCGCCCCCCAGGGAATGCCCTTCTACGGCGGCAACCTCACCTATATCCTTCCGGTGGAAGCCCCCGCCGATTGCAATCTGGAGCTGCATATCGGGAAGTATAAGGGCGCGCTCTGCAAGGTTTCGCTGGACGGCGGCGCGGCAATCCCGGTTGCCTTTGCGCCGTATAACGCGGTCTTTAAGAAGGTCGCCAAAGGCAGCCATACCCTGCGGATCACGGTGTTTGGCCATCGGTTCAATACCTTCGGCTGCGTTCATAACTGCGATGAAAAGTACAGCTGGTTCGGGCCCGACAGCTGGCGCACGAAAGGCGACCGCTGGAGCTATGAATATCAGCTCAAGGAAATCGGGCTGCTGATCAGCCCGCGGATCTGGATGTATCAATAAAGGAGCGGAGGACATGGATCAGGTTTTGGCATTGATGCGGGAGGCGGCCTCCCGGATGACGGGCGCCGCCTGCCCCGCCGTTTCCCGCAAGGGGCGTGGCAACTTTGTTACGCAAGCGGATCTGGCGGTGCAGGAATTTCTGCGCGGCGCGTTGCAGGAGCGGTTCCCGGACTACGGATTTTTCAGCGAGGAGCAGGAAAACCAGGCGGATTTTTCCCGGCCCGTCTGGATCCTGGATCCCATCGACGGAACGGCGAATTTTGTTGCGGGCTACGGCCACAGCGCGATTTCGCTGGCGCTGTATCAGGAGGGCGCGGTTTCCTTCGGGGCGGTATATAACCCCTTTTCCGGCGAGATGTTCCATGCCGGGCGGGGGAAAGGCGCCTTTTGCAACGGCGCGCCGATCCGGGCGGAGCATGGCGCGGCGCTGCCGGATGCGCTGATCGAGCTTGGCACGATGCCGTATTATAAGGATCGCGCCGCCGAAGTGGGGCGGCTGACGGAGGAGCTTCTGCTGGCGGCCGGAGATATCCGCCGCGGCGGCAGCGCCGCCCTGGCCTTTTGCTATACGGCGGCGGGGCGTACCGGCGCGATGCTGGAAGGGCTGCTGCAGCCCTGGGACTACGCCGCCGGGCTGTTGATCGCCGAGGAGGCGGGCGCCGAAACCGGCGATTGGGCCGGCCGACCGCTGGATCCCCGCAAGCCGTCTGCCGTACTGGCGGCGGACAAGCGGATCTTTGCAGAGGTTCTGGCCATTATCCAAAAAATCAGAAAAGAGTGAGGTACAGGAGTAATGAATTGGATCAAATCCCCCCAAGATACCGGCGAACAGGCCGTTTATTTTCAGAAAGAGCTTACCTGGAGCAGAAAACCGATCCGGGTAGAGGCAAAGGTCACCGCCATGGGCGTTTATAACCTGCTGGTAAACGGCAAAAAGATCGGCAAGCAGGTGCTGACGCCCGGCTGGACCTCCTATATCAACCGGGTGCAGGTGCAGACCTATGATGTGACAGCGGAGCTGGCCGCAGGCGGCAGCGTCGCCGTGGAAGTGGGTCAGGGCTGGGGCGTCGGCACCATCGGCTACGGCCACACCCCGCATTTCAACGACACCCAGGTCAGCACCGCCGCCGCAATCACCGCTTATTTTGCCGACGATACGGCCGAAACCGTTGAAACCGGCACCGATTGGGATTGCTATACCCATCCGGTGCTGTCTACCGATATTTATAACGGGGAGACCTGGGACGGTACCTATCAGCCGGTGCTTTTGGGCAAGGCGACGGTCAGCGACAAGACGTTTCATACCGTGCCGCAGGTGGGGGAATGGATCACCACCCATGAGCGACTGCGGCCGGTCGCTCTTTTCACCGCGCCGAACGGCGAGCGGATCATCGATTTCGGTCAGAATATGACCGGCTGGGTGGAACTGCATATCAAAGGCCAAAGGGGCGATGTGATCGCCTTTGACCACGCCGAGGTCATCGATAAGGACGGCAATTTTTACCGGGGCAACTATCGCACCGCCAAAGCCTATGCCCGATTTGTGCTGAGCGGAGAAGAGGAAACCCTTGCGCCGCATTTCACCTTCTACGGCTTCCGCTATATCCGGGTGCTGGAGTATCCGGGCGAGATTGATCCGGCGGTGTTTACGGCGGTGGTGGTGCACTCCGATCTGAAGCGGACCGGCGATTTCCATTGCGGCCATCCGCTGATCAATCAGCTCTATCACAATGTCATTTGGGGTCAGAAGAGCAATTATCTGGATGTCCCCACCGATTGCCCCCAGCGGGACGAGCGGCTGGGCTGGACCGGCGATGCGCAGGTGTTTTGCCGCACCGCCGCCATCAACTTTGATGTTGAGAAGTTCTTTGCAAAGTGGCTGGGCGATATGGCGCTGGAGCAGCTCGAAAGCGGCGAAATCTACGGCATTGTTCCGAACGCGATACAAGACGGCCACACCCGGTGCTCCGCCGCCTGGGGCGATGCGGCCTGCATCTGCCCCTGGGAGATTTATCTTGCCTACGGCAATCAAGAGCTGCTCCGCACCCATTTCCCCATGATGAAAAAGTGGGTGGATTATATCCACGGCGCCGGGAAGGAGGAATACCTCTGGCTGGACGGCGTGCATTACGGCGACTGGCTGGCCATGGACGCCGGCTACGGCGTTTGTGAGGGCGCAACGCCGACGCATCTGATCGCCTCTGCCTTCTTCGCCTATTCCTGCAAGCTGGTGGTAAAGGCCGGCAGGGTGCTGGGCGAGGATGTGCGGGCATATGAGGCGCTCTATGAGAAGATTGTGTCAAAGTTTCGGGAATGCTATATTGAGAACGGCGCACCTACGGTCAAGGGAATCGCGCTGGAAAACGAGTACCCCCAAAAGAAGCCGCCGGTGATCACCCCTGATACCCAGACGGCGCGGGTGCTGATGCTGCATTTCGGTCTTTGCACCGAGGAGGATCGCCCCGTTCTTGCCAAGCAGCTGGCAGAGTTGGTGCTGGAAAACGGTACGCATCTCACCACCGGCTTTGTGGGCACCCCGTATCTGCTGCATGCGCTGGCGGAAAACGGATATGAAAAGCTGGCCTACGATCTGCTGCTGCAGGAGACCTTCCCCTCCTGGCTGTTCTCCGTGAAGCAGGGCGCCACCACCATGTGGGAGCATTGGGACGGCGTTAAGGAAGACGGCACCTTCTGGAAGGATTCCATGAACTCCTATAACCACTACGCCTATGGCGCCGTATATGACTGGATCTTCGGCGTGGCCGCCGGAATCAAGGTGGCGGAAGACGGCCCGGGCTATGAAAAGGTCACCATCGCGCCGGTTCCCGATGAGCGGCTGGGGCACCTCACCGCGTCGGTGGAAACCCGCCGCGGAAGGCTGCTTTCCCATTGGGAATACCGGGAGGGGCGGCCCCTCTATCGGTTTGAGATTCCCGCCGGCACCACCGCAAAGATCGTTCTGCCCGGCGGCACCATCGAAACGGTGACCGAAGGCGTTTATATGTACGGCTGATTTGCGGTTAAATTAGCGAAAAGGGAAAAAGAAAAGAGGACGGTTTTTGTCAAAACTCACGAACTTCCCGCAGGGTGTTGACAAGCGCCGTCCTTTTTGATAACATAAACTTGTAATATAGATATAAAACCAATATAGATCCGGATAGATGGGCCGGATGTTTCTACCGCATACCGATCAGTTGCGACTATTGGAATCCGATTGGCAGGCCGGTTTTCGCAACGGCCTGTTTTTGTTTTTAAAAAAGGGGAAGGGAAGAAAGCAATGAAAGCGCTGGAAGAGCGGATCCGCAAAGACGGCAGGGTGCTGCCGGGAAATATATTGAAGGTAAGCGATTTTCTCAATCATCAGATCGACGTTCCCTTCATGCTGGAAATGGGGCGGGAGATCGCCGGCCTTTTTGCCGGGGAAAAGCCGACCAAGGTTCTCACCATCGAAGCCTCCGGGATTGCGGTGGGCTTTGCCGCGGCGGCGGCGCTGGAGCTGCCGCTGGTTTTCGCCAAGAAATCCAAAACCAGCAATGTGGACGAAGCGGTATATTCTGCGGAGGTTCATTCCTATACCCATAATAAAGACTACAAAATCATGGTAAGCAGGGAAGTGCTGGATCCAAACGACCGGGTTCTGATCGTGGACGATTTTCTTGCCAACGGCTGCGCGCTCCGGGGTCTGATCGAAATCGTGAAGCAGGCGGGAGCGGAGCCGGTGGGCTGCGCCATAGCCATCGAAAAAGGCTTTCAGGGCGGCGGGGACGCGCTGCGCCGGGAGGGGATCCGGGTCGAATCCCTTGCCATCGTTGAGAGCATGGAGGGCGGAAGGCTGGAATTCCGCCGCTGAGGAAGTATGTAAACGGCACCTGCCGCGCACATAAAAAAATTTTTGGAGGGAAAAACATGAAAAAGCTTGTTTCTGCACTGCTGATCGTTGCGATGCTGCTGGTATGCGCTACTGCCTGCGGCCCCGCCAGCGAAACCGACGAACTGAAGGTAGGATTCATCTATCTGCATGATGAAAACTCCACCTACGACAAGAACTTCATGGACGCCGCCAAGGCCGCCTGTGAAGCGATGGGCGTAACCTATCTTCAGAAGGCGAACATTTCGGAGTCCAACGAATGCTACGACGCTGCCGTTGAGCTGGTGGAAGAGGGATGCGACATTGTGTTTGCCGATAGCTTCGGCCATGAGTCCCATCTGCTGAAGGCCGCCAAGGAATATCCCGACGTAGAGTTCTGCCACGCCACCGGAACGCTGGCGCATACCGAGGGTCTGGATAACTTCCATAACGCCTTTGCTTCCATCTACGAAGGCCGTTATCTGGCGGGCGTAGTGGCCGGCATGAAGCTCAACGAGATGATCGAAGCCGGCGAAATCACCGCCGAGCAGGCCAAGATGGGTTATGTGGGCGCCTTCACCTATGCCGAGGTCATTTCGGGTTATACCTCTTTCTATCTGGGCGCAAAATCCGTCTGCCCCAGCGTGACCATGGACGTTCAGTTCACCGGTTCCTGGTATAATGAGCAGCTGGAGAAGGAAGCGGCCACCGCGCTGATCAATAAGGGCAGCGTGCTGATCAGCCAGCATGCCGATTCCATGGGCGCGCCTACCGCCTGCGAGGAAGCCGGTGTTCCCAACGTATCCTATAACGGCTCCACCGCCGCCGCCTGCCCCGAGACCTTCCTGATCTCCTCCCGCATCAACTGGGAGCCCTATTATGAGTATATCATCACCTGCGTGAAGGACGGCACGGCCATCGCTGCCGACTGGACCGGAACGCTGGAGACCGGCTCTGTTGAGCTTTCCGAGCTGGGCACGAATGTCGCGGCCGGAACGGCTGAAAAGCTTGCCGAGGTCGAGGAAGAGCTGAAGAACGGTACGAAGAAGGTCTTTGATACCTCCACCTTTACCGTAGACGGCGCCGCCATTACCACCTATATGGCCGACGTTGATACAGATGAGGCCTATACCGGGGACACGGAAGCCATTGAGGACGGTGCCTTTGCCGAATCCAAGGCTCGTTCCGCGCCCTACTTTGATCTGCGCATCGACGGCATCACCCTGCTGAACGAAGCGATGTAAAGAACGCGCTGGCAAGGCAAGGCGGGGCGTCAGCCCCGCCTGGTCTTGTCTTTTTGAATTTTATAAGGCTGAACGGTGCGGCGGAGCTCCGCCGCAGAGTTGAACCGTATAAAAACGAGGAGAAATAGGTATGCCTGAAAGAGCAGCAATCGAATTAAAGAACATCACCAAGACCTTCGGGAGCGTTGTTGCGAATAAGAATATCAGCCTGACGGCGAACCGCGGCGAAATCCTTTCGATCCTGGGGGAGAACGGCAGCGGGAAAACAACGCTGATGAATATGATCTCCGGCATTTACTTTCCGGACGAGGGGCAGATCTTCATCGACGGGGAGGAGGCGGTCATCGCCTCGCCGAAGGACGCCTTTGATTATAAGATCGGGATGATCCATCAGCACTTCAAGCTGGTCAACGTATTTTCCGCCGCCGAAAACATCGTTTTGGGTCTGGAGGAAAAGGGGCGCTACGACATCAAGGCCGCCTGCGCCCGGATCAGCGAAATCTGCGGGCAGTACGGCTTTGATCTGGATCCGCGGAAGAAGGTTTATACCATGTCGGTATCCGAAAAGCAGACGGTGGAGATCATCAAGGTGCTGTACCGAGGGGCCGACATTCTGATTCTGGACGAGCCCACCGCCGTGCTGACCCCGCAGGAGAGCCAGAAGCTGTTTGCGGTGCTCCGCCGGATGCGGGACGACGGCAAGGCCATCATCATCATCACCCATAAGCTGCATGAGGTTCTGAGCCTTTCCGACCGGGTTTCCGTATTGCGCAAGGGCGCCTATGTAGGAACGGTAAAAACCGCGGAAACCAGCGAAGCGGAGCTGACGGAGATGATGGTGGGCAAAAAGGTTTCGCTGAACATCAACCGCAGCACGCCGGAGAATCCGAAGCCCCGGCTGGAGGTGCACCATGTCAACTGCACCAACCGGGAGGGCGCGCTGGTGCTGGACGACGTTTCCTTCACCGCCTGTTCCGGGGAAATCCTGGGCATCGCCGGGATCGCCGGTTCCGGGCAGCGGGAGCTGCTGGAGGTGATCGCCGGGCTGCAAAAGAGCGATAGCGGCGCGGTTCTTTATCACAATCCCAAGACCGGGAACGTGGAAAACCTGCAAAATAAAACGCCCCTTCAGATTCGGGAGCTGGGGGTGCGGCTCTCCTTTGTGCCGGAGGATCGGCTGGGCATGGGTCTGGTCGGCAATATGGATATTATCGATAATATGATGCTGCGCAGCTACCGGAAGGGCCATTCCGTTTTTCTGGAGCGCAAGGCGCCCAAGGATCTGGCGGAGAAGATCATCGCGGATCTGGAGGTCGTAACCCCCGGCGCGACCACGCCGGTGCGCCGCCTATCCGGTGGAAACGTGCAGAAGGTTCTGGTAGGGCGGGAGATCGCCGCGTCGCCGACTGTGCTGATGGCGGCCTATCCGGTCCGGGGTCTGGACATCAATTCCTCCTATACCATCTACCGCCTGCTTAACGAGCAGAAGGAGCGGGGCGTAGCGGTCATTTTTGTTGGGGAAGATCTGGACGTGCTGCTGGAGCTGTGTGACCGGATCCTGGTGATCGGATCCGGAAAGATCACCGGAATCGTCGACGGACGTACCGCCACGAAGGAGCAGGTAGGGCTGTTGATGACCAAATCGGAAGGAGGGGAGCCGAATGAATAAGAGCGCGGTAAAAAAGCAGCACCGGGAGCCGCTGTTTCATATCGCCAAGCGCGACGATCTGGTCTGGTGGAAGGCCTGGCTGATCCGTCTGGCCGCGATATTGCTTGCCATGCTGCTGGTGGGTGTCATCTCGGTGATACTGACCAAAGGAAATTTCTTTGAAACCTATCAGATCATGTTTATCGGCGCTTTTGGGCGGCTGGGCAGCTCAACCCGTCTGCTCTGGAAATTTTTCCAGAAGACCGCCATTCTGCTCTGCCTTGCGCTGGCGGTAACGCCGGCATTCAAGATGCGGTTCTGGAACTGCGGCGCCGAGGGGCAGGCGCTGATCGGCGGGCTGGCCGCCGCCTTTGTGATGATGAAGCTGGGGGATCAGCTTCCCTATCCGGTTCTGATCCTGATCATCGTCGTGGCGAGCATTCTGGCCGGCGCGGTATGGGGGACGATCCCGGCGCTTTTCAAGGCGGCCTATAAGACCAACGAAACCCTCTTTACCCTGATGATGAACTATATCGCCATGCAGCTGGTATCGTATTATGCCTATGTCAACGCCATTCCCGCCGGTTCCGGGCAGATTCAGTCGATCAGCACCGGGCATCTGCCTGTGATCGGGAACCAGCCGTATCTGCTGAATATCCTGGTGGTGGCGGTCATTACCGCCTTTATGCTGATCTATCTGAAATACAGCAAGCACGGCTACGAGATCTCGGTGGTGGGCGAGAGTCAGAATACCGCCCGGTATATCGGAATCAACGTCAAAAAGGTGATCATCCGGACGATGATGATCTCCGGCGCGATCTGTGGTGTTGCCGGCTGCCTGCTGGTGGCGGGCACCGACCATTCGATCAATGCCAATACCGTGGGCGGCCAGGGCTTCACGGCCATTATGGTTTCCTGGCTGGGTCAGTTCCATCCGCTGATCATGGTGATCATGTCGGCGCTGATCGTGTTTCTCAACAGCGGCGCCGCCAAGGTGGCAGACAGCTATTTTCTCAATAGCTCCTATGCGGATATCGTGGTCGGCATCGTGATCCTTTTTGTGGTCGGATGTGAATTTTTCATTCGTTATACCGTGAAATACCGGCATTTGCAGAGGGGGAAAAGCGCATGATCATCGCATTTATTCAACGGGCGATCCTGCTGGGCGTGCCGCTGCTCTACGGCTCGACCGGCGAGATTGTAACAGAAAAGTCCGGGCATCTGAACCTGGGCATCCCGGGCATCATGTATGTGGGCGGGATCAGCGGCGTCATCGGCGCCTTTCTCTATGAGCACGCCTGCGGCAACGACGTTGCCAATATGAATCCGTTCCTTGCGATTCTGATCCCGTTTCTGGCTTCGGTTGCGGGTTCGGTGCTGATGGGGCTGATCTATAGCTTTCTCACCGTTACGCTCCGCGCCAACCAGAACGTCACCGGCCTGGCGCTGACGACCTTCGGTATCGGGATCGGCAACTTTTTCGGCGGCTCGCTGATCAAGCTGGTGGATAGCGAAATGCCCTCCATCGTGCTGACCAAGACCAGTAAATTTTATAGCAAAACCCTGCCTTTTGCCGATGATCTGGGCTGGTTCGGGGAGATCTTTCTCTCCTATGAATTTCTAACGTATATGGCGATCGCCATCGCCCTGATCGTGACCTTCGTGCTGAACCGGACGCGGATCGGGCTGAACCTGCGGGCGGTGGGCGAAGATCCCGCAACGGCCGATGCGGCAGGGATCAACGTCACCCGGTATAAGTATGGCGCCACCTGCATCGGCAGCGCCATTGCGGGGTTGGGCGGCCTTCAGTATGTGATGGTCTATACCGACGGCGTCTGGTCCAACGACGCCTTTGGCGACCGGGGCTGGCTGTCCATTGCGCTGGTGATTTTTGCGCTCTGGCGGCCGAATATGGCGATTTTCGGCGCGTTTCTCTTCGGCGCATTGTGCAACGCCCATAATTATATCGACGGTCTGGGCGTGGCGACGCAGGAACTGTTCAAAATGCTCCCCTATGTGGTGACGATCGTTGTTTTGATCATCACCAGTATGCGCAAGAAGCGGGAGCATCAGCCGCCGGAGCATCTCGGCCTGCCCTATTTCCGGGAAGAACGCTGATTTTGTAAAAAACCACTTTTCAAAAACCCAAAACTCTGCTATAATATTTGTTTGGAAGATATTATAGCAGAGTTTTTCAACTGTAAAGAACCAATATCTGAAAGGAAAGCAGAAGCATGAACTGTGACGTACTGATTATCGGCGCCGGCCCCGCCGGGATATTTGCCGCCCTGGAGATGATCCGAAAGGGAAGCAACCGGAAGATCGTCATCGTGGAAAAGGGTCTCCCGGTGGAAAAGCGGCGCTGCCCGAAAGCAAAGACCAAGAAGTGTGTCGGCTGCAAGCCTTATTGCCATATAACCACCGGATTTTCCGGCGCCGGCGCCTTTTCCGACGGTAAGCTTTCTCTGAGCGCCGATGTCGGAGGAGATCTGCCCACCCTGATCGGGGAGGAGCTGGCTCAGGCGACGATCGACTACGCCGATGAGATCTATCTGGAGTTTGGGGCGGATACCCATGTGGAAGGGCTGGGGGATCCCGAAGCGGTAAAGGAGATCCGCAAGCGGGCGATTCAGGCCGGGCTGAAGCTGGTAGACTGCCCGATCCGTCATCTGGGCACCGAAAAGGCGCAGGACATTTACTATGCCATCGAGCAGTATCTGCTGGAGCATGGCGTGGAGATGTATTTCAACCGGGAATGCACCAATCTGATCATTGAGAATCAAACCTGCGTCGGCGGGTATATCAGCGACGGCAAAACGACGGAGGAAATCCGCGCCGGTCATACCATCGTAGCCACCGGCCGCCGGGGCGCCGAATGGCTGGAGCACCTTTGCACCGAGCACGGCATCGAGCATATGCCCGGCACGGTGGATATCGGCGTGCGGGTAGAGGTGCGCAACGAGATCATGGAAACCGTCAATAAGGTGCTCTATGAATCCAAGCTGGTGGGCTATCCGCAGCCCTTCAAAAACAAGGTGCGTACCTTTTGCCAGAATCCCGGCGGATTTGTCAGCCAGGAGAACTACGATAACGATCTGGCGGTGGTCAACGGCCATTCCTATAAGCAGCTGAAGAGCGATAATACCAATTTGGCCATTCTGGTTTCCCATAACTTCAATACCCCCTTCAATCAGCCGATCGCCTATGCCCAGAAGGTGGGAGAGCTTTCCAATATGCTGGCAAACGGTCATATCCTTGTGCAGCGCTTCGGGGATATTCTGGACGGGAAACGAACCTGGCAGAAGGAGCTGGCGCAGTCGAACCTGAGGCCGACCCTTCCGGACGCGGTTCCGGGCGATATCACGGCGGCGATCCCCTACCGGGCCATGATGAACATCATCAATTTCATCCAGGCGCTGGATCATGTGGTTCCGGGCTTTGCGTCGACGGAAACGCTGCTCTATTCTCCGGAGCTGAAGTTCTATAGCAACCGTGTCACCATGGACGCCAATTTCAATACCAGCGTGCGCGGCCTTCATTGTCTGGGGGATTCCAGCGGCTGGACCCGCGGCCTGATGATGGCTTCGGTCATGGGCGTTCTGATGGGGCGCAAGCTGGCGGAAGAGGAGTAATGGCGGAAGCCTGAGCAGAGGAAGGGAGCAATGGAACGATGATCGAAGCAAGAGTAGAATCGCTGTTTGACCTGAGCCATACCGCCGCCCGGCCACTTCTGGAGCGGGTGGAATATCCGTGGCAGGCTCTTGCCGGGATCGGCGGGTTCATTTTGGAGCTGGGCGCCGGCCTGCCGGCCGGGGAATACGATCATCCGGCCGAAACGGTATGGATCCATAAAACCGCCCGGGTCGCCCCCACTGCCTTTATCGGCGAGCGGGTGATCATCGGGGCGGAAGCGGAAGTGCGCCACTGCGCTTTTATCCGGGGCAGTGCTCTGGTGGGCGCCGGGGCGGTGGTGGGCAACTCCACCGAGCTGAAAAATGTCATTTTGTTCGATGGCGTTCAGGTTCCGCATTATAATTATGTGGGGGACTCCATTTTGGGCTATAAGGCGCATATGGGCGCCGGAGCCATTACGTCAAACGTCAAGAGCGATAAGACTCCGGTGGTGATCCGGAGCGCCACCGGCAGGATGGAAACCGGGCTGAAAAAGATCGGCGCCATGCTGGGTGATCTGGTAGAAATCGGCTGCGGCAGCGTGCTCAATCCCGGAACGGTGGTCGGAAGGGAAAGCAGCGTCTATCCGCTTTCGGCGGTGCGGGGGGTGATCCCGCCCCGCTCCATCTATAAAAAACAGGGCGAAATCGCCGAAAAAAAGGCCCGGTAAGAACCCGGGCGGCCATGAACCGTTTTGTGTTATTTTATTTTTATAAAGGGAGGAAGGATTTATGCAGTACAAAATTATTGGAGAGCCGCTGAGCGCAGTAATCTGCGATCTGGCGGAAGGGGAGTCCATGATCACCGAGCGGGGCAGCATGAGCTGGATGAGCGCAAACATGAAGATGGAAACCACCAGCAACGGCGGGATCGGCAAGGCGCTGGGCCGGATGTTTGCAGGGGAGGCGATTTTTCAGAACCGCTATACCGCCATGGGCGGCCCGGGCCAGATTACCTTCGCCGCCAGCTTTCCCGGCTCCATTCAGGCCTTTGAGATCCAGCCGGGCAGGGAGCTCGTTGTGCAGAAAAGAGGCTTTCTGGCCGGGGAATCCGGCGTAGAGCTTTCGGTTTTCTTCCAGAAGAAGTTCGGGGCGGGTCTTTTCGGCGGAGAAGGCTTCATCATGCAAAAGCTTTCCGGCCATGGCACCGCTTTTGTGGAGATCGATGGATCCACCTGTGAATATCAGCTGGAGGCCGGGCAGACGATGATCGTGGATACCGGCTATCTGGCGGCGATGGATGCCACCTGCTCCATGGAGCTGGTGCAGGTTCCCGGCGTCAAGAATATCGTGTTCGGCGGGGAAGGACTTTTCAATACGGTCGTCCGCGGCCCTGGAAAGGTCATTCTTCAGACAATGCCGATCAGCGCCGTCGCCGGCGCCATCCGCCCGTTCATTCCCACGTCGAAATGAGCGGAAGGCCCGGAAGGGCGCGGCAAAAAAGAGCATCAAAAAGCGCGTTGACCCGCTGGGTCAACGCGCTGATTTTTTATGCTACAGGTCGTTCTCCGTGAGGACGGCGATGCCGTTTTCCTTCAGCAGCGCCGCGGCGATCCCGTCCCCGGCGGTCAGGTGGCCGGAAAAGGAGCCGTCGTAGATTCGGCCGCAGCCGCAGGCGGGGCTTTTCGCCTTCAGAACGGCGGTTTTGCAGCCCAGAATGCGGCAGAGCCGCAGCGCCTCCGCGGCGCCCTTGCGGTATGCGGCGGTCACGTCCGCTCCCCGGCAGTTGATTACCCGGCCGTCCCGGCACTCGGCGGGCGGGCGGGGGGTAGGCAGCCCGCCGAAGATCTCCGGACAAAAGGGGATCAACGTCTTGCTTTCCGCCAGCTTCAGAACCTTTTCACAGGGCTTGGAGCAGCCGTCGTAGCGGCAGGAAAGCCCCAGCAGGCAGGCGCTGACCAAAACCGGATCCCTCATGCTGCGGCAACGCTGTTTTCCACCACCAGATCAACGGCGTAGTCCAGAACCACCTGATTCCGGATGGCGTCCTCGCCCACAGCTTCAATATATTGATCGGTGCTGGAATATCCGGCGGCCGCGGCGTATTCCTCTACTGCCGCCGTATAATCCTCTTCGGTAACGGTATAGCCCTCGGCCTTGGCGATGGCATAGGCCGTCAGCTGGCTTTTGACGATGGATTCGGCATATTGCGCCGTCCGCGATTCAAAGGAGGTGGTGGTGATGTTGTTTGCGGTGAGGAAATCTTCCAGATTATCATAGCTGTATTGGGACGCCACCGTGGTATAGTAGTTCACAAATTCCTCCTCGGCCTGCGCCAAAAGCTTTTCGGGCAGCTCGCCGGTAAAGGTCGCGTTTTCGATCGTCTTGTTCCAGAGAATGCTCTGGATATCGGATTCTGCGTCGGACTGGTTGGATTCCTCCAGCTCTTTGGTGAGCTCCGCAAGGTATTCCTCCGCGGTGTTCAGCTCGGAGTTGAGGGTATTGGCCAGCTCGTCGGTCAGCGTGGGATAGGTGACCCGCTCCGTGACGGAGTTGACCGTCACTTCAAAGACCACCGCCTGCCCTGCCAGCTCCTCGCTGCCGTAGTTTTCCGGGAAGGTCAGGTTCAGATCAACGGTATCGCCGATGGCAACCCCCACCAGGCCTTCTTCAAAGCCGTCGATGAAGGAGCCGCTGCCGATGGTCAAAGACTGGCCGGTGGCGGAACCGCCGTCGAAAGCGACCCCGTCCTTGGTTCCCGTGTAGTCGATGTTGACGGTATCGCCGATCTGAACGGTGCCTTCGGTGATGGTGGTATCCTCCTCCGAATAGGTGGCGTAGCCGGAATCGCTGAGCTTTTCGTTGAGGGCGACGGTGAGATCATAGTCTGAAACAGAGGTATCGATGGCCGTATAGGTCAGCCCCTTATAGTCGCCCAGCGTGAGGTATTGGGCGGGATCCGCCTTTTCATAGGTAGCGGGGCCGCCGCAGGCGGTAAGGGACAGCGTTCCGGCAAGCAGCAGGCCGGCCAACAGCATTTTTTTCATGGGTTCAGTTCTCCTTTTAATTGATTTACCGTTTTTTGGATTTGTTCATGCACCAGATCCGGCAGAGCGGCCTGCTGGTCTTTGGTAAGACCGGCCGTTGGAACGGGCGGAAGGACCTGAAGGATCACGCGGGCAGGCTTCAGCCGCCCGTGGTTCCCCTCAAAAAGCCGGTAGGTGCCTTCGATGGCCACCGGGAGCACCGGAGCGCCTGCGCGCGTTGCCATCTTGAAGGAGCCGCCCTTGAAGCTTTTGATCTCGCCGCCGAAATTGCGGGTCCCCTCCGGCGCGATGGTCACGTTGACGCCGGACTCCAGCAGCTCTGCGCCTTTTTTGATGCAGAGCAGCCCGGCCCGGGGGGAGGAGCGATCGATAAAAATACAGTGCCCGGCCTTCATCCAGGCGCTGAGCAGGGGCGTTTTTTCCAGCTCTTTTTTTGCGACCATGGACTGGGTGTTGGGCATATGAGCGATCAGGGGGAAGGCGTCCAGCAGGCTCTGATGGTTATAGACGGTCAGCGTCGCCTCCGGGGGGATGTTTTCCAGCCCCCGCACCTCCAGCTTCATGCCCATCACCTTGATGCAGCGCCTGCAAAATCCAACGATTTTTTTTCTGCAATAAGCTTCGTGCTTTTGCGGATTTTTTTCCAAAAGCTTTGCGTGGAGCAGCCATGGCAGCGAAACCACCAGATACCCGGCCACATATAAAGCCATGCCGATGGTACGCAGCATGGATCCATCGCCTCCTTCGTTACGAACGATTTTTTAACAGTATAGCATATTTTTTTATTTACGTCAACGAAAGAGCGGCAAAGGGGGTTGTATTTTTGCGGGATTTTCATTATAATAGAGAAAAATTTACGAAATCTTAACAAAGGAGCAGGAAAGAATGTCTTGGGAAAAAGCATATGACTATCTGAAAGAACGGGGAATGGAATCCCGCGCCGTGCAGTTTGAGGTTTCCTCCGCCACGGTGGCGCTGGCGGCGGAGGCGCTGGGGTGCGCGGAATCGCATATCGCCAAAACGCTGTCCTTTGAAATGGGGGAGGGCTGCGTTCTGGTGGTGGCGGCCGGGGATTGCAAAATCGATAACCGCGCCTTCAAGGATCGGTTCGGCGTGAAGCCGCGGATGCTTTCTCCCGACCGGGTGGAGGAGGAAACCGGATATCAGGTGGGCGGCGTATGTCCTTTTGGCGTGAACTGCCCGGTATATATCGATGAATCGGTTCGCCGCTTTGAAACGGTTTATCCCGCCTGTGGAACCGCCAGCAGCGCGGTGAAGCTTTCGCCGGAGGAGCTGTTTTCCCTTTCCGGCGCGGCGGGTTGGGTCGCCGTGACCCGGGAAAAGGAATAACCCCAGAGAAGAATCCATAAAAAAAATAAAGCAACGGGCTGCTTTTTGTGTCTTTCGCTGATTTTTTTGCCGCGCCGGCGAATTTTTTTCTTTTTTCTTGCTTTTCCGGATCGTATGTGGTATTCTGTATCTATTGCAAGGGCGTTTGTCTTTGGCAGAAAGACATTTTTAAAAAATGTTCACAACAGGAGTGAAAGAATGGTAATAGGAATGATGGGCTTCGGGACAATCGGAGTCGGGGTATACGAACTGATGCGGGATCAGAAGGATCTGGAGATGCGGTATGTGCTGGATATCCGGGATATCGGGATCCCGGAGGCGACCCGCCGGGCGGAGGATCTATGGGAAGATCCCGAGGTGGAAACGGTCATCGAGGTGATGGGCGGCCTGCATCCGGCCTATGAGTTTGTAACAGCGGCGCTGCGCGCCGGGAAAAATGTGGTAACGGCCAATAAATATCTGGTAGCGACCTACTATGATGAGCTTTTGGCGCTGGCGGCGGAGCATGGCGCCGCATTCCGGTGCACAGCCGCCGTGGGCGGCGGGATCGGCTGGCTGACTGCGCTGGAGCGGGTGCGGCGGCTGGAGCCGGTGGTGGCGCTGGAAGGGATCATGAACGGAACGACGAATTATATCCTGGCCAATATGACCCAGGGCGGGCTGTCCTTTGAAACGGCGCTGTCCGAGGCTCAGGCGCTGGGCTATGCCGAGGCGGATCCCTCGGCCGATATCGACGGGCTGGATATCATGCATAAGGTTCTCCTTTCCGCCAATGTAGCCTTTGACGTTTCTCTGCCCGCCGGCGAGATCCCCACCTTCGGCATCCGCAACGTCACCGACGATGACGTATGGAATTTCAAAAGCCGCGGGCTGGTCTGTAAAATGCTGGGGAACGCTCGTCTGGAGGGGGAAAAGGTGGCGGTATATGTGCAGCCGACGCTGCTGCCGGAGCTTTCGCTTACCGCTTCGGTGCCCGCCAATTTCAATCTGATCACCTATGAAACGGAATATACGGGAAGGATGAGCTTTTACGGTCAGGGCGCAGGCCGGTACCCGACGGCCGCCAATGTGGTGCAGGACTGCCTGGATCTGGCGGGCGGGGTCAAAAGCTTTTATTCCGGCCGGGCGCGCCGGGTTCCGGTGTCCAACGAGATTGCGCATTACCGCTATTATCTGCGCACCTGCAGCGCCAAAAAGGACGCTGTTCAGGAGGAGCAGTGGGGCGACGCTTCGGTCACGCGGCTGATGAGCGTGGCGGAGATGAAAAAATTATACGACGAGATTCTGCCGGAGGACCCGAAGGTCTTTGCGGCGGCGATCGGATGAGGTTTTTATGTTAAAGGTATTAAAATTCGGCGGCTCTTCCATGGCCGACGCAGCTCAATATCAAAAGGTAAAGGACATTGTGGAGGCGGATCCCAGCCGCCGGGTGGTGGTGGTTTCCGCAGCGGGAAAACGGAACGGCGACGATCATAAGATCACAGATCTGCTGTATCTCTGCCATGCGCACCTGAAATACGGGGTAGACTGCGCTCCGGTATTCCAGATGATCAGCGAGCGGTATCAGGAGATCGCGCGCGATTTGAACCTGAAGGTGCGTCTGGAGGATGAGCTGGCGCGGATCCGGCAGAAGATGGGCGCCGGGATCAGCGAAGAGGAGCTGGTGTCCCGGGGGGAATATCTCTCCGCCTTGCTGATGGCGGACTATCTGGGCTTTGAATTTGTGGACGCCGCCCATTGGCTGAAGTTCAATTTCGATGGCAGCATCGATAAGGAGACCTCCTATGCGGCGCTGGCGCAGCAGGCGGAGGGAAGAAAAGTGGTCATCCCCGGGTTTTACGGCATGATGCCGGACGGCCGGATCAAAACCCTCACCCGCGGCGGGTCGGATATCACCGGCGCACTGGCCGCGGCCGCGCTGAACGCAGACGTTTATGAGAACTGGACGGACGTATCCGGGATCCTGATGGCGGATCCGCGCATCGTCGAGGATCCCCAGCCCATCGAGCGGGTGACGTATAACGAGCTGCGGGAGCTGAGCCATGCCGGCGCGCAGGTGCTGCATGAAGGAACGATCTATCCGGTGCGGGAGAAGAATATCCCGCTGAATATCCGCAACACCAACGAGCCGGAGCATCCCGGCACGCTGATCATGGAATCCTTCGACGATGCGCCGGATACCGAGCATCGGTTCATCACCGGGATCGCCGGGAAGAAGGATTATTCCATCGTGACCATCACCAAAAACGGTCTTTCCTCCGCGGTGGGCGAGCTGAAAAAGATTCTGGAGGCCTTTGAAAACCAGAATGTAGCCGTTGAGTATGTGCCGTCGGGGATCGATAGCGTTTCCCTGGTCGTGGATTCCGGCAAAATTTCCGATTGCCTTTATTCGATCCTGGGCGAATTGCAGAAAAAGGTAAAGCCCGATCATATCAAAGTGACCGATCAGATCGCGGTGGTCGCCGCGGTAGGGCGGAAGATGGCCTTTCGCCCCGGCGTATCCGGCAAAATTTTCGAGCGGCTGGGCCGTCATGGGATCAGCATTCGGATGATCTCTCAGGGGCCGGATGAAATGAACATCATCGTGGGCGTCGACAATAAGGATTACGCAGAAGCCATTCGCGTATTATATAATAGCTTTGTAAAGTAAGAACAGGAGAAGAAAAATGAAATTGAAGAATGTTGCGATTCTGGGCGCGACCGGCGCGGTCGGCCGCGAGATGCTGAAAATACTGGAGGAGCGGAACTTTCCCGTCGGCGAGCTGAAGCTGCTGGCCAGCGCGCGGAGCGTGGGGAAGAAGATCCCCTTCAAGGGCCGGGAGATCACGGTAGAGCTGGCGGAGGCAAAGGCCTTTGAAGGCATGGATCTGGTTCTGGGCGCGGCCTCCAACGCCATTGCGAAGGAAATGGCGCCCGCCATTGTGCAGGCCGGGGCGGTATTTGTCGATAATTCCAGCGCCTTCCGGATGGATCCGAAGGTGCCTCTGATCGTGCCGGAAGTCAATCCCGAGGACGCGAAAAAGCATCAGGGCATCATCGCCAATCCCAACTGCTCCACCATCATCACGGTAACGGCGGTCAACGCGCTGAACAGCATCAGCCCAATCCGGTCGATGGTGGCCTCCACCTATCAGGCCGTCTCCGGCGCCGGCGCCGGCGGACCCATCGAGCTGGCGGGGGAAGTAGAGGCGCTGGCACGCGGGGAGCGGTATGAGAATACGGTGTTCCCCTATCAGATCGCCTATAACGTCATTCCGCAGATCGGCGGCGCCGATGAAGAGGGCTATACCACCGAAGAGATGAAAATGCAGAACGAAGGCCGCAAGATCATGCATCTGCCGGAGCTGCGGGTCAACTGCACCTGCGTGCGCGTTCCGGTTGTGCGCAGCCATTCCATTTCGGTCACCGTCCGTACCGAGAAGCCGATCAGCGTAGAAGAAGCGCGGGCTGTTATCGCCGCCGCGCCGGGCTGCCGGCTGGCCGACGATCTGGACGGCAAGGTTTATCCCATGCCGCTGGATACCACCGATCAGGATCTGGTCTTTGTCGGCCGGATCCGGAAGGATCTGACCGATGAAAACGGCCTTGCCATCTGGTGCTGCGGCGATCAGGTGCGCAAGGGCGCGGCGACCAACGCGATCCAGATCGCGGAGCTGCTTTAAGAATTTACGCGTATTTTAACGATGCAAAGGCGATTAAAATCGGGCTCGGATTGATCGGCTTTGCTGAAGGGTGTTCTCGGCCTCTGCAGGCCGGAAAAATAAGGGAGGACGCAGGATCTGCGCCCTCCTGTTGCTTTATTTGGCGCCATTTTGCCGGTCGATGGGGAAAAAATGTTGAATTTGCCCCCGGTTGGTGGTACAATAAAGATGTATACTTTGTTTGGGAGGACGGCGGATGATTCTGCTGAAGATATTGGGAATCATATTGGCGGCCGTGATCCTGCTGGCAGCCGGGGCGTTGCTGCTCCCGGTGGATCTACTGCTCCGGGGCGGCAGTAGGCAGGAGCTCCGATGCGGCATCCGCATTTTGGGGATAAAGATCTGGCTTCGTTCCGGGGAGGAACCGGAGCCTTCGGAAAAGGAGCGCGCCAAAGGCGGGCTGCTCCGAAAGCTCCGTAAAAACTTCGGAACGGGCGCCGGCGGCGAAGCGCCGGAGAAAGGCCCCGGCGGAGCCGAAGCCCTCCGGGAAACGGTGGAAACGGTAAAGCTGTGGCTGAACCGGCTGGGATGGTTGCTGCATCGCTGCCGACTGCAGCGGTGCCGGATCGTTTCGGTCAGCGCCGGAGAGGACGCGCCGCTGGAATACGGCGTAGCCTGCGCGGTTCTGTACCCGCTGGCCGCATATCTGCAAAGCAGCAGCCTGCGGGTGCGCAGGCGCGGGCTGAAAACAGACATTCGCTGTGATTACGCGCAGGAAGAAAGCTTCTTTTCGCTGGATATCGCGCTGCGGATCCGGGTGATTTATCTGGTACGGGCGCTGTTGTATGTCGTTGTCAGAAAAGCAGGCTGACGGGGAAAGGCTGGAGGAATAAAAAGATGGAACAAACGGTAATGAAAATGATGACGCTGGTAACGGAGCAGACGATGGCGCTGGCTCGGGAAAACTCTGTTTTGGGCGAGCCGGTGGAACGGGAGGGCATGATGGTGATCCCCGTTTCCCGCCTGACGGTCGGCTTTGCAGGCGGGGGCGCCGATCTGGAGGACGCCGGCCGGAAAAAAAGCAGCCGTCCTGCGGGCGGCGGCGCCAAAGTGACCCGGGCGCCGGCGGGATTTCTGGTCATCGCCGATGGGGACGTCCGCCTGGTTCAGGTGGAGGCGCCGCAGAAGGAGAGGGGCGGAACCGTGCTGGATACGGTTTTCTGGATCGTTAAGGAACAACTGGAAAAAAAGAAGAAGTAGGCTCCCAAAAGAAAGGGGCGCCGGGCATTCGCCCGGCGCCTGTTTATTTGTCGTCCTGCACATAGAAGATGATTTTGGTGATATATTCGTCCTCAAGGCCGGTGGAAAGATAATCGTTGACGGCAAATTCATAGGAATCGGATATGATTTGCAGCCCCTCCCGGTCGCAGTATGCCAGAATGCGTTCATAGGCCTGCCCGATGGAAAGGTAATCGCCGATGTGATAGGCGCAGACGCCCTTTCCGGGCGCCAGCTCCAGAATCTCCTGTCCCGGGCACTTCTTTTCGATGGGCAGAAAGGCGTGGGAAGCCGCGGTGCAGCGCCCGCCGATGATGTTTTTCAGAGGGACGATGGCGCCGCTCTGGAAAAAGATCGGAAGCCGCTCCCGGAACGCGCGGGCAAAGCAGAGCTTGGTGGCCAGGCTGACCTCCTCCAGCGTGTGGGGCGGTTCGACCTTCTGGAGCAGAAGAAACTGGCGGGGGATCGGCTCCACCGCAACCTCCGCGCCCCTTTCCCGGATGGCAACAGACTGCTCCAGCTGGGTGCAGCGGTGCTCCACCCGGTTTTGAATCATTTTCAGCTCTTCGATCCGCCCCGCAAGAACCTGAAGCTGCCGCCCCAGCGCCGCTATGGAGCGGTCGGTGGTATAATCCTTCATAAAGCTGCGGATCTCCTTGAGGGAAAAGCCTATTTTTTTCAGCAGGAGAATGGTGTCCAGCGTGTCGAGCTGGGCGGAACTGTAATAGCGGTACCCGTTATCGGGATCGACGCGGGCCGGAGAAAAAAGGCCGATCTTATCGTAAAAGATCAGGGTCTGGCGGGATATGTTCTGGTAACAGGATAACTCTCCGATGGAAAAGAAACTTTTCATAAGAAACTCCTTGACATTATAGTTACTATATAGTTTATACTACAGGACAGAACGAGAAATTGCAAGGAGAATTTTCAAATGAAAACCCGAATCAAGGCGATGATCCGCTGGCTGGCCGAAGGGCTGACCGCTAAAAGGATCCTTCTGATCCTTCTGGGGGCGATGATCTGTTCCTTTGGGATTCATAATATCCACCGGCGGTGCGGGATCACCGAAGGCGGGGTCATCGGGCTGATGCTGCTGGCTGGGCACTGGCTGCAAATAGCGCCGTCTTATATCACGCCGGTGATGGATCTTTCCTGCTATCTGCTGGCCTATAAGATCCTGGGCGCCAAATTTATTGAATTATCGCTGCTCTCAACAGCCGGGATCGCGGTTTTTTATAAGATCTGGGAACAGTTCCCACCGGTTCTGCCGGATCTTTCCGGGCAGCCGCTGGTTGCCGCCCTCGCCGGAGGTGTTTTTGTGGGGCTTGGGGTGGGGCTGATCGTGCGGCAGGGCGGCTCCAGCGGCGGGGACGACGCGCTGGCGCTGGTCATTTCCCGGGTCACCCGCTGCCGGCTGTCCCGGGCCTACCTGTTTACCGATCTGGTGGTGCTGGGGCTTTCCCTCACCTATATTCCCCTCGGCCGGATTGTTTATTCTCTGGTGACCGTAACGGTTTCATCGTTGCTGATCGACGGGGTCAAGAGCCTGCGCCCGGAAAAAAACGCCTTCCTCCGGCGGCTGTGCCGAAGGAAGGCGGCGGAGGAAGAGCGGCGGGGTTAAGGAGCGCGCCGGGGCTCCTCCGGCGCGGTAATGACGGTGAGGATGAGGCCGTCCTCGTAAAAATGAAGGGGGCGGAGCTTTTCATAGGAAACGGCCTGAAGATCGGTGATCCCGGTTCCTATTTGCTTGAAGAAGGCCTCCTTGGCCGTCCAGATCTCAAAAAAGCGCCGGAGGAGCAGAGGATCCGCGGTCGGCGCGAAGAGAGGCGGGCCGTCGAAAAGAAGGCGCAGCTCCGTCTGGGTGCAAACGCGCTTTGCGATCCGCAGATCCAGCGGGCGGAGCATTTCGATATCGATGCCGATGGGGCGGCGATCCAGCGCGACGGCAACCCAATCCCCGGAATGACTGACGCTGAAATGCAGGGGCAGCCCCGCCGCATAAGGCTTGCCCTGCCCGGTTCGCTCCAGCCGGATCTCTTCCACCGGGATCCGGCACCGCTCCGCCAGAGCGGTTTTGACCATCCATTCCCCCAAAACGGTGGCCAGGCGGTTTTGAGGCCGGAGATGGCGCTCTGCCTGAGCCCGCCGCCCGGCAGGCATCAGAGCCAGGCAGCGGTCGTATTCATCCGGCGTCAGCGTATCGATTCGGCGCTTGAACCAATCCATGGCGATCCCTCTCTTTCTGCCATCCATGATAGCAGAAAAAGAAGCGGAATGCAAGGGCGTGGCGGAAACTTCCGGGGCAGGAAACTTTTGGGGCATGGAAAAAGCGGCGCACCGGACGGTGCGCCGCTTTTTTGCTTTTTTTGAAAGAACTCAGCCCAGCTCAGCGAAATACTTGATGGTGCGAACCATCTGGCTCACGTAGGAATTCTCATTGTCATACCAGGAAACAACCTGAACCTGATAGGTGTCGTCGTCGATCTTGGCGACCATGGTCTGGGTTGCGTCGAAGAGGGAACCATAGGTGATACCGATGATGTCGGAAGAAACCAGGGGCTCCTCGGTATAGCCGAAGGAGGCGGAAGAAGCGGCCTTCATGGCAGCATTGATGCCTTCAACGGTGATGTCCTTGCCCTTCACAACGGCGACCAGCAGCGTGGTGGAACCGGTGGGAACAGGAACGCGCTGAGCGGAACCGATCAGCTTGCCGTTCAGCTCGGGAATGACCAGACCGATCGCTTTGGCGGCGCCGGTGGAGTTGGGCACGATGTTCACGGCAGCGGCGCGGGCGCGGCGGAGATCGCCTTTTCTATGGGGACCGTCGAGAACCATCTGGTCGCCGGTAAAGGCGTGAACCGTCGTCATGATACCGCTCTGGATGGGGGCGTAATCGTTGAGCGCCTTTGCCATGGGAGCCAGGCAGTTGGTGGTGCAGGACGCGGCGGAGATGATGGTATCGTCCTTGGTCAGGGTCTTTTCATTAACGCTGTAAACGATGGTGGGCAGGTCCTTGCCGGCAGGCGCGGAGATAACAACCTTTTTCGCGCCGGCGGTGATGTGCGCCGAAGCCTTTTCCTTGGAGCAGTAAAAACCGGTGCCCTCCAGAACGACGTCAACGCCGATCTTGCCCCAGGGCAGGTCGGCCGCGTTCTTTTCCGCATAGATTTTGATGGTCTTGCCGTCTACGGTGATCTCCCCGTCGCCGGCGGTCACATCGTGGTCATAGCGGCCCTGCGCGGAATCATATTTCAGCAGATGAGCCAGCATTTTAGCGTCGGTCAGATCGTTGATGGCAACGACTTCATACCCCTCGGCAGCAAACATCTGGCGGAAGGCCAGACGGCCGATTCTGCCAAAACCATTGATAGCAACTTTAACAGACATTTTTTTAGCCTCCTAAAAATTTTTTATCAAAAAATATTATATAAAATTTTTTTGCCGTTTACAAGTCTATTTTCAGTTTTTTTCCATTATATCATAAAAAAGTTGATTTTTTCTCCGGGTTTCGGTTGAAAATTTACAAAAGAGGTGGTAAAATAAGAGCAAAACAACCCATATTTTATAAGGAGGACAGAGCGATGTCAATGCCGATTGCCTTACAGCTTTATTCTGTAAGAGAGGAAATGAAGAATGATTTCAAAGGTACCCTGGAGAAGGTAAAGGCCATGGGATACGACGGCGTGGAGTTTGCCGGATTGTTCCATCAGGACGCCGCAACGATTCGGGGCTGGTGCGAGGAGCTGGGTCTGAATCCGATTTCGGCGCATGTGCCGCTTGTGGAGATGATCGAGGATTGCGAGGGCACGCTGAACACCTATAAGGAAATCGGTGTTCAGTATGTGGTCGTCCCCTATGTAGACGATGCCCGCCGCCCGGGAACGGAGGGCTGGCTTCCCACCATCGAGGCGATCCGCAAGATTGGTGAAGCGGCGGTGAAAAAGGGGCTGACCCTGCTCTATCACAACCATGATTTTGAATTCAAGAAGGTCGACGGCGAGTATGGCCTGGATATGCTCTATCGGATGGTTCCGGCGGAATACCTGCAAACAGAGCTGGATACCTGCTGGGTCAACGTCGGCGGCGAGAATCCGGCCGATTACATCCGGAAATACGACGGCCGCTGCCCGGTTGTCCACCTCAAGGACTTCTATCGGGAAACGGTTGACGCCGATGAACCCCTTTATGAGCTGATCGGGATCAAGAGCGAGGAAAAGAAGCCCAAGAAAAAGAACTTTGAGTTCCGGCCGCTGGGCAAGGGGCTTCAGAACTTCCCGGAGATCCTGAAGGCGGCGGTGGCCGCCGGCGCAACCTGGGTCGTTGTGGAGCAGGATAACCCCAGCATGGATAAAACGCCGCTGGAGTGTGCGGAGATCAGCATTCAGTACTTAAAGACGATTATGTGAGATAAAAAAGAGCTGCGGCGCGGATAAATTCCGCGCCGCAGCTTTGGTGGAGGAAGATGGCGTTAATCAGCAGTATCATCAACGGACTTGCCATTATTGCAGGAGCGGTAATCGGCGTTTTTCTCGGAAAGGGGCTGCCCGGCCGGGTCAGCGGCGGCGTGATGCAGGGGATGGCGCTCTGCGTTCTGGCAATCGGGGTCAAGGGGATCTTCGACGGTGAAAATTTTCTCATCACGATCATCTCCGTTGCAGTCGGCGGCGCCCTGGGCTCCTGGATCGATCTGGATCGGTATCTGAACCGGTTCGGCGCCCTGATGCAGAAAAAGCTGGCAAAGGGGGGCGACGGCTCCACCTTTGGCGAAGGTTTTGTGACGGCGACGCTGCTGGTCTGCGTGGGCGCGATGGCCATCACCGGCGCGCTGGACAGCGGCATCCGCGGGGATCACACCACCCTCTATGCAAAATCGCTGATCGATTTCTGCTCCTGCATGATCATGGCCTCCACGCTGGGGCTGGGCGTCGCGTTTTCCGGGATCGTCTGCTTTCTTTATGAGGGCGCCATCGCGCTGGGAGGCAGCGTGCTCGCTTCGTTTCTGACCGACGCCATGATCGGGGAGATGAGCTGCGTGGGGTCGGTGCTCATCATCGCCATTGCCCTGAATATGCTGGGGATGACGAAAATCAAGGTAGTCAATTTCATCCCCGCCTGCTTTTTGCCGCTGCTGCTTTGCCTGTTCCTGTAGGCAAAGCCGATTCATCCGCCCCGCCTAAAACGGCATCGTTTCGGCACTTTTTGGCTTGTTGTCCACCGCAGGCGTCAGCGTCGCGGTTTCCGCCGCACCAAAAATCACGCAAAATTCCGCTCGTTTCAGGTCGCAGAATTTTAAAGGGGGAGATTTTTGGCTTGGCAAGGCACAAAACGCAGTAAATCCTGAGGGATTTACGCGTATTTTAACGCTGTAAAGGCGAAAATCCACCCTTTAAATCGGGCTCGGATTGATCGGCTTTTCCTGGGGAGCGAAAAAAATCGCGGCGCTCTGCCGGCCGGGCAGAAGGCTGCCGCAATCACCGAGGTAATTGATGAAGGTATCTGTTGCAGAATGTAAAAGTTATAAGGAAGCCGAAGTGGCGGCGGCGCTGGAGGCGCTTTTGGCGCCTCTGGGCGGGCTGGACTGGGTAACGCCGGGCATGACCATCGGCATCAAGGCCAATCTGGTGACGTTCTTGAAGCCGGAAGCGGCGGCGACCACGCATCCCGCGCTGCTCTGCGGGCTGGTTCGTATGCTGCGGGCGCGGGGCGCCGGTGTGATCCTTGGAGATAGCCCCGGCGGCCTGTATACCCGGGTTTATCTGGAGCGGATTTATAACGTGACCGGAATGCGGGCGGCGGAAGAAGCCGGAGCGGAGCTGAACCACGATTTTTCGGTGCGGGAGGCCGCCTTCCCGGCGGCGCGGAGAGCCAAAAGCTTTTCCTATACCGGCTGGCTGGATCGCTGCGACGCGCTGATCAACTTCTGTAAGCTCAAGACCCATGGGATGATGTCGATGAGCGGGGCGGCGAAGAATATGTTCGGGGCGGTGCCGGGCACCGTCAAGCCGGAATATCATTACCGCTTCCCGGAACCGGCGGATTTTGCCGATATGATCGTGGATTTGGACGAATATTTCAAGCCGCGCCTTTCCATCATCGACGGCGTAGTGGGGATGGAAGGAAACGGCCCGACGGCCGGAACGCCCCGCCCGATCGGCCTGCTGATCGCTTCGGAAAGTCCCCATGCCGCGGATCTGATCGGCAGCGCTGTCATCGGGCTGAAGCCCGGCGAGGTTCCTACGCTGGCCGCGGCGATCCGGAGGGGGCTGATCCCCGATTCCCCGGAGGCGCTGGAGACGGCGGGCGCAGACTGGCGCGCTCTGGCGGTTCCGGACTATCAAAAGGTGCAGACGGTGCGCAGCCTGCGGTTCAACCGGGAGTCGGAAAGATTTTTCGGGCGGATCAGCGCGGCGTTTGTGGATCGGGCGCTGGCTTCCTATCCCCGGCTGCAAAAAGACGCCTGCGTCGGCTGCCGGGAATGCCAGAAGGTTTGCCCCGCCCGGGCGATTGATATGGTGGAACGAAAGCCGCAGATCGACCGGAAGAAATGTATCCGGTGCTTTTGCTGCCAGGAATTTTGCCCAAAGGGCGCTATGCAGGTGCACCGGCCTGTGCTCGCCCGGTGCCTGACCCGCGGCGGTTAAAAGAAAAAAGAAGCCCGGCGGCGCGTCTGCGCCGCCGGGCATTTCCATGCCTGCCGCCGGGGGGTTATCGCGGGATGTCCGGATCCGTTTCCCCGCTCAGGATCCGGCCGACGATATGCTCGGCCAGCTTCATCCCTGCAATGGCGGGGACATAGGAGATGGAGCCGATCACCTGCCTGCCGCCTTCCTCCATCGGGGCGGCGGGGCGGAGGGGATCCGGGGAATAAAGGCACCGCACCCGGCGGAACTGCTCTTTTTTCAGCAGGGTCCGCATTTTTTTAGCCAGCGGACACCCGGCGGTACGGTCGAAATTGGCGATTTGCAGCCCGGCCGAGGTCAGGCGGTTGCCGGTTCCCATGCACATGATCAGCGGGATCTGCCTGGTGCGGCAGAACTGCGCCATCAGCAGCTTGGCATCCACGTCGTCGACGCAGTCCGCCAGAAACGTAAAATCCTCCGGCAGAAGCTGCTCGATGGTATCCTGCCGAATCCAGCCCTGCCGGAGGGTGAGCTTCAGCCGGGGGTTGATGTCCAGCATCCGCGCCTGGGCAGCGGCTGTTTTTTCCCGGCCGATGGTGGAGGATAGCGCCAGAAACTGGCGGTTGCAGTTGGTTTCCGCGATGCGGTCGCCGTCGATCACTGTGATGCGGCCGACGCCGGCCCGCACCAGACCCTCCAGCGTCGCGCCGCCCACGCCGCCGATCCCGGCCACCGCCACATGCGCCGCCTGAAGACGGCTGAGCCCTTCCGCGCCGATCAGCGCCTCGGTGCGTAAAAAGCGGTTCATATAGCCTGCGCCCCTTTCACTTTGCCGCCGGAGCGGCGGCTGGTCGATTGAAAAATAAATGCCCCGCAGATGCCGTGGACTGCACACTTTGATCCCTAACCGTAGTTAGGTGGGTTTTTGCCGGGTTGGCTTCACAGGCTTCCGACAGTGGGCCGGGGCCCAGAGCCGGCGTGCTCACAGCGCCCGAACGCATTCCCGTAGAAAAAGTGTAGGCTCAAAACAGTGCAGGGTCACGCACACCGCAGGGTATTTTTTTGGTTGATGGGAAGGTTATTCTTCGCTCTCGTCGTCGATGTCGTATTCCTCGCCGAGGGCTTCTTCCAGAAGGGGAAGGACTTTGGCCAGCTCTTCGCTGTCGATGGTCACAAAGATCTCCTCGCCGCTGTCGTCCTCAATGGCTTTCAGCACCACCAGCTGGCCGTCGCTTTCCAGCTGCGCCTGAGGATCGTCGAACTGTTCGACCAGGCCGACGTAGGTGATCCCGTCGCAATCGACGCTGCCCAGCAGCTCAAATTCTATTTCCCGCCCGTCTTCATCGGTCAGGACAACAAAGTCGTTTCCGTATTCGTTCGCCATGGATGGTGCTCCTTCTCACTTCTTTGGTATTATTCTAACACATCTTTGGGAAAAAATCAATTGGTTGGGGCAGGAAATATCAATCGGGGAAAAAGCAGGTAAATTCGGAGCCTTTGCCGAAGGTGCTTTTGACCTGAACGGTTCCGCCCATTCCGGTCACGATGGAGTGGACGATGGAAAGCCCCAGCCCGGTGCCGCCGGTTTCGCGGGAGCGGGCCTTATCCACCCGGTAGAATTTTTTAAAGAGATGCGGAAGATGCTGCTTTTCGATGCCGATCCCCTCGTCGGCCACCGAAAGGAGCACGCCGCCTTCGGTCTCCCGGAGGGCGATGGTGATCCGGCCGCCGGGATTGGAATATTTGATGCTGTTGCTGAGCAGGTTGAGGATCACCCGCCGGATTTTATCCGGCTCGCAGAGCAGCGTTCGCTGCTCCGGGAGGGTAAGGGTGCAGGCCAGATCCTTTTTCTGCATTTCCAGAAGCATGACGTTGGTGGTCTCGCGGATGATTGCGACCAGATCGGCCTGCTCCCGGGGCCCGCTGGGCGCAGCTTCGGTTTTGATCAGCTCCAGAAGCTGATTGACCATCATGTTCATCTGGTCGGCGGCTTTTTCCATGGTCATCAGAAACCGCTTTTGCTCCTCCGCGCTGAGCTTGTTTTCCAGCATGGTTTCACTATAGCTTTTGATGACGGTCAGCGGGGTTTTGAGCTCGTGGGACACGTCGGCGACAAATTGCCTGCGCTCATTTTCCAGCGCCTCGGCCTCGGTGATATCGTCCAGCAGGAAGAGGGTCCCCTCGGAACCGTTTTCCAGCAGGAAAACGCTGCGGTAAATGCAGTAATAGCGGCCGTTTATCTCGGCCATGAACCGGTTTTCCCCGCTATGCTCTTCCGCAAAAATAGAGTGGTCGGGCAGGGGATCGAAGAGCAGCTTGAAGGCTTCGTTGCAGAGGATGATCACCCCGGCGGCGTTCGTGGCGAAAAGGGGCTTTGGGATATTGCGCAGCAGATCCTGAAGCATCTGGAAGTTTTTGGTGATATGGATCCCCATTTCGTTGAAAACCCGGGTCAGCTCGCCCACTTCATCCTTGGAGGTGATTTCGATCTGCTTGAAATCGCCGTTCAGCCGCATATCCTTTGCGCCGGTGGTCAGCCTGCGGATCGGGATGAGAAACTGCCGGGCGAAAAGATAGCTCAGCAGGGTGGTCAGAACAATGCCCAGCAGCAGAGCCTGAATAAAAAGCAGGATATAGGATTTGAGGGATTTGAACAGCTCGGTCCGGTGATCCACGATATAAAGGGTATGGCGGTTGTCTTTCAACGTCCAGGCAAAATCCAGCGTATCGCCGAAGGCGAAGAGATTCTGGTTTTTGCCGCCGTTGAGCACGTGGATCAGATTGTCGGTTTTTTTGATCTGGCCGCCGGTTACGCTGCTGAAAATCACCGTTTCATTCCGCAGGATATAATAGGTACGGTCGGTGCGCAGGGCGTTCAGACTGTCGCGGGTGGGGAGAAAGCTGATCAGCTCCGGGATATTGCCGCGGTTGACGTTGAACTGCTCGATATCCAGCTGGAGCTGGTTCATCTCTTCATAGAAATCCCGGTTGTAGCTGATGGAGATCGTGGTAAAGAGGGTGACGCCGACAAAGATCATGATCAGCACGACCAGCAGCATCATAAAGCCCATCAGCCTCCGGCTCAGGTGGCGCTTCATTTCCCGGTCCCCGCAACGTAGCCGATCCCGCGCCGACTGAGGATATAGCGCGGCCGGGAAGGATCATCTTCAATCTTTTCCCGCAGCCTCCGCACCGCAACGTCCACGGTGCGGTCCTCCGGCTGGAGCTGGTCGTAGCCCCATACCGCGCGCATGATCTCGCCCCGGGAGTAGCAGCGCCCGGGATTTTGCGCAAAGAGCAGCATCAGGTGAAATTCCTTTTTGCTCAGCGCCAGCGGCGTGCCGTTGCGCAAAACTGTGCTGCTTGAAAGATCCAGCGTATAATCGCCCCAGATCAGGGGCGCCTCGTTGCTCAATGTTCCGTCATAGCGCGCGAGGTGGTTTTTTACGCGCAGCATCAGCTCCTTGATGGAAAAAGGCTTGCAGATATAGTCGTCCGCCATGCGGCTCAGCCCTTCCAGCCGATCCTCCTCGGTGGTTTTCGCGCTGATGATCAGAATCGGAACGTCGGATCGGGAGCGGATGGTATCCAGAACCTCCAGACCGTTGAGCCGGGGGATCATGATGTCCAGAAGAACCAGATCGAACCGCTGGCCGGCAAAGGCCAGCAGCCCGGCTTCGCCGTCCGGCGCGGTGGCTACTTCATAGCCCTCCTTCGCCAGATTGAAGGCGATGATATCCGAAATGCCCGGATCGTCTTCAATTATCAGAATGCGTTTCATCATGGTCACCTCCGGCTTTTTTCCAGTATACCATAAATCGGGGGGAAAACGCAACTTTAATGTGATTTTAATGTAGCGTCAGCCGGGTATGCTTTATAATGAAATGAGAGGATTCAGGGAGGTAGAGAAATGTCTTATGTGATTGTAACGGATTCCACCTGCGACCTGCCGGCGGAATTTCGGGCGGCGCATCAGGATCTGCTGGTGATTCCACTTTCCTATTTTGTCAACGGCAGGGAGTATTTAGACGATGGAAAAGGATTGTCAAGCGCGGAGTTTTATGATATATTAAGGAATAAAGGAACGGTCACTACCGGTCAGGTGGGGATCTACAGCTTTTGCAGCAAGGTGCGCCCCTGCCTTGAAGCGGGGGAGGATCTGCTGTATATCGGCATGTCGTCGGGGATCTCCGGCTCCTTTCAGTCGGGGAGCTGCGGCATAACGGAGCTGGAGGCGGAGTTCCCGGAGCGCCGGATGATGGCGGTGGACTCCCGAAGCGGTTCCATGGGTCTGGGGCTGGTGGTGACCCTTTGCCTTGAGCGCAAGGCCGCCGGAGCGGCTTTGGAGGAAACGGCGGCATTTGCCCGTTCCTTCTGCGCCGATATGGAGGAATGGTTCACGCTGGACGATCTGATGTATCTCAAGCGCGGCGGGCGGATCAGCGCAACAACGGCGGTGGTCGGGTCGGCGCTGGGGATGAAGCCGATCCTGACGGTGGACGCGGCCGGTCGTCTGGTACCGGCGGGCAAGGCCCGGGGTCGGGAGGCGGCGATCCGGCTGCTGGCCGGTAAGGTTCCCGCTCTTTCACCGGAGGAAACCATCGCCATTTGTCATGCGGACTGTCCGGAGGACGCCGAAAAGCTGGAGCGCATCCTTCGGGAGGAGCGTGGATTTGCGGGCCGGATCCTGATCGGATCGGTCGGGCCGGTGATCGGCGCCCATGGCGGGCCGGGCGTTCTGGCATTATTTTTCAGAGGAGCGAAGCAGTAAGATGGAGAAAATCCTGATCATCGAGGATGAGACCAATATCGCCCGGATGATCCAGCTGGAGCTGGATCGGGAGGGGTATGCCTGCGACTGTGTATACGACGGCGAGGCAGGGCTGGCCGCCGCTCTTGGTCAGGATTATGATCTGATCGTTCTGGACGTGATGCTGCCCAAGCTGGATGGCTTTACCCTGCTGGAGAAGCTGCGCCGGGAATCCCAGGTGGCGGTGATCATGCTGACCGCCCGCGGCGAGCTGGACGACCGGGTGCGGGGGCTGGATCTGGGGGCAGACGATTATCTGGCCAAGCCCTTTTCCATGCGGGAGCTGGCAGCCCGGGTGCGGGCGGCGCTGCGCCATCGCCGGGTTCCCGGAAAGGAAACGGCCCTTGCGGTGGGCGAGCTGCGGGCGGACCGGCTGGCGGTGCGCGCCTTTTTCCGGGATGAGGAACTGGCGCTGACCCGCAAGGAGTATGAGCTGCTGATCTACTTCATGGAGCATCCGGGCGTCGTTTGTTCCCGGGAGCAGATTTTGCGGGAAGTTTGGGGCTACGACTATATGGGGGATACCAATCTGATCGACGTATATATCCGCTATCTGCGCAGCAAGATCGACGACCGCTTCGGCGTGCATTATATCCGAACGGTTCGCGGGCTGGGCTATGCCTTTGGTACGGCCGATGAATAAACGGGAAATCAAGGCGGAATACAAACGCCGGAAAAAAGAGCTGAAATATGAATATAAGGGTGAAAAGAAGCGGCGCAAATATGCCTACCGGATCCGGAAGGAGGAGCTGCGCTATCAAAAAAAGACTGCTTCGGACGAGGCGCGCCGCGGCGTAAAAAAAGCCCTGCGGGCGGAGAAGCGGGAATATAAAAAAGAGGCCTATCTGCAAAAATCCATTTACATGGAAAAGCGGGGGAACCTGAAAAAGAAAAAGCGGGAACAGCTGGGCAGCCTGGTTCAGATCGTGGCGGAGCACGCGCCGGAATCGCTGGCGGGCAGCCTGACGCTGAGCTATATGCTGATCTTTCTGATTTTCGCGCTGCTTCAGGGGATGTTCGTCATTGCGGCCGCCTATTATATCGTGGACCGCCGCGCGACAGACAGCGTCCTGACGGTAGCCGCAACGCTGGAGGCCAGCGAGCTGCGGCAGGATGTGGCGGAGCGGCTGGCGGAGGAATCCGCCCTCAATATCGCCGTTTACCGGGAGGACGGCACGCTGGTCTACGCCTATGGTCTTTCCGGGCTGGAGGAGAGCCTGCCCTATAATGAAAAATGGGAGGAGCCCTTTTCCCACCGGCATCAGACAGAGCTGCTGCGGATCTATTCCAAAAAAACGGAGATGGGTGCGGAGCCGGTATGGCTGAATATCGCCAAAAGCATGAAAACGGAAACGGCGCTGCTTTCGGTGATCGTAAACCTGCTTCTGGTATCGGTGGTGCTGGCGCTGGGCGTCAGTTATTTTGTGGGCTACCGCACCACCCGGAAACTGCTGCGCCCCATCGGCGTGCTGGGCCGCGCCATGGAGGAGATGTCCGCCAGCCGCCTTTCCGACCGGCTGGAAACGGATAACATCCGCACCGAGCTGGTAGAGGTGGTGGAATCCTATAACCATATGCTGGATAAAATTGAGGACGCCTATGAGCGGCAGAAGCAGTTTGTGTCCGACGCTTCTCATGAGCTGCGCACGCCGCTGGCGGTGATCAGCGGCTATGCCGACATTTTATCCCGCTGGGGCGGGGAGGATCCGGCGGTGCGGCAGGAGGCGGTCAACGCCATTGTTTCGCAGGCGGCGGGGATGCAGAAGCTGCTGGAGCGGCTGCTGTATATTGCCCGCAGCGAAAACGGCAGAGTGCGGCCGGAACTGGCGCAGGTCGAGCTGAGCGGGCTATGCGGCGAGGTTTTGCAGGATTTCCGGATGATGTACCCCGACCGGGACTTTCAGCTTTCCGGGCAGGCGTCGGCATGGTGCGATTCCAATTTGGTGCGGCAGATCCTCACGATCCTGCTGGACAACAGCGTGAAATTCACCGCCGCAGGAGGGCAAATCCAACTCAACCTTTCGGAAGAAGGGGAAACCGCCGCCTTCAGCGTAGCGGATAACGGCGTGGGGATGACCGAGGAGGTCGCCGCCCATGCCTTCGAGCGGTTTTATAAAGGGGATAGCTCCCATAATGAAAAGGGCTTTGGCCTGGGGCTTTCCATCGCGAAGATTCTGGCCGAAGCGATGGGCGGCGGCATCGGCGTTGTTTCGGCGCCGCAGGAGGGCAGCACCTTTACCGTGACCCTGCCCAAAACCGGCACAGAGCCGGGAAAATCATCCTGAAAAAAAGAGCGGCGCCGCCGGACAGTATGTCCGGCGGCGCCTTTTGGCGCGCAGTTCTCGGGACAGTGCGGGTCAGATCTTCAGAATGCGGTTTTCTCTCCGGGGCTTTGCCTCCGGCGTTTCGCCCTTCGGATATCCTAAAGCCAGGCCGCCGATCCCCCGGAGGTTCTCGGGCAGCCCCCATTGCCGGAGCAGCGCTTTTCCTTCTTCCGTTTCAAACATCTCCCGCGCTCTGTGGATCCAGCAGGATCCAAGCCCCAGCGCATGGGCGGCCAGCATCATGTTTTCCAGGGCGCAGCTCCCGTCCTCCACGCAGGTGGAAGCCGCCGGATCCGCAAGGGCAAGCAGGATGGTGGGGGCGCCGTAATAAGGCCCTTCCCGCCCCAGAATACTTCCGTTGAGCCGAACCAGCGCCTCGACGGTTTCGGGCTTTTGCGCCGCAATCAGAACCACCGGCTGTCGGTTCATGCCGGAGGGTGCGTAAAGCCCCGCCTCCAAAACCGCGTCCAGCAACTCCTGCGGCACCTGCTTTTCCTGAAAGCTGCGGATACTGCGGCGCGTTTTGATACAATTTAAAATCTCCTGTTTCATGACCGGTTCCTCCTTATCAATAATCGTTTTTCATGATCTTCAGGCTTTGGATCCCGCCGGGAAAAATCCCGCCCTTCGCTTTTCCGCTTCCGGCGGACGTTTTCCCGTTCGGCTTCCGGCGTTTCCGGCGGGGATCATCCCTTCCGGTTCAGTACCGGCGGGGCGCTTTCATCCTGCTCTCGCCTTCGGCTTTCCTGCTCCCGGTTGGGGAACACGCCCGCCTTCCGTCTTCCCCCGCGGGGGCGTTTCGCTCCTTCCGGTTCGTCCCGGCAGGGATTTCCCGCTGATCCTGTTTGATTTCATCATACCCCTTTTTGCGGGCGAGATCAAGGTGTTATTTGTAAAAGTTTTGTGCTGCCGCCGTGCAATCGTGTATGTTGCGGCAGGAAACGTGTAAACTGTTTACAGAAGCGCTTAGATTGAAAAAAATTTTAGAATTATTCTAAAGAACTCTTGACAAAAGGGTGCGACGTTGTTATAATGAGATCAGAATTTAGAATGATTTTAAAAAAGGGGAGTTGTAATGACCAGGCAGCGCGCATTGATACTACGGCTGATCCGGGAATCCGGGGAGCATCCGACGGCGGAGGAAATCTACCGGAAAGCAAAGGAAGAGATGCCGGGGATCGCGTTGGCAACGGTTTATAACAATCTGAACCATCTGGCGCAGGAAGGAGAAATCAGGAAAATCTCCTTTTGCGGCAGCAGTGATCGTTATGATAAGACCAGCGTGCCCCATATCCATTTGATATGCGACCGGTGCGGGCGGCTGAGGGATTGGCCGTCCGAAGGGTTTGCCGCGGAGCTGGAGCGGTGGCTGGGTTTTGCCGTGGAATCCTACGAGCTGGCGGTTCATTGCATCTGCCCTGCCTGCAGCGCAGAAAATCATTCATCAAATTAATTGAAAAAGAGGAGAAAGAAGCATGGAATTAAAGGGAAGCAAAACCGAAAAGAATCTGATGGCCGCATTTGCCGGTGAAAGCCAGGCAAGAAACAAGTACACCTATTTTGCCTCGGTGGCGAAGAAGGAAGGATATGAGCAGATCGCCGCGATTTTCCAGAAGACCGCCGATAATGAGAAGGAGCACGCCAAGATGTGGTTCAAGGAGCTGGGCGGGCTGGGCGATACCGCCGCCAACCTGCTGGCTGCCGCCGAAGGGGAGAACTACGAATGGACGGATATGTATGATACCTTTGCCAAAGAGGCGGAGGAGGAGGGCTTTACCGCTCTGGCGGCCCGGTTCCGCGCGGTAGCCGCCATTGAGAAGGCCCACGAGGAGCGCTATCGCGCTCTGCTGAGCAACGTGGAAATGCAGCGCGTTTTTGAAAAGAGCGAAGAGACCATGTGGGAATGCCGCAACTGCGGGCATTTGGTCATGGGCAAGAAAGCGCCGGAGGTCTGCCCGGTTTGCGCGCATCCCCGGAGCTATTTTGAAGTAAGAAAAGAGAACTATTAAAAGAGCGGCGGAGCCGGAGCGAAAAGCTCCGGCTCCGCTGAAAAAGCAGTCTGCGCAGGAAATGCCGCGCCGCCCGGAAAAGGGCGGCGCTTATTTTTTATTTTTTTGCGGCCGGCTGCCGCAGGGAGCGGCTTATTTGAGCCGGGAAAGATCCTTCATTCTCTGGGTGTTTGAAAGGGTTTGCTTACGCAGCCGGATGTTCTGCGGCGTAACCTCGATCAGCTCGTCCGGCGCGATAAACTCGATGGCCTCCTCCAGACTGAGCTTTTTGGGCGGGATCAGGCGCAGCGCCTCATCGGAACCGCTGGCGCGCATATTGGTCACGTGCTTGCGCTTGCAGACGTTAACGGCGATATCCTCCCCCTTGGGATTCATGCCGACGATCATGCCCTCGTAGACCGGGGTGGCCGGATCGATAAAGAGCATCCCGCGCTCCTGGGCGTTGAAGAGCCCGTAGGTAACGGCCTCGCCGGTTTCAAAGGCGATCAGGGATCCGGAAGACCGGCCGGGGATCTCCCCTTTATAGGGCTCATAGCCGTGAAAGACCGTATTCATCACCCCTTCGCCGCGGGTGGCGGTAAGAAAATCGCTTTTGTAGCCGATCAGGCCCCGGGCGGGAACCAGATATTGCAGCTTCATCCGGCTGCCGTTGGGCTCCATGGAGAGCATTTCGCCCCGGCGGGAGCCCAGCCGCTCCACCACGGCGCCCACGCAGCTCTCCGGCACGTCGATGTAGACCTTTTCGATGGGCTCGCACTTTTGGCCGTCGATTTCCTTATAAAGGACATGGGGCATGGAAACGGCAAATTCATAGCCCTCCCGGCGCATGGTTTCGATCAGGATGGAAAGGTGCATTTCCCCCCGTCCCGCCACCTTAAAGGTATCGGCGGTTTCCCCTTCCTCAACCCGGAGAGAAACGTCCTTCAGCAGCTCCCGCATCAGCCGGTCGCGGATATGGCGGGAGGTGACGAACTTTCCTTCCCGGCCGGCAAAGGGGCTGTTGTTGACCATAAAATTCATCTCCAGCGTCGGCTCGCTGATTTTCACAAAAGGAAGCGGCTCGCGGCAGTCCGGCGCGCAGAGGGTTTCGCCGATGGTGACGTTTTCAATGCCGGAGAAGCAGACGATATCGCCCGCCTGCGCCTTTTCGATGGGCGCCCGGTTCAGCCCCTCAATGGCAAAAAGCGCCTGGACCCGACCCTTGCGGTTGGTTTCTCGGTCATGATAGTTGCAGACGGCCAGCTCTTCATTTTGGCGGATGGTTCCCCGCTCGATCCGGCCGATCCCGATCCGGCCGACAAAATCGTTATAGTCGATGGAAGAAACCAGCAGCTGCAGGGGCTGATCCGCATCTCCTTCCGGCGGGGGGATCTGCTCCAGGATCTTATCGAAGAGGGGCGCAAGGTCGTCCCCCTTCTGATCGGGGGTGAGAGAGGCGGTGCCGTCCCTGCCGGAGCAGAAAAGGATGGGGCTGTCCAGCTGTTCGTCGCTGGCGCCCAGCTCGATCAGCAGCTCCAGAACCTCGTCCACGACCTCCAGAGGCCGGGCGTCCGGCCGGTCGACCTTGTTGACCACCACGATGATTTGATGCCCCATTTCCAGCGCCTTTTCCAGAACGAACCGCGTTTGCGGCATGGCGCCTTCAAAGGCGTCCACCAGAAGCAAAACGCCGTTGACCATTTTCAGGATCCGCTCCACCTCGCCGCTGAAATCGGCATGGCCCGGCGTATCGATGATGTTGATTTTCGTGCCCTTCCAGTGGGCGGCGGTATTTTTTGCCAAAATGGTGATTCCTCGCTCCCGCTCCAGATCGTTGCTGTCCATAACCCGGTCGGCCACCACCTGATTGTCGCGGAAAATCCCGCCCTGCTTCAGCATTTCGTCTACCAGCGTGGTTTTGCCATGGTCGACGTGGGCGATAATGGCGATATTTCTCAGATCTTCTCGTTTCATGTTGTACCTTCTTTCTGCATAACAGACAAATTATAGCAGAGCGGATGCTAAAAAACCATAGCTATTTTTGCCAAAATTCCGTATCTTTTTACGCAGGTTTACAAACAATATGGAAAAAGGATAAAAAAGGAGTGCAAAAACATGGTAAAGGGAAAGGATTTGATGACATTTTTAGCCGTTCCCCTGCTGATCGTCAGCCTGTTGTTCATGATGAGCGCCGGAGGGAGCGCCGCGCCCACCACCGGATATGATTGGTATTTTCAGCCGAATCAGACCCATACGCAGCCGGAGGTGACCCGGGAGGTGGAGCTGGAGCCCTATTCGGTTCTGTATTGCGGGAGCGCGTCTGAAAAGAAGGTTTCCATCACCTTTGACGCCGGCTATGACAACGGGTATCACGGCGCGATTCTGGATACCCTTCGGGAAAAGAGCGTTTCCGCCGCTTTTTTTCTGGACGGCAATTTCCTGAAACAAAATGAAGCCCTTGTTCGGCGGATGGCGGAGGAAGGGCATATCGTCGGCAATCATACGCTGAACCACACGGATATGACGGCGCTGACCGATTTTTCCGCTTACCGCCAGCAGATTGAAGGCTGGAATGAGATCCTGGCGGGCTACGGACTGAGTCCCTCGGGGTATTTCCGGTTCCCCTGCGGAAGATTTTCGGAGCGGGCGCTGGATTATAACGACAAGCTGGGGCTGACCAGCGTATTCTGGAGCTTTGCCTATTACGACTGGGTGGAGGAGGAGCAGCCGGATCCGGAGGCCGCCCTTGAAAAAATCATGAGTCGGATGCATAATGGCTGCATCCTGCTGCTCCATTCCACGTCCAGGACCAACGCCCAGATTCTGGGCACGCTCATTGACCGCCTGCGGGGGGAGGGATATGAAATCGTTCCGCTGGAGCAGATGAGCGGCAAGGCATAGAAGCAAAAGCGCCGCTCATATAAATAATGGGAGGTGAGCATCATGACGATCACGGAATTTTTTCATGCGTCTTTTTCCTCCCTGCCGGGTGCGATGGTTTTGCTGATCGCTCTGGGGGTTTTGTTTGTCAACGGCTGGACGGACGCGCCCAACGCCATAGCCGCCGGGGTATCCACCGGCGCGATGACGCTGCGTCAGGGCGCGCTACTGGCAACGGCAATGAATATCCTGGGCGGGACTGCCGCGCTGCTGATGGGCAGAAAGGTTGCGGAAACCATCTTCGGGCTGGGGGATTTCAGCGCCGGCAGCCGGGGCGGCGCTGCGCTGGCCGCGGCGCTGCTGGCGGTGGTGCTGTGGGCGGTTATTGCCTGGCGCTTCGGGATCCCTACCAGCGAAAGCCATGGCCTGATGGCGGGCATCATGGGCGCCTCCCTGGGGTTGGGCGCAGGCGGGATCTCTCTCGGCGCGCTGGGAAGGATCCTGATCGGGCTTGTTTTTTCCATGGCCACGGGGTTTCTGGCCGGATGGATCCTTTCCCGCCGGATCCGGCGGATGCGGTTTCGGCCGGGCTTCTGGCGGTGGGGACAGCGCCTTTCCGCCGCGCTGATGGCCTTTGCCCACGGTTTGCAGGATACGCCCAAATTCGCCTCGATCCTGGTTTTGTGGCAGACCCTTGCGCCGGAAGGCGGCGGCGCCGGTTTTTCCCTGCCCCTCTGGCTGATGCTCTTTTGCAGCGGCGTCATGGGTCTGGGCACGCTGCTGGGCGGCGGGCGGATCATCCGAACGGTCGGCGCCCGGATGGTACATATCGGCCAGAAGGAGGGCTTTGCCGCCGATCTTGCGGGAACCGCAAGCCTTCTTTTATCAACCCTTCAGGGGCTCCCGGTCAGCACCACCCATGCCAAAACCTGCGCGCTGATGGGGGCGGCGGTCGGCGGCGCGGAGAGCCGCGTTGACCGGAAAATAGCCGGCTCCATGATCGCCGCATGGCTGCTGACCTTCCCCGCCTGCGGCCTGCTGGCTTTTCTGCTGACCAGAGTATTTCTTCTGTTTTTTTAAAAAAACCTTTTCATTCAAGAACAAATGTGTTATAATGTTCATAAATGGAGGGTCTGCTGCGGCGGGCTGTTCTTTGTTGAGGGAAAAGGCGGTGAAGAGATGAAGGTGGCGATTGTTGGATCCAGGGGTCTGGAATTTTATGATTTTGCGCAATATTTGCCCCGGGAAACAACGGAGATCGTTTCAGGCGGCGCCCGGGGCATCGATAGCTGCGCCCGGCGGTATGCCAGGCGGCATGGCATGAAAATGACGGAATTTCTTCCGGACTATGCGCAGTACGGGCGGCGCGCGCCGCTTTTGCGGAATCTTGAAATCATTGCCTACAGCGATTTGGTTCTCGCCTTTTGGGATGGAAAATCCACCGGGACCCAATTTGTGATCGACCGGTGCAGAAAGGCGGGAAAGGAGTGCCGGGTCTATCGGGTCAGAACCGGGCCGCGGCGCTCTCCGGAAGAGCGGGGCTGAAGCCGCCCGGCGGCGGAAGGGATAAAAAAGCCCGTCTTCCGGGCAACCGGGGATCGAAAAAACGGTGCAGTCCCGTTCTCGGGACTGCACCGTTTTGTTTGTTGAAGCAAGGGCGCCGATTTGGAGCCGGGGAGGCGGAAGCCGGCCGCCCGGTCTGCCGTTTAGTCCTGCCGCTCCGGTTGGGCGCGCAGCCCGGCATAGGTTTTGAGAAAGGCGTTCATCTCTTCCAGTAGATGGCCCCGATCCCGGATCTTCAGCGTGAAATAGGGTCTGGCTCCGATGGAATAGAGCAGCCGACCGTTCATGGCGTGCACCAGCCGGGCAAGCAGCTCCGGCTGCGGCTCGCCGGCAAAAAAGAGAACGGCGTCCTGCTTTTGCTTGATATCGATGATGCCGTTTTCCCGGGCCATGGCGCGGAGCAGAGCAATCTTCATCAGGTTGACAACGCTCTCCGGTGGATCGGAAAAGCGGTCGCAAAGCTCATCGATCACGTCGCCAAAATCCTCCTCGGAGGAGATGGCGGCGATTTTTTTATAAAGATCGATCCGGGTCTTTTCGCTGGGGACGTAGTCCTTGGGGATGAATGCGCTGACGGAAACGTCGACGGCGCAGTCCGTCTGGGGCGGCTCTTGCCGACCCTGCTCCTCGTTGACGGCCTCCCGGAGGATCCGCATATACATGTCATAGCCGACGATATTCATCTGCCCGTGCTGTTTTTCTCCCAGCAGCGCGCCGGCGCCCCGGATCTCCAGATCCCGCATGGCGATTTTAAGGCCGCTGCCAAATTCCGTAAATTCCCGGAGCGTCGCCAGCCGTTTGGCGGCGGCTTCGTTTACCTCGGCGCCCCGGCGGTAGGTCAGGTATGCGTAGGCGCGGGTACTGCTGCGCCCCACCCGTCCGCGGATCTGATGCAGCTGGGAAAGGCCCAGCCGGTCGGCGTCCTCGATGATCAGGGTATTGGCGAAGGAGACGTCGATCCCCGTTTCGATGATGGTGGTGCAGATCAGGATATCTACCTCGTGGTGCAGAACGCGATCCCAGGTTTTTTCCAGCTCGGTTCCGGTCATCTTCCCGTGCCCCACGGCGATTCGCGCCTCCGGCAGCCGGGCGGAAAGGCGCTCGGCGATCCGATCCAGAGCGTCGATGTCGTTTTTCAGATAGAAGACGCAGCCGCCCCGCTTCAGCTCCCGGGCAATGGCGGAGAGCAGCAGCTCGGTATCGTATTCCAGAATATAGGTGACGACAGGCTGGCGGTCGGCAGGCGGATCCTCGATGATGGAAAGATCCCGGATCCCGGAAAGCGCCATGTTCAGCGTGCGGGGGATGGGGGTGGCGCTCATGGTCAGCACGTCCACGCCGACGGAAAGCTCCTTGATCTTCTCCTTATGCTTAACGCCGAATCGCTGTTCTTCATCGATGATCAGCAATCCCAGCTTTTTAAAATGGACGTCGCCGGAGAGCAGCCGGTGGGTGCCGATGATCATATCCAGCCTGCCGGTTTCCAGGTCGGAAAGGATCCGGCGGGTCTCCCCCGGGGAGCGGAACCGGTTCAAAACGGCGGTGCTGACGGGAAAATCGGCAAAGCGCTCCCGAACGGTAAGAAAATGCTGCTCCGAGAGGATGGTGGTGGGGCAGAGCAGAGCGACCTGAAAGCCGTTGTCGATGGCCTTGAAGGCCGCCCGGAGCGCCACTTCTGTTTTTCCGAAGCCCACGTCGCCGCAGAGCAGCCGATCCATGGGGCATGCGCGCTCCATATCCTGCTTGATCTCCTCCACGCATCGGATCTGATCGGGCGTTTCCTCATAGGGGAACTGCTCTTCAAAGCGGAGCTGCCAATCGGAATCCGGCTCGCAGGGGATGCCGGGAGCCTGCAGCCGCTTGGCATAAAGGGCGATCAGCTCCCGGGCGATCTCCCGGGACTGGTTTTTCACCCGCGCCTTGGTTTTCTCCCACTGCGCTCCGCCCAGCCGGGAGAGCCGGACGGTTTTGTCCTCGGCGGTGCCGATGTATTTGGAGATCAGATCCAGCTGCGGGCAGGGGACGAAGAGGGTATCGCCCTTGTCGTAGCCGATCACGATATAGTCCTTCACAACCCCCTGATTTTCAACCTGACGGATTCCCTTATAAACGCCGATCCCATGGGAAACGTGCACCACGAGGTCGCCCGGCGTGATATCGTTGAAGGAACGGATTTTTTCCCCTTTGTACGGGCCGGCGCGGCGGGCAGTTCGGGCGGTTTTCCGGATTCCGGCGGAGATCAGCAGAAGGCCGGCGTCGGGGAAGCGCAGATTGCAGGAAAGCGGGCTTTCCAGGCAGCAGACGAACCCTTCCCGGGGCGATTCCGCCAGGGGAACGCGGGCGTCGGCCAGGGCGGATTTCAGCTCCGCCAGCCGCTCGGCCGTCCCGGTCAGAAGAATGATATCGCCGTCCTCGGCGGCGCGCAGCAATTCGGTCAGCAGCGCCTCCTCCCGGTAGAGGGGCACCGGATCTTCCAGCACCCGGATCTGCCGGAGCGCGCCCAGCTCCTGCCCCGGAGCGGGGGAAAGGGCGGAAAAGAGAAAGGTCTTTCCGTTCCAGCGCGCTTCAAAGGCGTTCTGATCCAGAAAATAGGCACCCTCGGCCATAAAGACGCCCTTTTCCGCATGGCGGACGCGCTCTTCGTTGAGCTGCCATTCCATAAAGGAAAAAACCTTCTGCTGGCCGGCGTAATCATCGATAAAGAGCAGGCCGTCGTGGAGATCCAGCGGCGTAAAGAGGGTGGCGTAAAGCAGCGGCAGATACCGATCCACCGCAACGCTGCGGCCGGTTTCCAGCCGCTCGATGTCCTCCTTCAGGCCGGGGTGGTGGGTTTCCGCCTCCAGCTTTTTCAGCAGCGGCAGCAGCCGCTGCTCTTCTCCCCGGCGGGAGCGGCAGGCCACCAGCTCCGCTTCCCCGACGGTTTCCAGCGTCCGCTGGGTCAGTACGTCGAAGAAAACGATCCGGTCGATCTCGTCGCCGAAGAACTCGATGCGCAGGGGATGGGGATAATTGGGGGAAAAAACGTCCAGGATCCCGCCCCGGCGGGCGAAGCTGCCGCTTCCCTCCACCAGCTCAAAGGAAGAATAACCTCTTTCGGTAAGGAACGCGGTCAGCGCGTCAAGATCATAAGAATCCCCGGTCTTCAGCAGAAGCCCCCGCTCATCCGCTTCCTCCGGGGGCGCGACCGGCATCAGCAGGGCGCTCAGGGTGGTCACGATCAGGGAATAGTCCCCGGTACGCATTTTTTTCAGGGTTTCCGCCTGCCGGATCTCCCAGTCCCGGGAGCGGGCGGAATAGGCGTCAAACAAAAAATCCCGCTCCGGCAGATAATAGACCTTTTCGCCCAAAAGGGCGCGGAAAGCCGCGAGAATTTCCTCCTGCCCCGCCTCCTGACGGATAACGTAAATTCCCTTATGATGCAGTTTTTTGCAGAGATAGGCGGCTACCGGGATGCCGCTTTTCCCCGAGAGGCCGTTGATGGCGACGGGGCGCCCGCCGCCGGCCGGCAGATTTTGCAGCGCCGGTTCCCGATCCAGAAGAGAAAGAATATCCATGCCTTCACCTGTTGAAGCGGTTTTGCGCGCCGGCGTAATCACCTTCCAGCAAAAGCCGCACCGCGCCGGGAACGGTGCGCAGCACCTCTTCCAGCTTGCCAAGATCCTCCCTGCCAAAGCGGCTGAGCACCCAGTCCGCCAGATCGTAATCCGGCCTCGGCTTCTGCCCCACGCCGATCTTGATGCGCAGGAATTCCTGGCTGCCCAGTACCCGGATGATATCCTTCAGGCCGTTGTGCCCGCCGTCGCTGCCCTTGTCGCGGATCCGCAGCCGCCCGACCTCCATGGAAACGTCGTCGGCGATCACGATGATATGATCCCGGGGGATTTTATAATAGGAACCAACGTCGTTTACCGCGGTTCCCGACCGGTTCATAAAGGTCAGCGGCCGAACAAAGAGGATTTCTCTGCTTCCCTCCGAAGCCCGGCTCATCAGGGCGGTCTGCCGGCTGCCAAAGCTTTTGGCGCCGAAGTCCTGCTCCAGGATATCCAGCGCCATAAATCCGGCGTTATGGCGCGTTTTTTCATAGGAACGGCCGGGATTCCCCAGCCCCACCACCATGAACCGCTCCTTTTTAAATGGACTGAAAAACATACCTTCACCTCTGTTTCAGCGGCGCTGCCGCACCGCCGGATTTTCCGCATTGCCGGCAGAGCCCTTCCCGCTCCGCCGCGGGAAGGGTTCGTTTTTTTCGGACTCTGCCTGGATTTGCGCGGAAAGAAAGCAAAGAAACCGATCCGCCGCCGGGTCGGCGGCGGGAAAATGCGTTTCTGAACGAGAAGGTCATGACCACCGCAGGGCAGTTCCCTTTCGGGGATCACGACCGTCGTGGGATTATTATACCACGAGCCGCCGTGAAATTCAATTGATAAATTTCTCTTTCTGCCGGCCGGGGGGAATGAGGCCGATAGGGGCGCGGAGTCGCTTCAAACAAAAGAAAAATGACAATAAAAGCGCCGTTTTCAGGTAAAATATAAAAAATACGCGGAGGTAATCAGCATGAAAGAACACGTTATCTCAAAAGAAACCATCAGCGATTTCAAACAGCAGTTGTGTCTGGAGGAAAAATCGGAGGCGACCATCGGGAAATACCTTCACGATATCAGGGTATTTGCGCAGTATGTCGGAAATACCTCAATCACCAGAGAAAAAGCCGTTGCCTATAAGCAAAATCTGATCGCGCAGGGCTATGCCATGCGCAGCGTAAATTCGATGATCGCGTCGCTCAATAGTTATTTTGTTTTTGTCGGGCTTTTAGACTGTAAACTGAAATCCGTAAAAATTCAACGTCAGATTTTTTGCGCCGAGGAAAAAGAATTGACCAAAGCCGAATATGAGCGTCTGCTCAGAGCGGCCGGGCAAAAGGGGAATCAACGGCTGAATCTCATGATCCAGACAATCTGTTCCACGGGGATCAGAGTAAGCGAATTGCAGTTTATAACGGTGGAAGCTGTGCGCAAAGGGGAGGCGGTGGTGTCCCTGAAAGGAAAAACGCGAACGATCTTTATCGTTAAAGAACTGCGTAAAAAATTGCTCCGCTATATAGCGGAGCAGAAAATCGCAGCAGGAAATGTGTTTGTAACAAGAACAGGCAAGCCTGTCAGCCGATCCAACATCTGGAGAGAAATGAAAAATCTTTGCAGGCAGGCGGGCGTCAATCCTGATAAAGTATTTCCGCATAATCTTCGTCATCTGTTTGCCCGTACATTTTATGGCATTGAAAAGGATATCGCGAAACTTGCCGATATTCTCGGCCATTCCAGTATCAATACAACGCGCATTTATATCATGACAACAGGAAACGAGCATCGCCAGCGTATGGAACGGATGTGCCTGATCATATAAAAATTGTTGATGTAATCAGAAAAACAACATAATCCGTATTATGTACTACATATTGTTTAATAAAAATTGTTGATGTAATCAGAAAAACAACATAATCCGTATTATGTACTACATATTGTTTAAATTGGTCCAATAATACCGATTTTGCATAAATATTATAGCATACTGGGCAGAAAAAAACAATCGCCTCACATAAAAATCATAATTTTGCTGATTTTTTTGCAACAATGAAAGGCCTTTTTCGTAAATAACGAACAAAGGCTTGCTTATTTGCGCCCTTTTTTCTCTATTTTGCCGCTAAAAGCGGATAAAAGAATAAAGGTCATTCGTGTTTTACAACATAATACGGATTATGTTGTTTACCGCACGGGAAAAGGCTTTTTCGCATTTCGGCCGCGGCGGAAAGCGGCCGATCGCAGCCCGAAGCGATAAAAATCTACAGAATGGGAGAAAAAAGATGCAAGTGCGCGCAAAATCAAAAGCAAGGCCGATCCATCGGGTGATGACGATCATCGGGATTCTTTTATGCGTGGTATTCGGCTTTCTGCTGATATGCAACCTGACCATTATTATAAAAGGATCCATCGATCCTTCAAGGCCGCCGTCTATAATGGGCACGACCCCGATGGTCGTTCTTTCGGGCTCCATGTCGGGGGATGCGGAGGATCATATTGAAGCCGGCGATCTGATTTTTGTCGGGAAGGCCGATCCGGAAGAATTAAAGGTCGGCGACGTGATCGCCTATATGGAGGAAGACTCCACTTCGGTGGTAACCCACCGCATAATCGAAATCAAAACCGCCGAGGACGGCACGCCGTTTTTCATCACGAAAGGCGACGCTAACAACGTGGAGGACGATACCCCCGTCACGGTGGACAGGCTGATCGGCAGTTATCAATTCCGCATTGCCGGGGTAGGTAATTTTGCTTTGTTTTTGCAAACGCCGATCGGGATGCTGCTTTTCATCGGGGTGCCCTTGCTGGCGTTTATCATTTACGACATTCTTCGCCGGCAGCATTATGCCAATAAGGAAAAGAAAAACACGCAGGCTTTGGAGGAAGAGCTGGAGCGGCTCCGGGCCGCCGCAAATAAGCAGAGTGAAGCCGGGCAGGACGAAGCCAAGCAGAGCGAAGCCAGGCAGGGCGCAGATCTTTAATTTTGTATATCTGCCCGAAGGTGGCCACGCACCGGTGGGATGAAGATATAATCGTGAGGATATCTCACCCCCGGCCAATAGAAGCCGGGAAAAAATCAACAGCCGATAACGCGGCAAAATATGAAAAGGAGGACAATTCGGTGAAAAAGAATTGGACAATGAGAGTGGGAGTTGCTCTGGTGGCACTCACCCTTATCACTTCTTGTTTTGTGGGCGGAACATTTGCAAAATACACCACAGCAGGCACAGGCACCGACTCTGCAAGAGTTGCAAGGTTCGGCGTGACTGTAACGGCAAACGGCAACATGTTTACAGACGAATATGCCAACGCTGACAATTCAGTAACAGTTGTCGGTCGAGGCGGCGCAAAGGTTGTGGCGCCCGGCACAAGTGGCGATATGGCATCCATGACTTTGCATGGTGAACCCGAAGTCGACGTAAAGGTTACATATGAAGCGATGGTTGAGCTGAGCAACAATTGGGTAGACGAAGACGGTGACTTCTATTTCCCCCTTGATATCATCGTAAACAAGCAGGAAGTTGACCTTTCAGGCGCAAAAAACAAAGACGCTGTGACTTCTGCCGTTGCCACTGCCATCAAAAATTATTCTAAAACATATAAGGCCGGCACAAATCTTTCTACGGTTGGCGCTGATTCTTTGGCAATTTCCTGGAAATGGGATTTTGAAGGCAATAACGATGTGAATGATACCTACCTTGGCGATCAGGCCAATAAAGGAAATGCCGGCAGAATTACCATCGGTGTCAAGACCACGGTAACGCAAGTAGACTGATATAACGCATATGCAAAAAGCGATCGGAGTTTCCCCTGCCAGGTGTGGCACTGGCAGGGTGGCTCTTGAGCTTATATTGGCAGGATAAAAGCCTGGCCTGTCAATACAAGTTCAAGAACAAAAAGGTTAACGGAGGCAGGTCGTGAATACGAAACTGAAAAATTCCATTGACTGGTTGCTGCCGGCATTTTTGATACTTTTTATTTTAGAGGTGATCGCGTTTCCTTTCGCGGTGGGGCTGACCTATGCGGGGCGCAGCGAGGATCCCGATCACACCCTCACCTATCAGGCCCGGAAGCTGACCTGGAGCGCCGTGGAGGCGATAGACGCAAACGGTGCCGCCCGGCTTTCCATTTTCGACGCGGAATATCAAAGCGTATCCGCTTCAGACGGCAGCGCGGTGATCGCCCCCGGAACAGAAGGGTTCCATATCATCCGTTTCAAAAATAACGCGGATCATAAAATTGCGTTTACGGCGGTTCTTTATGCGATTCCCAGCGATAGCGCCCTGCCGGTAGAGGCGAGCCTCTCCGACGGCGCTTTTGCCGACGCCGCGCCCAATCGGCTGCCCGAAGGGGTAAAAGAGGAGCAGGTCATCCGCTCCGTTTCCGGCAGCGTAAACAAAAGCGAGATCGTCGACTTTGATATATCCTGGCTTTGGCAGTATGAAACCGGCGCGGAGCAGGATCGGATCGACGTTGATTTCGGCGATCGATCGGCAGAGGGGAGCCCTGATGAGATCAAGGTGGGCTTTTATCTTGTGGTCGAGGACGAGGGGGCGCTTCATCTGCCGGAAACCGGCGACAATACCCGCATGACCCTTTATATCCTGCTGATGGGGATCAGCGGCGCGATGCTTTTGATCCTGGTGATCTTTCAAAAACGGGAGAAAAAAGGCAAATGACCAAAGTGCTGCGCATAGCTCTCAAGATACTCAGCGGGGCAGTCACCGCCCTTTTGATCCTGATTATTACCGCCAATATTTACCTTTTGGCCGCCCGGAAAATAACGGGCAGGCAAAATGCCACCGTTTTCGGATTTTCTTCCGCCGTGGTGCTGTCGGGCAGTATGGCGGATGCGATCCAGCCCAACGATCTGATCATTACCAAAAGCCAGAAGACCTATGAAATCGGCGATATTATTATGTTTGAGAGCGGCTCCGCCACGGTGACCCATAGAATCATCGACCGGAACGCCGAGGGATATATCACCAGGGGGGACGCTAATCAAACCGCCGACGAAACGCCGGTGCCGCCGGAAAAGGTGATCGGCAGGGTGATCGCCGTGATCCCCAAAATCGGCCGCGTCATTTCCTTTTTCGCAACGCCGCTCGGGATGCTGATCTTAGTGCTGGCGCTGCTTTTGGCGATAGAATTGCCGAGCCTGGCGCGCCGCAGAAATCAAAAGAAAGGAGAAGCCGAGGCGCATGAAGAATAAAGCCGTCAAAATACCCTTCAAAAGAATTCTGCTCTATTTGTGCGTCACGCTGTTTCTTGCCACGGGCGTCACCTTTTCAAAATACATAACCCGCTCCGAAGGCGGCGACGGCGCGCGGGTCGCCAGGTTTGGAGAGCTGGCGCTCTATGAAACGGAAAACGGCGAAAAAGTAAACGGCCAAACCCTGATCTATGCCCCCGGCGTAACCATCACCAAAAATCCGGCGGTTGATTTTGCGTGCAATGAGCTTGCCGCTTATGTATTTGTAAAAATAGAAGCGCGAAACTGGCGCTTTGATCCGGCCGGGAACCGTTTTGCGCTGGTATACGAAAATACCGAAAAACTAACGTGGTCGGTCAATACCGCCTGGACGGCTTTATCCGGGCAGAACGGGGTTTATTATACTTATGTCCCTGCCGGCGACGCCCTTTCGGGGATGCCGATCATTCAGGGGGATCAGATCACCGTTGCCGCCGATATCACCCGTTCGGAAATGGAGGCGGTGCAAAGCGGCATAAGCAACGTGACGTTTACATCCTATGCCGTTCAGGCCAACGGGTTTGAGAACGCGGCCGCCGCCTGGAGCTCGGTTTCGGCGAAATAAATCCGGAGAGAAGGAGGAAGCAGATGAAGAAACGAATCATTGCCGCTCTGCTGGCTGTTTGCACGCTGATATCAATCGGGCAAGCGCCCGGTTCAGTATCGGCAAATACTGCATCTTCTTATGATATTGAAATCACCGTCGACGGCGAACCGGTGAGCAATGTTTCGCTCCCGCAGAGCACGAGAAAGGAAATCGCTGCAGAAGCTTCCCCCGCTGCCGAAAAAGGGGACTACAGCTGGCAGATCTGCGCGGAGATGCAGAACGATCTATGGGTCGATATTTACGGCGCCGAGGATCAAACGCTTACCCTTTCCTATGCGCTGATCTCCTCCCTGCTCGACGCCGCGGGAAGCGCCTATATCCGCGCGGTGCTCACCGTGGACGGCAAACGCTATACCAGCGCGCCCCTCTGCGTCACGGTGGCCTATCAGGCAAGCCTGGAATCGGACGTGAACCCGCAGGAGCGCGCCGCCCTTAAAACGAAAGCGGGAAAAACGCGGGCGGCGGGAAAGGCGGGCTCCGATCTCGCAACGATAACCATCAACTATCTGGACTGGGAAAGCAGGGAAGAGATTTATTCTCCTTATACCGCCACCATTGAAAAAGGGACGGTCTTTGAGCAAAGCGTGATCAGCCCTACCTTTTTAGGCTACGCCCCCTATACGGTTGCGGAGCAAGGGGACGGAACGTATGTTTTTACAGACGCAACCACCTATCTCCTGCAATATGCCGCAGGGGAGCTTACCGGGGACGTTGTTATCAATATTTATTATAAGGCCATTGAGGTTTCCTATGCGGCGAGCTTTTTCTTTCAAAATGTCAATAACGACCTCTATACCGAAAGAACAGACCTTTATTACAGCGGCAGAGCCGAAACGGGAACCATTATAGAGGATGATTTCCTTGCGGACCTGGCGGGGAACACCGAGGGCTTTAGTAAACTATATCATTATCCCGAGGCCGTTGCGGCGGACGGCAGCACCGTTTTTCAATGCTACTACGACCGCAACTACTACCTGCTGAAATTTGATATGGACGGCGGCTACGGCGTCGATCCCATCTATGCCCGCTACGAAACGCCCTATATCGTCAGCGAGCCGGTGCGCTACGGTTATGTTTTTGCCGGCTGGGATTTGCTGACGGAGGATACCAACGGCAATGGCGAGCCGGATCAGGGGGATGGGGTCGCCGACGCCCTGCCCGCCACGATCGAGGTGGGTAACCAAAACTACCGCGCGCTTTGGACCACTGCGGAAACGACGTATGACGTTGTATATTGGCTTGAAAACGCCCGGGACGAAAATGGCGACGTGGCCGATAACGGCTATTCCTTTTTGACGTCCAGAGGCGATATAGCGGCGATGAGCAACGAGCGAATCTCCGGCGCCGATCATCAAATCACCAATGAAACGGACGCCGCCGATCTGGGCGTCAGCGCAGATATCTGGCGAAATTCCTATTATGATCATGCGGACGAAGATGTTGTGGTAAAGGGCGACGGCTCAACGGTTGTGAATGTGTATTACCACCGGAAAAAATATACCTTAAAGTTCTACTACGCCATGACGAAAAACAGCGGAGGGACCCTCGAATACTATGTGGTGGGGGGATCTACCTATGCGTTTGGAAAAAATGCCGCATACGGCGTGAATACAGGGAATGAAGTCGCCTTGCTGGATCAATATATCAATGAGGACGGCTCTGTTTCGGGCAATGTTGGTCAAGTGGAAGAGCTGCCCGCGCTGAATGCCAACGGAGAGGGCAAAAACTATCAGTCGGGTCAAGATGTTTCCATAAAAAACAGCGACTTTACCTATCATTATATCTCCTTCACCGCCAAATACGGCGCCGTAATCAGCGAAAAATGGCCGATCGATGTTTTCAACTCCGCCACCCGAACCGAGGGAAACACACAGAATGACTGGACTTCCAGGGCGGCGGTTGTCAGCGCCTGGAACGGCGAGCATCATGTCGCTTATTCACAGAACAACGCCAATCAAACGATCAAAGGAAAATACGAACGCCTGAATGAAGAGCTTTTGTGGGATTTGGACTTTGACAGTCCGGCGGATCAAACCGTTTCGTATTTGTGCTTCTGGGAAAACGGCGCGGATATAAGCTGGAGCGTGCCTGAATTGTATCGTTACCATATCTATGTTCCGCTGCTGGAAAACCAAAGTACGGAGGGGCTTACGATCCGTACTCATCAGGGAATAGATTACTATGAGCTTGACGTATATGATACCTGCGATGATTCTGATGTAGGAAGTCAAACCGCGGTTGCTATTACCGGGTTTACTTATGTTGATCGCGATTCCGATAGAATCTCGGACCATGATACGGGGCTTTACCGTGATGCCTTTGATGTGTATTTCTATTACAGCAGAAATACCTATGAACTATCGTTTATAAACTATGGAACAAGGATAGAAACGCGCACCCTTTCATATGGCGAAAATCTTCAGGATGATTATATAAATCCGCCGTATCCTGAAAACATGGAGCCGGACGCCTACTATTTTGACGGCTGGTATGAATCCCCCACCCATGCGGAGGGGAGCGAAGTGGTTTTTGACGAAACCCTTACGATGCCGGCGCGGAACTGGCAGCTATATGCAAAATATACCCCCATGCAGCATACGGTTCTGTTTTTCAAAACCCGCGCCGATATGCAGGAATATCAAAGCACGCAAGATGAGGATTTGGTTTACGAAAGGCGGCAGATCGAGCACGGAGAAACGTTGGGCGCCATAACGACGCCGGTCGATCCGTCGGGGCAGAATTATACCTTTGGCGGATGGTTTTACTTTGCGGCGGATCAAACGATGCAGGCCTTTGCTACATATAGTATGCCCATCAACGGCGATCTGCTGATCTTTGCCGAATGGGGCAGCAGAAAATCCCAGCCCTATCTCATCCATTACGCGCTCAACGAGAAGGAAACCGATCCGGAATGGCTGGCTCTGCTCAACACCGCCGCCGGCGGCAGTCCGGAAGAAAACCGCAGTTATTTCGTGACCAACGGGGAGGAAGCAAGGGATTATGTGTATGCAGACGGCGGTTATCATTTGCAGATCGCCGGGGATACGGTGGGGTATGCTTATGAGGGCTCCACAAGAACCTTCCCCGCCAAGGCCGGGAACCCCTATAATCAGCTGTACGACGCGTATAACAATGGGTATTTCCCCATCGTTGCGAGCCATTCGATCACCATCGCAAGCGAACCGGAAGGCGTGGATCAGCCTGAGAGCAATGTGTTTACGTTTTTCTATGTCAATCCGGAGATGCCGATCCCCTATACGGTCCGGTATCTTGATAAGCAAACCGGCCTGCCCGTTGCAGGGGAACAGATTTTATCAACAAGCAAAGCCGTTGTAACGGAACGGTTTTCGCCGGTGGCGAATTATATTCCCGATGCGTTCTATAAACGGCTGATCATCTCTGTGGAATACGACGAGGAGCAGGGAACATGGGTCGGCTCCGATGAGGATAACGTCATCACGTTCTATTATATGCTGAATAAAACGGTGGCGTATTATGCCGTTCACTATATGATGCAAAAACCCGACACGGACGGCACGGATTATAACACCATCGATACGGAAGGCGATTATGAGGCCAATCAATCCATCATCGAGGGGATCGCAGATATCGGCAGCAAGGTTGCGATAACGCCGCTGACGTTCGATGGCTTTACGGCGCAGGATACCGGCCGCGTCATCCTGGATGGCGCAGAGCATGAGATCGCGGCGGGAGACGGAAGATTTCGGATAACCGTCACAGAAACCGGAACGGAGCTTTATATCTACTATACGAGATTGCAGTATGACGTAACGGTGCGTTATTTGAAATATAATACCGATGAACCCGTCGACCCGAATCAGGATCCCATAGCAACAATGGCGAATCAGGATTTCGGAACGGTCGTTTCCCACACCGCCCCCAGAACTTTCGGCGGCTATGCCCTGGTGGATACCCAGCATATGACCCAGAGCACCGTTGTCCGCTCCAATCCGAAGCAAAACGTCCTCACGTTCTATTATACGGAGCTTCAGTATACCGCGGAGTATAAGATTATCGGCGATACCGGCGGTACGCTGAGCAGCACCATAGAAGTCCGAAACAGCTCGGATGGGTTTATCGGCTCTACCGCCTCCGCCGATCCCGGATATGCATTTAGCGGCTGGTATCTGGACGAGGCGGGCACGATCCCGGCGGAGGAAAAGGCGACCATCACCGGCGCGGAATTGGTGCCGAAGGTCAACGCCCTTGAACCAATGCCCACAACGAATGTTTTCTACGCCAAATTTGAGCTGCAAACCACCGACCTGACCATTACGCGGGCAAATACGGAGGACGAAAGCAATGGCGATCAGGTGTTTGTTTATAAAATTACCGACAATACCGATCCGGCCAGGGTCTATTATGCCACCATCACCGGAAGCGGCAGCGTCGTGATCCGGGATCTGCCCTGCGTGGAGTATACGGTGGAGCAGGTAAACAGCTGGTCCTGGCGGTATATGGACGCGGCGCAAACCGTCGCTTTGACCGAAGCCCGAACCCTTACCTTTTCCGACCCCGCCGTCGCGGACGCGTGGTTGAACGGAAACAGCGGGGTTGTGGCAAACAAACGAAATTAAAGGAGGATGCTGCGGTGCGCCGTCATGCCGGAAATCGAAAAGCCAATCAGATCCTGTTTGCGGGAGCGATCCTTGCGTGCGTCGTAACGATCGGAACGGCTCTTGGCCTTATGTTCAGGAAAACCGCGCCTGTGGAGAACCAATTTATGCCGGCCGAAGTAAGCTGCGCGGTTGCGGAAGAGTTCGATGCAGCCACCGGGGCAAAGAGCAGTATTGCCGTTCAAAACACGGGAAATATCCCGGCGTATCTGCGCGTCCGCCTGGTGAGCTATTGGGTAGACGCGGCCGGGAACAGGGTGGGAAAGCCCTCTGAAATGCCCGCCTTCACCCTGGCGGAAGGGTGGAGGGAAACGGCCGAGGGCACCTATGAATATGACGATCCCGTTTCACCGGGGGAATCCACCCCCAATCTGCTTGCGGAAGGCACATCTTTGGTGCTGGCGGACGATGGAGAGGGCTATACCCAGGTGGTGGAAGTGTTCGCGGAGGCCATGCAAAGTGATCCGGCCGAAGCGAAGGAAAGCTGGAATTAAGGATCGCCGGTTCCTTTTTGAAAAGGGCGGATCTCAGGCGCAGGGCCTGGGATCCGCTCATTTTTTATCGCCTGCCCCTTTTACGGCAGCGCCTGCCGTAAAAGGGTTTTTAAAAAACGATCCCGCTCCCGCCGGGAGGGAGATCGGCGGCCTTGCCCACCGGGGTCTGCATCCTGATCGGCGCGGCCTGCCTGCTGAAATTGGAAAAATCCAGCCCCGATCAGAGTAGATTTTTTGGGAAATCTATGTTATACTACTTTCGATAAGAAAAATAAAGGGGTCCCTTTTGGCCGGGGAAAAAGAGTCCGCCCTGCAAAAAGGCGGCAAAAACGCGCCTTTTTGCGGCGCGGCTTTATGAGGGATTTCCTACATAGGAACGAGGATGGCGGAATGAAATATCAGTTTGAAGATACGAGGATGCCCTGCTTTGCGGTGCCCAACCGGGTGGCAGACGGGCTTTTGCATATTGCGACCGGGGCGCAGCTGAAGGTGCTGCTCTTTTTGCTGCGCTATGATAAGCTGGCTCATGACTCCGCCGATATCGCCCGGCACTGCAACATCGGGGAGGAGGAAGTGGACGCCGCCGTGGCGTTTTGGATCAAGGAGAATGTTTTTGCCAGGGAGCAGGGCAAGCTGCGGCTGGTAGCGGGGGTAAAAACGGTGCGCCAGAAGGAGCTGCCCCGGGTTCAGCCCACGCTGGTTCTGGAGGAAACCGACGCGGATTTCCAGGCGATGATCGCCGAAATCCAGCGGCTGACCGGGAAAACCATGAACGCCATGATGCCGTCGCTGTTTTATAATATGGCGGCCGACCTGCATTTTTCGCCGGAAATGATCGTTCTGCTGGCCGCCTATTGCAATGGGATCGGGAAGTTCTCTTACCGCTATATGGAGGCGGTGGCCGCCGATTGGTATGATAGCGGGATCCAGACCTTTGAGCAGGCGGAACGCAAGATCCGGCAGCTGGAGGAAAGCCGCAGGCTGGAAACCCGGCTGAAAAAGGCCTTCGGCGTGGCTACGAATTTTTCCGCCCGTCAGCGGGAGCAGATCGAGCGGTGGACGGGGATGGGTCTTTCCGAGGAGCTGATCATCGAGGCCTATAACCGCTGCATGGATCATAAGGGGCAGATGTCCTTTGCCTATATCAATAAAATATTGGAGGATTGGCATAAAAAAGGCTTCAAAAAGCCGGCGGATATCCGGGAGGAGGCCGTGGTATCCACCGGCCGCAGGCAGCATACCGGTCTTTCGGAGCTGGAAAAAATGGGCATCGGCATGATGCAGTCGGGAGGAAAGAAAAATGAGCAATAAGGAGCAGCTTTGGGCCGCTTTTGCCGCCCGCCATGCGGAGGCGGTCTGGCAGGCGGCGGAACGCCGGGAGCAGGTCTACCGCGAGAATCCGATCCTTTTGGAGATGGATCGGCAGATCACCGAGGCCGGAAGCCGCTATTGCGTAGCCATGACGAAATCGGGCGAGGCGGAATCCGCCAAAGCGGAGCTGGAGGCGCTGCAGAAAAAGAGAGCGGATTTTCTGGCTTCGATCCATGCCGATCTGGAGCCGCATTACCGGTGCGAAAAGTGCGCGGATACCGGAATGGGGCCGGAGGGGATGTGCGCGTGCTTCCGCCGGGAGCTGATCGCCGAAAACTTTCGCAGCTCCAATCTGGATCAGGCGGCCTGTGCCCAAAGCCTGGAGGATTATGATTTTTCCCTTTTCGACGCCGCGCCCCGGGAGGGGCTTCTCTCCCCGCGGGACAATATGAAGAAAATCCACAGCCTTTGCAGGGACTATATTGCGGAATTTGACCGGCAGAGCAAGAGCCTTCTGTTCGTAGGCGCCACCGGGCTGGGAAAGACCTATCTTTCAACGGCGATGGCAAAGGCGCTGCTGGATCAGGGGCGCAGCGTGATTTACCTCAGCGCGCCGGAGCTGGCGCGCCGGCTGGAGGGCGCCCGGTTCAAGGACGAAGAGGGGCGGCTGAGCCAGCTTTTTGAAGCGGATATGCTGATCGTGGACGATCTGGGCACCGAGCCGCGCACCGCCTATACCGTCGGCACCCTGACCGACCTGATGGATCAGCGGATCCGGCTGAGGAGGCCGATGCTGTTTTCCACCAACCTGAATCTGGAGGGGATCCAGAACGCCTACGACGAGCGGATCGTTTCCCGGCTGGTGGGGCATTTTATCTATTGTTATTTTTATGGCGACGATCTGAGGATCAAGGCGTTCAAAGAGGGACGCTGATGGAAGAACTGGGGATGTTTGACTGCCTGGACGACCTTCAGCTGGGCGGCTGGCGCATCTGGCAGAACCGGAAATTTTTCCGGTTCGGCACCGATGGCGTGCTGCTGGCGGATTTCGCCCGCTGCCGCCCCGGCGAACGGGTGATCGATCTGTGCAGCGGAACGGGCATTGTGCCCTTTCTTTTGCTGGCGCGGGGAGAAGCGGAGCGGGTTGAAGCGCTGGAGCTTCAGCCCTATCTTTGCCATCTGATGCAGAAAAGCGCGGCGGAAAACCGTTGCACGGATCGGGTGGAGGTTGTTGCCGGGGATGTGCGGGAGGTGCAAAAGCTTCTTCCGGGCGGCTGCTATGATCTGGTTACCGTCAATCCGCCCTATGAACCGGTGGGGCGGGGGGTATTGGGTCAAAACCCCCGCCGGGAGCTGGCGCGCCGGGAGCTGGCCTGCACGCTGGAGGACGTGGCGTCCGCCGCGGCCTATCTGCTCCGCCCCGGCGGACGTCTGGCAATGGTGCACCGCCCTTTCCGGCTGCCGGAAATCTTCCGGGTTCTGGAACGGTATGGGCTGGCGGTTTCCCGGCTGCGGCCGGTGCAGAGCTATGCGGAGGAAAATCCGGCTCTGGTTCTGGTCGAGGGGATCCGCAGCAGCCGGCGGGAGCCGGTGATGGAATCGGTGCTGGTTCTGCACCGGGAGGACGGCCAGATGTCTGACGCGCTGCTGAAAATATATCGAAGGGAGCGAAGCGAGTGAGCGAACCGGTTTTATATTTGGTGGGCACGCCCATCGGGAATCTGGGCGATATTTCGCCCCGTTGCCGGGAAATACTGAGCCGGGTCGATTTTATCGCCGCCGAGGATACCCGCAACACCCTGAAGCTGCTGAACCATCTGGGGCTCAAAAAGCCCCTGATCAGCTATTTTGAGCATAATAAACGGGAGCGGGGCCAGGAGATTCTTTCCCGCATCCGGCAGGGCAAGACCGCCGCGCTGGTAACGGACGCGGGCATGCCCGGGATCAGCGATCCCGGCGAAGATCTGGTGCGGCTGCTGGTTGAGGAGGGCTATGAGGTTTCGGTGGTGCCCGGCCCCTGCGCCCTGATCAGCGCGCTGGTTCTTTCCGGCCTGCCCACCGGGCGCTTTTCCTTTCAGGGCTTTCTGTCCACGGCGAAGAAAAACCGCCGCGCCCATCTGGAAGGGCTCCGGTACGCCGGAGAAACCCTGATTTTCTATGAGGCGCCCCAGAAGCTGCGCAATACGCTGGAGGATCTTCTGGAGGCCTTTGGCGACCGGAGGGTCGCCCTCTGCCGAGAGCTGACGAAGCTGCATGAAACCGTTCAGCGGGGTACCCTCTCGGAGATGATCGCCTGCTACCGGGAGCAGATGCCCCGGGGGGAATATGTGATCGTGCTGGAAGGCTCCTCCGCGCCGAAGCAGGAGGAGGCCTTTTGGGAGAAGCTCTCCGTGGACGCCCATGTGGAATACTATCTTCAGACCGGCCTTTCCAAAAAGGAAGCCATCAAGGCTGCCGCCGCCGACCGCGGCGTGGCGAAAAACGTGGTCTATCATGAAGTGATGAAAAAATAAGTCTCTGTCCGAGATAAGTATTGGTGAACAAAAAATATACATTTTCACAGATAATTATGCATAAACAGAATTGTTGCTGACATAAAAAACTATATTCCCTTACAAAAACAATTTTGTGG
>CALXGQ010000006.1 GCA_944387895.1 uncultured Clostridia bacterium
CGGTTCCGTTTCCTTCCGTGGAGAAGGTTCTGGGGATTGAGCTGACGGTTGCCGATACTGTCACGCCCGGAACGGAAACGACGGTGGAGGTTTTCTTCGGCGAGAGCAACAGATTTGTAGATGAAACCTACACCTGTTCGAAGGAGCCTGTCAGGATCAAGCTTGCGTATCCCTGTACGCATGACTGGTCTGGCTGGAGCCATAATGAGGAACCCGATTACGCAGATTCTTCGCATACCCGCACCTGCGAAATCTGTGGTGAAACGGAAACGGTAGACTGCGCCAATGGCGGCGGCTGGACCGTGGATCATAAAGGCAACTGCGGTGACGTAGCCACAGCCGTCTATGACTGCTCCGTCTGCAGCGCCCACTATGAAGTTGAAGGCGAAGTGATTGAGCACGAGTGGGGCACCCCCGTCTGGGATGAAGGTGCACAAACCCATACCAGCACCTGCTCCAAGTGCGATGAAACGAAAACGGATGGCTGTAGTTTAGAACGGATTCAAGCCGTACCTGCAACCTGCACCGAAGACGCCTATGAGATTCAAAAGTGCTCGCTCTGCGCGCATGAATATAAGTTTGTGAATACAGGATCCGCGCTGGGTCATACCTGGGAGCACAAAGAAGGCACGACCGAGGAGAATGCGCAGCACGTCTGCTCGCGCTGTCAAACGGCTGTCGCCTGCACCTTTGATGCTGGCGTGAGAACCGAAGCGACCTGCACCGAGGACGCTTACACCACCTATACCTGCACGGTATGCAGCTATTCTTATAAAGCTGTTGAAACGGGCACGGCCGGCCATAAGTATGGCGACTGGACGCACGTGGAAGAGACCGAGACCCATCAGCGCACCTGCTCCGTTTGCAGCGATGTGGAAACTGAAGCTTGCACGATGAAGGTCGTTGAAAAGGCCACCTGCGTAGCAGATGGGAAGGAAGCTTGCGACGTCTGCGGATACGAGAAGACGATCCCCGCTCTGGGCGATAGTCATCAGAACTTCGAGGTAACCTATAAAGCGCCGACGGATGACGCTTCCGGTGTGATGAAAGTCATCTGCACGGATTGCGATACGGTTGTAGAAGAAACGAGTTATGAAGCGGGTCAGCGTTATGAGGATCTGACCGACGACAGCATTGTCTGGTATTATGACGCCGCGATCTTCTGCAATGTCCAAAACAACATCTTTATCGGCGAATACGGCGCCTTCAACGGCGACGATCCTCTCACCAGAGGTCAGATCGTAACCGTTCTCGGCAGACTGATGGGCTATAAGGATGATACGATCAACAACATGACCGAGGAAGAATTCGAAGCTCTTCTGGCAAAGATTGAAACCGAGACAGGCATCGAAGCGATTGAGCTGAAGGATCTGAATGGTTCCTACTATGATCGCTATGCGGTTCTGCTCTCCCATATGGGCATCGTTCTGGGTCATGACGATCAGACCTTCCGTGGCGACGATCTGGTCACCCGCGAAGAGCTGGCCGCCTTCATCCTGAGAATGCTGGATTATACCAAATCCGATTATACCTTTGGTGATCCTGTCACCTTCAAGGATATGGATAAGGTCAGCGAGTGGGCGAAGGATATCGTAACCGAAGCCGGTCGGATTGCTCTCTTTGTCGGCGACGAAGGCAACTTCGACCCGAGGGGCAACGCCACCAGAGCTGAAATGGCTGTTCTGGCTGAGAGAATCATTATCGAGCAGCTTGAAGCAGAATGGGGCCCGTTTTCAGTAGTAGAATGAACTAAGCTGAAATAAGCCTTTCTAAATCCAATAAAAAACAGGGTTTCGTCAGAAACCCTGTTTTTTTGCGGCGAAAAAGCCGAAAAAGAACCCCCTTTGCCTTTGCGGGCAAAGGGGGAGGCGTCAATATTTGGCAACGATCGCCTGCATCTGATCCTGCTTTTCTTCCATTTCCCGCACCAGCTTGAACTGGGTGCGGGCCCGCACCAGATTATGGTCGGGATAGGCGGTTTTGAAATAAACGTCGCCGTTGAGATAGTCCGCAAGGAACCGCACGCCGCATTCCAGCGTCATCATCCATGCGCCGGTGGGCAGAAGCCCTTTCTCCGCCGGAGTGAGGACATTGTTGCAGCCCTCCAGAAAGCCCCGGGTATAGGCCTCGAAAAGATCCAGATCCAGCGCCACGCGGGAAAGATCCTTTTCGTCCTCGGCCGCGGTGGAGGCGCCGTAGCGGATGGAGTCGCCGAAATCGAAGATCGCCTGACCCGGCATGACCGTGTCCAGATCGATGACGCATACCCCTTCCCCGGTCCGGGGATCCAGCAGGACGTTATTGAGCTTGGTGTCGTTATGGGTAACGCGCAGCGGCAGGGCGCCCTGGTTTTGCAGCTCCATCACGATCCCGCAGGAGGACTCCCGCGCCAGAGCGAAATCGATTTCCGCCTGAGCGGAGGCGGCCCGGCCGGCGGCGTCCTTTTCGATGGCGGCGCGCAGCTGCTTCATCCGCTCAGGGGTGTCGTGAAAATGGGGGATGGTTTCATGGAGGGTTTCCGCCGGGTAGTCGCTGAGCAGCATCTGAAAGCGGCCGTAGGCCTTGCCGCTGGCGTAAAAATCACGGGGCGAACGGGGGGCGTTCAGGCCGATCAGGTCGCTTTGGAACCGGTAGGCGCGCCAGGCGCCCTCCGGGCCGTTGTAGTAGAGGGCGCCGTCGCGGGTCTGAATAAAGGTCAGGGTTTCCCGGTTGGGGTCCCCCCCCTGCTCCACGATCCTCTTTTTCAAAAACTCCGTCACGCCGAAAACATTTTCCATCAGCTCCTGGGGACGGGTGAAAACGTAGGTGTTCATTTTTTGCAGAATATACTGGGTGCCTTTGGCGGTGGTGAGCAGCAGGGTGTCGTTGATATGGCCGCTGCCGAAGGGCTCGGCCTTTTCCACGGCGCCGTCGAAGGCGAAGGCGGCGATAACGGTGCGGACATTTTCGATCATTGCTGCTCCTCCCAAAGGGTTTCCGGATAGACGCCGGCGTCTTTCAGCGCCCGGATTCCGCGCTCCACGGCGGGTTTATCTTCCTTATAGGTGACGCCGAACCATTTATCAGAGCTGTGCAGCACCTTGACGGTGGCGGCTTTTTCCTGCAGCAGCTCGTCGACGACCACCGGCAGGTAGAATTCGGCCTTCAGCGGATTGGAACGCACCGCTTCTTTCAGAAAATCTGGGAATTTCTTTTCCAGCGCGTCCAGATAAGCAAGGGGGAAGCCCCACATATTCATGGAAACGGGCGCGTCGTTGGGAAGGGGATGGAAGGTTTTGCCGCCGTCCTCGGAATAGTGGGCCTGGCCGTCGATCTTCTGGATCATGGTGCGCTCGTGGATGGTCAGCAGCTCGTCGTTGGCATTGGTCTGGCAGACGCCGCGGGCAACATGGCCGTGATCGGTCAGGGTGTTTTCCAGAATATAGCCCACCATGGAGATCTGCATGGGCGTTGCGTCGGCGGTACGGATCAGAAAATCATAAAGCTTGACAAAGGCGTCCCGGCCGTAAAAATCATCGGCGTTGATGACGGCGAAGGGAGCGTCGAGCACCTCCTTGCAGCAGAGGATCGCGTGCCCGGTGCCCCAGGGCTTTGTCCGCCCGGCAGGGATGTCGATGACGCCTTCCGGGATCTTCGTTATCTCCTGAAAGACATAGTGGACCTCGACCAGCTTTTCGATCCGATCTCCGATGATGGCCCGGAAATCCGCTTCGATCTCTTTTTTAATGACAAAGACAAATTTTTTGAAGCCCGCTTTCATGGCGTCATAGATGGAAAAATCCATGATGATATGACCCTGGGGATCCACGGGGTCGATCTGCTTGAGGCCGCCGTAGCGGCTGCCCATCCCGGCCGCCATAATGACTAAAATAGGTTCGTTCATGTTTTAAAACCCTCCGATAAAATTTTCTTCCAATTTAAATATATAGAGATATTTCCATATAACAACATTATACCATGGGTTTTATGTTCTGTAAAGATAAGAAAAGTACACAATCGGGCAAAAACCCATATTTGGGGTCGGGAAAACGGCAAAAACACAGCCCCTTGTGGTTTGTGCAGAATGATCGAAAAACGCGGTTTAATTTTGTTGAAAAGGGAAAAAATTTTTTCAAAAAATACTTGAAATTCACGGGTGGGTGTGTTATCATATACAAGCTGACTTCGGATGCGACGAAGCGGGAGGTGGCCATAGCGCCGATTTTCCCCGGCGTTTATGGGGAATTTCCGCGGAGCAAGTCCGGCTTGAAGCCGGGCGAAGGAATGAGGGAAACAAAGCCGTTCTTTGGGAACTGCGCGGCAGGGCTGCGTAAGCCGGTATGCTGAGAACAGCGCTTTGTGCGGGCGTATGCCCGATTTTATTTGGCCCACCGGTGAAACACCCGGCCGTGTGTTAAAGAAAATTCCGTCAAAGTTGCTGGTTCCAAAAGTCAAATATCAACTAAGGAGGCTAATCAAGAATGGCTGAAAAAATCAGAATCAGAATCAAGGGATACGATTCCACCCTGGTGGACCAGGCTGCTCAGAAGATCCTGGAAACCGCGCAGAGAACCGGCGCGGTCGTTTCCGGCCCCATTCCTCTTCCTACCAAGAAAGAGGTTGTGACCATCCTGCGTGCTGTTCATAAGTACAAGGATTCCAGAGAGCAGTTTGAGAGAAGAACCCATAAGCGTCTGATCGACATCGTCAAGCCCGCCGCCAAGACCGCCGAGGCGCTGGCGAGCGTGGAACTTCCTGCCGGCGTTGAGCTTGAGATCAAGCTCTAAAAAGCGCACGGGTGAGAAGGTCATGTTGGCAAAAGCCAACCAATAACCAAAATGGAGGTAGAAACAATGAAGAAAGGTATAATCGGAAAGAAAATCGGAATGACCCAGATCTTCGACGAAATGGGGAACGTCATCCCGGTGACAGTCATTCAGGCCGGTCCCTGCACGGTGGTGCAGAAGAAGACCGTTGAAAACGACGGCTACGCTTCTTTGCAGCTGGGCTATCAGGATCTGGCCGAAAGAAAGGTGACCAAGCCCATGAAGGGCCACTTCGATAAGGCCGGCGTCGCCTATAAGAAGGTACTCAAGGAGTTCCGGCTGGAGGACGCCGAAAGCTATAATGTTGGCGACGTCATCACCGCCGACGCCTTTGAAGTGGGCAGCTGCGTGGACGTGACGGGCGTATCCAAGGGTAAGGGCTTTGCCGGCACCATCAAGAGATACAACGGTCACCGCACCGGCCCCATGACCCACGGTAGCGGCCCGGTTCATCGCCATGCCGGTTCCATGGGCGCCTGCTCCTCTCCCTCCCGGATCTATAAAGGAAAGAAAATGCCGGGACATATGGGCGCCGCGCAGGTGACGGTGCAGAATCTTGACGTAGTAAAGGTCGACGTCGAGAACAATTTGCTGGTGGTGAAGGGTGCGATCCCCGGCCCGAAGGGCTCGATCGTCACCGTGAAAAACACCGTTAAAAATGGTTAAGTAAGGGGGAAAAAGAAATGGCTAACGTAGACGTACTGGATATGAGTGGCGCCAAGGTGTCCACCATCGACCTGAACGAATCCATTTTTTGCGTGAATGTGAATGAAGCTGCCATGCATATGGCGGTAACCAATTATCTGGCCAATCAGCGTCAGGGCACGCAGTCTGCTCTGACCCGCGCCGAGGTTTCCGGCGGCGGCATCAAGCCCTGGCGTCAGAAGGGCACCGGGCGCGCCCGTCAGGGTTCTACCCGCAGCCCGCAGTGGACCCACGGCGGCGTCGTCTTTGCGCCGAAGCCGCGGGATTACCGGTTCAGCATGAACAAAAAGGTGAAGAAGCTGGCGCTCCTGAGCGCGATCTCTTCCAAGCTGGCCGAGGGAAAGCTGATCGTTCTGGATAAGATCGAGATGGATGAATACAAGACCAAAACGGTTGTGGGCATGATGAAGGCTCTCAACGTGGAGAACGCGCTGGTGGTTCACGATGTGACCAATCTCTTTTTCGTCAAGAGCGCGGCGAATATCCCCGGCGTGACGGCCGCCCGTGTAAACACCATCAACACTTACGAGATCCTGAAGCACGACACCTTGATCCTGACTCAGGATGCCGTAAAGCAACTTGAGGAGGTTTATGCATCATGAAATCAAGCTACGACATTATATTGAAACCCATTGTATCCGAGAAATCCATGGCTTCGATGCAGGATAAGACCTATGTTTTCCAGGTAGCAAAGGACGCCAACAAAATCGAGATCAAAAATGCGGTAGAGGAAATTTTCAAAGTTTCCGTTGAGAAGGTTACCACGGTAAATGTGCGTGGTAAAGAGAAGAGAATGGGCGTCCATGTGGGCACGACAGCCGCTTGGAAGAAAGCCTATGTGAAGTTGACTGCTGATTCAAAGACGATTGAGTTCTTTGACGGCATGATGTAAGGAGGAGCACGTCATGGCAATGAAAACATATAAACCTACTTCTCCGGCCAGACGCCAGATGACCAATGTGGACTACAGCTGCCTTTCCAAGGACGCGCCTGAGCGCTCCCTGCTGACGACCATCAAGAAAAACGCCGGCAGAAACAGCTATGGCCGCATCACCGTTCGCCATCAGGGCGGCGGCAACAGAAACAAATACCGGATCATTGATTTCAAGAGAAATAAGCTGGATGTTCCTGCTGCCGTAACGTCGATTCAGTACGACCCCAACCGCACCGCGTTCATCGCCCTGCTGCAGTATGAGGACGGCGAAAAGGCCTATATCCTCTGCCCGGAGGGCCTGAAGGTGGGCGATCAGGTGGTTTCCGGCGCCGCTGCGGACATCAAGCCCGGCAATGCGCTGCCGCTGGAGAACATCCCGGTCGGTACGGTGATTCACAACATCGAGCTGTATCCCGGCAAGGGCGGGCAGCTGGTTCGCTCCGCGGGCAGCAGCGCGCAGCTGATGGCCAAGGAAAACGGCTATGCGCAGATCCGTATGCCCTCCGGCGAGGTCCGGCTGATCCGGCTGAACTGCAAAGCCACCATCGGCGTGGTTTCCAACGGCGAGCACGCCAACGTATCGATCGGTAAGGCGGGAAGAAAGCGCCATATGGGCATCCGGCCCACGGTTCGCGGTTCTGTTATGAACCCCTGCGATCACCCCCACGGCGGTGGTGAAGGCAAGTCCCCCATCGGCCGCAGCGGCCCTGTTACGCCCTGGGGCAAGCCTACTTTGGGCTATAAGACCAGAAGCAAGAAAGCCAAGACCGACAAGTTCATCGTGAAGCGTCGGAACGCGAAGTAATCTGGAAGGAGGCATATAAAGATGAGTAGAAGTGTTAAAAAAGGACCTTTTGTCGATCCGAAGCTTTTGGCAAGGATCCAGGCAATGAACGAAACCGGCGAAAAGCGCGTGCTGAAGAGCTGGTCGAGAGCCTCCACCATTTTTCCGGAGTTTGTGGGTCATACGATCGCCGTTCACGACGGCAGAAAGCATGTGCCCGTATATGTCACGGAGGATATGATCGGGCATAAGCTGGGCGAGTTCGCCCCCACCAGAACATTCCGGGGTCATGCGGGCTCCAAGACCACAAAGTAAGGAGGAAGGACGTAAATGCAAGCGACAGCACATTTGAAATATCTCAGAATCTCTCCTCGTAAGGTCAGCGTGGTGTTGGATCTGATCCGCAATAAGCCTGCGAAGTATGCGGTGGCGATCCTGCAGAATACCAATAAGGCCGCCAGCGAGCCTGTATGCAAGCTGCTGAAGAGCGCCATGGCCAACGCCGAGAACAATCATCAGATGGACGCCGATAAGCTGGTCGTAGCCAAGTGCTATGCCTGCCCCGGCCCGATTCTGAAGAGAATCATGCCCAGAGCACAGGGCAGAGCGTTCCGGATCAATAAGAGAACCTCTCATGTGACTATTGTATTGGAGGAGGCGTAAGAAGATGGGTCAGAAAGTAAATCCCCACGGCCTGAGAGTCGGGGTCATTAAAAACTGGGATTCCAGATGGATCGCAGCCGACGGCAAGATCGGCGACCTGATCCTGGAGGACTATAATATCCGCACATTCCTGAAGAAGAAGCTCTATGCCGCCGGCATTCCCGCCATCGAGATCGAGAGAACCGCAGACGGCAGCCGGATCCGCATCTTTCTGCATTGCGCCAAGCCCGGCCTTGTGATCGGCCGCGGCGGTGCGGAGATCGAGAAGCTGAAGAAGGAATTGATGGACGTGACCGGGAAAAAGGTCAACATCAATATTGTGGAAGTGAAGAATATGGACACCTGCAGCCAGCTGGTTGCGGAATCCATTGCGCAGCAGCTGGAAAAGCGTATTGCGTTCCGGCGTGCGATGAAGAAGGCGATCGGCAACACCATGCGCACCGGAGCCAAGGGCATCAAAGTGATGGTATCCGGGCGGCTGAACGGCGCCGAAATCGCCCGCAGCGAGTGTTATCACGAGGGAACCATTCCTCTGCAAACTTTGAGAGCTGATATCGACTACGGCTTTGCCGAGGCCAACACCACCTACGGCAAGATCGGCGTAAAGGTATGGATCTATAAAGGCGAGATCCTTTCCGATGTCAAGAAAGCTCCGAAAAAAGAAGGAGGAGCCAAGTAATGTTAATTCCGAAGAGAGTGAAATACAGAAGAGTACAAAGAGGCCGGATGAAGGGCAAGGCCACCCGGGGCAATACCATTGCCTATGGGGAGTACGGCCTGCAGGCCTGCGAGCCCGCCTGGATCACCAACAATCAGATCGAGGCCGCCCGTATTGCCATGACCCGTTACCTCAAGAGAGGCGGCCGGGTATGGATCAAGATCTTTCCGGATAAGCCGGTAACGGCGAAGCCGGCGGAAACCCGCATGGGTTCCGGTAAAGGCTCCCCGGAGTACTGGGTGGCAGTGGTTAAGCCGGGCCGCATCCTTTTTGAGATCGCGGACGTACCCGAAGAGCTGGCCCGGGAGGCGATGCGCCTGGCGATGCACAAACTTCCCATCAAATGTAAGTTTGTGGTCAAGGAAACTGAAGGTGGTGACGAAGAATGAAGGCTAATAAAGTGAGAGAACTGAACGCACAAGAACTGAACAACAAGCTCAACGACCTGAAGAAGGAGCTTTTTAACCTGAAATTCCAGCACGCGACCAATCAGTTGGATAATCCGCAGCGGATCGCCGCCGTCAAGAAGGATATCGCTCGCGTCCATACGATTCTTCGGGAGCTTGAGCTCCGGGAGTCCAAGTAATCTTATAAAGGAGTGATAAAGAAATGGAAAGAACTTTGAGAAAGACCCGCGTAGGCGAGGTCGTCAGCGATAAGATGGATAAGACCATCGTCGTTGCCATTAAAGACAATGTAAAGCACCCCTTGTATAAGAAGGTTATCAAGACAACCTATAAGCTGAAGGCCCATGATGAAAATAACGAGTGCGGCGTTGGCGATACGGTGGAGGTTATGGAAACCCGGCCTCTTTCCAGGGATAAGAGATGGCGCCTTGTTCGGATCATCGAAAAGGCGAAATAATGAAGTTTAAGGAGGACTAAGTCGTGATACAGCAACAAACTTATCTTAAAGTTGCCGACAATACCGGTGCTAAAGAGTTGATGTGCATCCGTGTACTTGGCGGTACGAGAAGAAGATACGCAGGTATTGGCGATGTAGTTGTTTGCTCTGTTAAAAAAGCGGCACCCGGCGGCACCGTAAAAAAAGGCGACGTTGTGAGAGCCGTGATCGTGCGCACCGTTAAAGGCATCAAGAGAGCGGACGGTTCCTTCATCCGATTCGATGAAAACGCGGCCGTTATTATTCGTGATGATAAGAGCCCCAGAGGTACGCGTATCTTTGGGCCGGTAGCCAGAGAGCTGCGTGATAAGGATTACACCAAGATCCTTTCCCTGGCTCCCGAGGTACTGTAAGAGTGGAGGTGCGATCAGAATGAATAAACTGCATGTTAAAAAAGGCGATACCGTTCTGGTGATCTCCGGCGCGTCCAAGGGCCTGAAGGGAAAGGTTCTGGAAGTCAGCCCGAAGGAGGGCAAGGTGATCGTGGAGAAGGCCAATATGGTCATCAAGCACGTCAAACCCCGCCGTCAGGGCGAGGCCGGCGGCAGAATAGAAGCGGAAGGCGCGCTTTATGCGTCCAAGGTTCAGGTTGTCTGCCCCCGTTGCAAGACAGCCGGCCGGATGGGGCATACCTATGTGATGGAAGGCGATAAGAAGATTGCCAAGCGGGTCTGCAAGAACAAAGATTGTGGCGAAATTTTCTAAGGAGGAGTAAAGGAATATGTCAAGAATGTCTGAGCTTTACAGCAAAGAGATCGCTCCCGCCCTGATGAAGAAATTTGGCTACAAGAGCGTGATGCAGATCCCCAAGCTGAATAAGATCGTAATCAATGTTGGCTGCGGCGACGCCAAGGACAACAGCAAGGTTATCGATAACGTATGCGCGGAGCTGGCGCTGATCACCGGCCAGAAGGCGGTAGCGACCAAAGCGCGCAAGTCCGTTGCGAATTTTAAGATTCGCGAAGGAATGAATATCGGCGCAAAAGTCACCCTGCGCGGAGAAAAAATGTATGAATTTCTGGATCGGCTGTTCAACGTCGCGCTGCCCCGCGTCCGCGACTTCCGCGGCATCAACGCCAACGGCTTCGACGGCCGCGGCAACTATGCATTCGGCGTCAAGGAGCAGCTGATATTCCCTGAAATCAATTACGATAAGGTCGAGAAGATCCGGGGGATGGACATTGTTTTTGTCACCACGGCGACGACCGACGAAGAAGCAAAAGAGCTGCTGACGATGTTCGGCGCGCCTTTTGAGAAGTAAGAGAGGGGGATAAAAATGGCGAAGAAATCCATGATCTTAAAGCAGCAAAAGACCCAGAAATTCTCCACAAGAGAGTATAATCGATGCAAAATCTGCGGCCGCCCCCATGCGTATCTGCGTAACTATGGCGTTTGCAGAATCTGCTTCCGCGAACTGGCCTATAAGGGTCAGATTCCCGGAGTGAAGAAATCCAGCTGGTAAGGAGGAGCGAGAAATGCAGATTACTGATCCTATCGCAGATTTGCTCACCCGGATCCGGAACGCAAATGCTGCAAAACATGAAACAGTTTCTGTACCCGCGTCCAATATGAAGAAGGCGATCTGCCAGATTCTGCTCGACGAGGGCTACATTAAAGACATGAAGGTAGAGGACGACGGCCTGCAGGGCAAGATCGTGCTGACCCTGAAATACGGCGAGAATAAGACCCGCATCATCCAGGGCTTGAAGAGAATCTCCAAGCCGGGTCTGCGGATCTACGCCGGGCACGAAGATATGCCCCGCGTAAGAAAGGGCCTGGGAACGGCGATCGTATCCACCTCCAAAGGAGTTATGACCGATAAGCAGGCCAGAAAGTTAGGCGTAGGCGGCGAAGTGCTGGCCTTCGTATGGTAAGGAGGAAATCTGATGTCGAGAATTGGTAGAAAACCGATCACGATTCCCGCAGGCGTAGAAGTGAAAGTGGGCAGTGACAATACCATCACTGTCAAGGGACCCAAGGGCACGCTGACCAAAACGATGCACCCCGATATGAAGATCGCGGTGGAAGGCGCCGAGATCCTCGTGACCCGTCCCGACGATGAGAAGCAGCATCGCGCGCTCCACGGCCTCACCCGGACGTTGATCGCCAACATGGTAGAAGGCGTCACCAACGGCTTTTCCAAGGAGCTGGAGATTCGTGGCGTGGGCTATAGAGCGCAGCTTCAGGGCAAGAACCTGAACATGAACCTGGGATATTCCCACCCTGTTATCGTGGAGCCGGTGGAAGGAATCACCATCGAGGTACCCGCGCAGAACAGAGTGATCATTTCCGGGATCGATAAGCAGCTGGTAGGCCATTTTGCGGCCAACGTCCGCTTCAAGAGACCGCCCGAGCCTTATAAGGGCGCCGGTATCCGCTATGTGGATGAGGTCGTGAAGCATAAAGAAGGCAAAGCCGGCAAAGGCGCGAAGTAATAAAGGGAGGAAACGATTATGGTTAAGAAGCCTGATAGCAATGCTGCAAGAATCAAACGGCATAAGCGGGTACGCTCCAAGATCTCCGGAACTCCCGAGCGCCCCCGTCTTTGCGTATTTCGTTCTGCAAAGCATATTTATGCCCAGATCATCGATGATGTGAATGGCAAAACATTAGTCAGCGCCTCCACGATGGAGAAGAGCTTCACCGAAAACGGTGGAAATAAAGACGCCGCCAAGAAGGTGGGCGTGCTCGTAGCGGAGCGTGCGCTGGAGAAGAAGATAGACACCGTTGTGTTCGACAGAGGCGGTTTTGTGTACCACGGCCGTGTTCAGGCGCTGGCCGAGGGCGCCCGTGAAGGCGGACTGAAATTCTAATTGGAGGAAAAAGAATAATGGCTAATAAAATTGACGCAACTACGCTGGACCTTCAAGAGAAAGTCGTGTCCCTGAACCGGGTATCCAAGACCGTAAAGGGCGGACGGATCATGAAGTTCTCCGCACTGATTGTTGTGGGAGACGGTAACGGCCGCGTCGGCGCAGGCCTGGGGAAGGCCGCGGAGGTTCCCGAAGCGATCCGCAAGGGGATCGAGGACGCGAAAAAGAATATGATCACCGTGAGCCTGAAAGACACCACCATCCCCCACGAGATCGTGGGTAAATACGGCGCGTCCATGGTCATCATGAAGCCCGCCGCTCCCGGTACCGGCGTTATCGCCGGCGGCGCTGTCCGCGCCGTTCTGGAGATGGCCGGGATCAAGGATATCAGAACCAAGGCGCTGCGTTCCCGCAACCAGAGAAACGTTGTCAACGCGACGCTGGCGGGGCTGGCCGCCTGTACGGATGCCGCCACCGTTGCTGCCATGCGCGGCAAAACCGTAGAAGAGATCTTAGGTTAAGGAGGCAGCAAAAATGGCGAAAGTAAACAAAATCAAACTGACCCTGGTCAAAAGCCTGATCGGCAGCAAGAAGGATCAGATCGCAACGGCGGAAGCGCTGGGGCTGCGGAAGGTAAACGATACCACCGTCCAGCCGGATAACGCCGCGACCCAGGGAAAAATCAAAAAGATCATTCACCTGCTCCAGGTTGAGAATGTGAAGTAAGGAGGAGGAAACAGTATGAAATTACACGAACTTGCTCCTGTAAGCGGGTCCACCTCCGTTTCCAAGAGAAAGGGCAGAGGCCCCGGCTCTGGAAACGGCAAGACCGGCGGCCGCGGCCATAAAGGCCAGAAAGCCCGTTCCGGCGGCAGCATCCGCCTGGGCTTTGAAGGCGGCCAGATGCCCCTGCAAAGACGGTTGCCGAAACGCGGATTCAACAATATTTTTGCCAAAAAATATGTAGTTCTGACCCTGAACGATCTGAACGCTTTCAATGCCGGAGATGAAGTGGATATCAATGCGGTTATCGAAGCCGGCCTTGCCAAGAAGGCGCAGGACGGCTTGAAGATCATCGGAACCGGTTCCGTCGACAAGGCCGTCACCGTTAAAGCGGTAAAGGTTACCGCCGGTGCGAAGGAGAAAATTGAAGCTGTCGGCGGAAAGGTTGAGGTGATGTAAGATGTTCAGCGTCTTTAAAAATGCCTGGAAAATCCAGGATTTGAGAAAGAAGCTTCTGTTCACGGCATTTATCATCCTGATCTTCCGCCTGGGCTGCAACATCACCGTGCCCTTTCTGGACGCCCCGGCGATGCAGGCTCTCTTTTCCAACTATGCGGCGGAAGGCAACATCTTTTCCTATCTGAACATCATGTCCGGTGGCGCGATGGAGAACGCGACGATTTTCTCGCTGTCGATCTCTCCGTATATCAACGCGTCGATCATCATGCAGCTGCTGATGGTGGCGATCCCGCCGCTGGAGCGCAAGATGAAGGACGATCCGGAAGGCGGAAAGAAGCTGATGGAGCGCTGGACGCGCTATCTTTCGGTGGCCTTTTCCTTCCTGCTGGGCTTTGGGTATTATACGATCCTGCGCAACGCGGTGGACGTGGTAACGGACGACGCGGGCGTATTTGGCGCGCTGGTCATCGTATTTACCTTTGCCGCCGGCGCCACGATGATCATGTGGCTGGGCGAGAAGATCAATGAGCACGGCATCGGAAACGGCATTTCCATGCTGCTCTTTGCCGGTATCGTAGCCGGCCTGCCGGGAACGGCCAACATTCTGATTTCCAACGTCCGGGCCGGCGCGATCCATTGGATCGTCGCCGTGGTGGTGGCGCTTGCGCTGCTGGCGATGGTGGCGTTCGTGGTATTTGTCACCAATGGCGAGCGGCGGATCCCGGTTCAGTATGCCAAGCAGGTGAAGGGCCGGAAAATGTATGGCGGGCAGAATACGAATATTCCGCTGAAGGTCAATATGGTGGGCGTTCTGCCGATCATTTTTGCCCAGTCCTTCGTCATGCTGCCTCCCACCATTCTGAACTTCTTCCCCGGGCTGGAAGACACCTGGTTCGGCGCCGTGGCCGATACGCTGGAGGTCGGCGGCTGGCTGTATACCCTGCTGATGTTCCTGCTGATTGTATTTTTCAGCTATTTCTACACCGTAATTACCTTTAACCCCGTTGAAGTGGCCAATAATCTGAAGAAAAACGGCGGATTTATCATGGGCATCCGTCCCGGAAAGCCCACGGCCGATTTCATCACCAAGAGTCTGAACCGGATCACGCTGATCGGCGCGCTGTTCCTGGGACTGGTAGCGGCGCTGCCCAATATCGCGGCGATGATCAATCCCAATTTGTCCTCCGTTGCCATCGGCGGTACCACGCTTCTGATCGTTGTGGGCGTTGCGCTTGAAACGGTCAAGACGCTGGAGTCCCAGATGCTGATGCGGCACTACAAGGGCTTCCTTGAGTAAGGATAGGTGTGTATCATGAAATTGATTCTATTAGGAGCGCCGGGTGCCGGCAAGGGCACGCAGGCGGAAAATATTTCAGGTCATTACGGCATCCCCACCATCTCCACCGGAAACATGATCCGGGCGGCAATTCATAACGGCACCGCGCTGGGCAAGCAGGCTGAGAGCCTGATCAACGCCGGCAAGCTGGTGCCGGATGAGGTTGTGATCGGGATGATCCGGGAGCGGCTGGCGGAAGAGGACTGTAAAAACGGTTTCATTCTGGACGGCTTTCCCCGCACGATCCCCCAGGCGGAAGCGCTGGAGAAGATGGGGATCGAGATCGATATGGCCCTTTCGCTGGAAGTGGCCGATGAAAAGATCGTCAAGCGGATGAGCGGCCGCCGGGTCTGCCCGGCCTGCGGGATGACCTATCATGTGGATTTCAAACCTTCTAAAGATAACAAACATTGTGATGAGTGCAAAACGGAGCTGATCGTCCGGAAGGACGACCATCCGGATACGGTTCTGGACCGGCTGAAAACTTATCACGAAACCACCGAGCCCCTGAAGGCTTTTTACGAAGCGCGGGGCAAGCTGGTTCAGGTGGAGGGCCGGGAAGAGCTGGCCGAAACCACCAAAGCAACCTTTGAAGCCATCGAGGCGTTTCTGCAATGATGTTCATCAAAAGCGATAGCGAAATACGCCTGATGCGGAAGGCCGGCGCGGTAGCGGCCGGGGCGCTGGAGGCCGCTGGAAAAGCGGTTTGTCCGGGGATCAGCACCAAGGAGCTGGACCGGATCGTGGAAAGCTATATCCAGTCCCATGGCGCCCGGCCGTCCTTCAAGGGCTACGGCGGATTTCCGGCCAGCGCCTGCATTTCCATCAACGAAGTCGTGATCCACGGCATTCCCTCGGAAAGCAGGGTGCTGCAGGAGGGGGATATCGTCAGCGTGGACGTCGGCGCATATCTCAACGGCTTTCACGGCGATACCGCCAATACCTTCCCGGTAGGCCGGGTGTCCGAAGAGGCGGCCCGACTGATCGAAGCGACCCGGGAGAGCCTGCGCCGCGCGGAGCTGCTGCTGCGCGACGGTGTGCGGCTGGGGGATATCGGCCACTGCATCGAGAGCTATGTGCAGCAGTTCGGCTATAGCCCGGTGCGGGATTTTGTGGGGCACGGCGTCGGCCGCGCGCTGCATGAAGATCCCAATATTCCCAATTACGGCCGGGCGGGGCACGGGCTGCGGCTGCCGAAAGGCGCCACCGTCGCCATCGAGCCGATGATCAATCAGGGCACCGAGCGCGTGATTGTGAGCAGCGAGGATGGCTGGACGGTCACAACGGCGGACGGAAAACTCAGCGCACATTGTGAGCATACGTTTTTCATCGACGCCGACTGTGCGCACATCCTGACCCGGGTAGAGTGAAATGACCGGTATGGAAAAAGGCACGGTGGTGCGGGTCGCCGCCGGGCGGGAAAAAGGTTCAATATTTGTTGTCATACAAGATTTTAATGCGCATCAGGTATGGATCGCCGACGGCCGGCACCGGAAGCTGGCCCGGCCCCGGAAAAAGAGCGTCAAGCATCTTGAGGTGGTGGGGCGGCTGGAGTCCTTGCCGGAGCGGGACCGCCTGATCTGGAAAAATCTTTCCCCGTATCGGGGTAGGTAGGAGGATCTATGTCGAAAGAAGATATGATAGAAGTGGAAGGGATCGTGGTCGAAGCGATGCCGAACGCAAATTTCATGGTAGAGCTGGAACAGGGGCATCGGATCCACGCCCATATATCCGGGAAGCTCCGCATGAACTATATCAAGATCCTGCCCGGCGATCGGGTCACGGTGGAGATGTCGCCCTATGACCTGACCAAAGGCAGAATTATATGGCGAGCCAAATAAGGCTTCACGAATGGAGGTAATTTCAATGAAGGTAAGACCTTCCGTTAAACCCATTTGCGAGAAATGCAAAATCATCAGAAGACATGGCAAGGTGATGGTAATTTGCCAGAACCCGAAACACAAGCAGAAGCAGGGCTAAGCCCCCGTTTGGCTTGATAAAAATGGAGGTGTAATAACCAAATGGCAAGAATTGCTGGTATCGATTTACCGAAAGAGAAGCGCGTAGAGATCGGTCTGACCTATATCTACGGGATCGGTCGCAAGACGTCCAACGACATTCTGGCGAAAGCCGGCGTCAATCCCGACACCAGAGTAAAGGACCTGACCGAGGACGAGGTTGCCGCCATCCGCGCCGCAATGGACGGATATGTGGTAGAAGGCGACCTGAGAAGAAATGTGGCAATGGATATCAAGCGGCTGATTGAGATCGGATGCTACAGAGGAACTAGACATAGAAAAGGCTTACCTGTTCGGGGCCAGAGATCCAAAACAAACGCCCGTACCAGAAAGGGCCCCAGAAAAACCATGGCAAATAAGAAGAAGTAAAGGAGTGAATGAAGAATGGCTGCAAAGACTGTAAAGAAAGCAACCGGCAAGCGCCGTGTGAAAAAGAATATTGAACGTGGAGCCGCTCACATTCGCTCTACCTTCAATAATACGCTGGTCACCATATCCGATGTAAACGGCAACGCAATCTCCTGGGCGAGCGCCGGCGGAATGGGCTTTAAAGGCTCCAGAAAGAGCACGCCCTTCGCTGCGCAGATGGCCGCCGAAACTGCCGCCAAGGCAGCGATGGAGCATGGGCTGAAGACCGTTGAAGTCTATGTAAAGGGTCCGGGCGCTGGCCGGGAGGCTGCGATCCGTGCGCTGCAGACCGCCGGGCTGGAGATCACCCTGATCAAGGATGTTACTCCGATCCCTCATAACGGATGCAGACCCCCGAAGAGAAGAAGAGTATAAGGAGGAGAAGAGGTTATGGCAAGATATACCGGAGCGGTTTGCCGCCAATGCCGCAGAGAAGGGCAGAAGCTGTTCCTGAAGGGCGAGCGCTGCTATTCCGATAAATGCGCGCTGACCCGTCGGGCCTATGCGCCCGGCCAGCATGGTCAGGGCAGAAAGAAAGTATCTGAGTACGGCACTCAGCTCAGAGAAAAGCAAAAGGTCAGAAGATACTATGGCATTCTGGAGAGCCAGTTTGCAAAGTATTTTGAGATGGCTGAAAAGAAACAGGGTGTAACGGGCGACAATCTGCTTTCCATCGTAGAAAGCAGGCTGGATAATGTGATCTACAGATTAGGCTTTGCTATGTCCAGACCCGAGGCGCGTCAGCTGGTGCGCCACGGACATTTTACCGTAAACGGCAAGAAGGTAAATATTCCTTCCTACCTGGTAACGGTCGGCGATGTGATCGCGATCAAAGAGGGCAGCATGAGTTCGGCCAAAATCAAGGCGATTCTGGAAGCGAACGAAAAGCGCGCCATCGTAAAATGGCTGGAGCTGAACGGAACTACCGGTAAGGTGGTCGGTTACGCCGAAGCCGAGGATATCGACCTCCCCGTAGAGAAGCATCTGATCGTTGAGTTGTATTCGAAGTAAGAAAACGCCGAGTGCGTATTCATCAGAGCGCGAATACCGAAACAGGAAAATACCGATTGGGATGTTTTAAGATTTATTCGCAGGCTGCGAAACAAATAAGGAGGTTTTAGAAATGATCGAGATAGAAAGACCCCGGATCGAAACCGAGGTGATCGGTGATAATGGCGAGTACGGCCGATTTGTGGCTGATCCTCTGGAGAGAGGCTATGGTCTGACCCTTGGCAACTCTCTGCGCCGAATTCTGCTTTCCTCCCTGCCCGGCTGCGCCGTTGTTGCGGCGAAGATCAACGATGTTCCCCACGAATTCACGACGATCGAAGGCGTGAAGGAGGACGTAACGGAGATCATCCTGAACATCAAGGGCATTATCCCGAAACTCTATTGTGACGAGCAAAAAACCGTATATATCGAGGCCAAGGGTCCCTGCGTCGTAACCGCCGGGGACATCAAGGCCGATAGCGACGTGGAGATTCTCAACCCGGATCACGTTCTGGCGACTCTGGGCGAAGGCGCGGCGCTGAATATTGAGCTGATCCTGGACCATGGCCGCGGCTATGTTTCTGCGGAGAAAAATAAGGTTTATGTTGAAAATCAGCCCAATATGCTGGCGGTAGACAGCGATTTTTCTCCTGTCACAAAGGTGAATTATAAGGTAGAAAATACCCGGGTCGGCCAGATCACCGATTTCGACAAACTGACGCTGGAGGTATGGACCAACTCCGTCACCTCCGCCAGCGACGCGGTTTCTCTGGCTGCCAAGGTAATGAACGAGCATCTTTCTCTGTTCATCGATCTTTCCGAGAAGGCGAAGAACGCCGAGATCATGGTCGAGAAAGAGGAGTCCCGCACCATCACGGCTCTGCGGATGACCATCGAGGAGCTGGATCTTTCCGTCCGGTCCTTCAACTGCCTGAAGCGGGCAGGGATCAATACCGTGGAGGATCTGATCAACAAGAGCGAGGAAGATATGATGAAGGTGCGCAACCTGGGCAGGAAGTCCCTGGACGAAGTGATCGGGAAGATCGCCTCTCTGGGCCTTGCGTTGAAAAAGGACGACGAATAATATTTACTGATTGCAAAGGAGGTTTACTCTTATGTCCGGTTACAGAAAATTGGGCCGCCCTACCGCTCATCGTAAGGCGATGCTCAGAGGCATGGTGACCTATCTGCTGGAGAACGGATCTGTTGAAACCACGCTGACCCGTGCAAAGGAAGTGGGCAGAGCCGCCGAAAAAATGATCACCCTGGGCAAAGCGAATACGCTGCATAGCAAGCGCCAGGCTTTGTCCTATATCACCAAGGAAGACGTAGTGAATAAGCTGTTCACCGAGATCGCGCCGAACTATGAGGAGCGCAACGGTGGTTATACCCGGATCGTGAAGGTCGGGCCCCGCCGCGGCGACGGTGCGGAAATGGCGATCGTGCAGCTGGTGTAATCCGCTTCTTTTCAGGCAGACCTTTTTGAAAAAGGTCTGCCTTTTTTATTGCCCGGCGCTGTTGAAAAAAGCAAAGGCCGTGATAAGGGAAAGCAAAGGGCTTTCGCCCAAAGCCGGGCGGGGAGCGAGGCGGGCAGAACCTGGAGCAGAGCGGAAGAAACGCGGCGGAAGAGATCGGCGTCATCCGCTATAACGTGCGGTACCGATGCGCCCCGGCGGTGGAATCCCGGCAAAAAAAATAAAAAAATACCTGAAAAGGGGTTTCTTTTTAAGAGAATGTGTGGTAGAATGTCCACGAAATAGAGCCGCCGGCGCCGGATTTCCGGGCGGCGGGATCTTTCCTTTAATTTTTTGCAGGAGGTAAACGCAAAATGAAGGTGGTCACGTTTAATCTGCGATGTGCCGACGACCCCAACGGAAACTCCATAGCCGAACGGGCGCCGCGGCTGAAAAAGGTTCTGGAAAAATACGATGCGGACCTTTTAGGCTTCCAGGAAGCCACGCCTTTCTGGCTGGAGTGCCTGGAGCGGGACTATGGGGCGGACTATGAGATCTTCAATTTCTGGCGCTCCAAAACCAATCATGAATCCACGCCGATGATGTGGCGCAAGAGTCGGTTCACCTGCTTGAAAAAGGGGTATTTCTGGCTTTCGGATACGCCGGACATCGAATCGGTCGGCTGGGATACGATGGGCTGCAACCGGATTTGTATGTGGGCGAAGCTCCGGGATAATCAGGACGGATCGGAGCTTGTCTTTTTCAATACCCATTATGGCTTCGGGGATCCCTGCCAGCTGGACAGCGGACGCCTGATTCTTGCTCATATGGCAGCGCTGAAGGCCGACTGCGCCATTTTGACCGCCGACTTCAACATGACGCCGGACGCCCCGGGCTATAAGCTGCTGGCGGAACGGCTGGTGGACGTCAACGCCGCCACGGCCAAAGACCCCGGCACCACCTATACGGGGTATCGCCTGGATCATACCGGATCCCTGATCGATTTTTGCTTTGTCAGCCCCGAAACGATCACGCCGGTCAGCTCCGTCCGGATGACGGATCTGGTCGATGGGAAATTCCCCTCGGATCACTATGGCGTCTGCTCCGAAATCATTTTGCACGCCAAGCTGAAATTGATCACCTTCAACGTAAAGAACAACGGCGGGCCGACGCCGGCGGAGGAGCGGGCGCGGAAGCTGCGCAGCACCCTCGGGAAATACAGCCCGGACGTATTCGGGCTGCAGGAAGTCACCCCGATTTTTGCAGAGAAGCTGTCGCGGCTCAGCGGCTACGACTGCGCGCTGCAATACCGGCTGGAAAATCAGCAGGAGGCTACGCCGATCTACTGGAAGAAGGATGTTTTCGATCTGATCCATCAGGAATTTTTCTGGCTTTCGGAAACGCCCGAAAAGGCCGGCCCCGGCTTTGGCGGACAATATGCCCGGATCTGTACGCTGGTTGTGCTGCAATATAAGGGCGGCAGCCGGAGGATCTGCTATGTCAATACCCACTTTGATTTCAGCGATGAAAACCACGTTGCCTCCGCAAAGCTGATCGCCGAAAAGGTAGCGCCCTACGGGGATATGCCGATCCTCGTGACGGCGGATTTCAATATGCACATCGGCGGCCCCGGCTATCGGGCGATGCGGGAAACTTTCAAGGACGTCCGCTGGGAAGTGGCGCCCGGGGACTTTACTCCCACCTATAACGGCATGGGCGCGGATATGACGCCGCCGATGATCATTGATTACGTGTTCACCAACGGCGTAAAGATCCGGCCGCTTTCCTATCATGTGATCGACGACCGGCCCGGCGGCATGTATATTTCCGATCATAACGGGATTTCCGCCGTTTTTGTGGTAGAGTAAATCAGGGAGGGACAGGAAAATGATCAAGGTAATCACGTTTAATATCCTCTGCGGCGGCAGCGGTGAAAATTCCATCGATAACCGGGCCCCTCGGGTAAAGGAGCTGCTCGGCCGCTACGACGCCGATCTGATCGGCTTTCAGGAAGCCACGCCCCGTTGGCTGGAGCATCTGGAGCGGGACTACGGCGATGCGTATGAGATCTTCAATCACTGGCGTTCGGAAACCAATCATGAGTCCACGCCGATGATGTGGCGCAAGAGCCGGTTCACCTGCCTGGAGAAGGGCTATTTCTGGCTTTCGGATACGCCGGATCTGGAGAGCGGCGGCTGGGATACCATGGGCTGCAACCGTATTTGTATGTGGGCGAAGCTTCAGGATAAGCAGGAGGGGGGCTCCCTTGTCTTTCTGAATACCCACTACGGTTTCGGCGAGGAAAACCAGCTCAAGAGCGGCCGGCTGATCCTGGACCATATCAAGGCCTTCGGCCTTCCCGTCATTCTGACGGCCGACTTCAATATGTTCCCGGATTCCCGAGCCTATAAGCTGCTGATGGAGGAGCTGGGCGAGTCCAACGCCGCCACGGTGCAGGATCCCCGCAATACCTTCCATGGGTTCCAGAGCGCAGAATCCAGCACGCTGATCGACTTCTGCTTCTATAGCAAGGATACGATCGCCGCCGTTACCCGCAAGCGGATGGATGAGCTGGTAGACGGCCAGTACCCCTCCGATCATTACGGCGTATATTCGGAGCTGGAGGTTCATCAAAAGCTCCATTTGATCACCTTCAATGTCAAGAATATGTGCCATGAGCCTGAGGAGCGCGCCAAAATGCTGCGGCGGCTTCTGCGCAGATACGATGCAGACGTTGTGGGGCTTCAGGAGGTAACGCCGGTATTTGAAAAGGAACTTGCCAAGATCGGCCGCTATGAAATGGCGCTGAAGTACCGGGCGGAGAACGAGCAGGAAGCCACGCCGATCCTCTGGAATAAGGAGCGGTTTGAGCGGGTGCATCAGGAATTTTTCTGGCTTTCCGAAACGCCGGAGGTTTCCGGCAAGGGCTTTGGCGCCCAGTATATCCGGATCGCCACCCTTCTGGTGCTGCGGCATAAGGAAACCGGCCGGAAGATCTGCTGCCTGAATACCCATCTCGACGGCGGAGCGGCCGGCGAGAAGGCCATTGCCCTGATCCGGGAGAAGCTGGCGCCCTATTGCGACATGCCGGTTTTTGTGACGGGTGATTTCAATATGGAGATCGGCAGCAAGGGGTACCGGGCGATGATTGAAGAGTTCTGCGACGCGCGGCTGGAAGCCGCCCCGTTGGACCATACGCCTACCACCAACGATTTTGGCGACCCGATGATGCCGGCGCGGATCATTGATTTCGTATTCTTCCGCGGGGAGCAGGCCAAGGCGCTTTCCTACCGGGTGATCGATGAGCGGCCGCAGGGAAAATACATTTCCGACCACTATGGGATCGATGCGTCCTTTTTACTGGATTAAGGAGGTGCTTTCATGAGAATATTGAGTTACAACCTGCGTTTCTGCGATGATCCGAACGGTCATTCGATTCAGGAGCGGGCGCCCCGCGTTTTGGATATCATCGATCGCTACGATCCCGATATCATGGGCTTTCAGGAAGTGGTGCCGAAGTGGATGGAGCAGCTCAAGCCGCTGGACGACCGCTTTGCCCATCTGCTGACCTATCGTTCCCCCAGCAATAAGGAAGGAACGCCTGTTTTCTGGCGCAGGGATCGCTTTGATCTAATCGACAGCAAGAGCTTTTGGCTTTCCGAAACGCCCTCCATTCCGAAAAAGGCGGACTGGAGCGGTGGGTTCGGGCTGCCGCGGGTGTGCTGCTACGTGGCGCTGAAATGCAAAAAAACAGGGAAGCTTTATCATTATTTCAACACCCATTTCGACGGAGGCGAAACCTGCGCCCGGGAAAGCGCCCAGCTGATCATCCGCAGGGCGGAGACGCTGGGGGCGGCGCCGGTGTTCTGCACGGCGGACTTCAACTTTACGCCCGGCTCAGCCGGCTGGCATTCGATGCGCAGCTGGTTCCGGGATGTGCGGGAGGAGGTCGCGCCGGAGAATCATCAGGCGACGTTGAACTGCTATGAGGTTCAGGGCGACCGTCCGGATTGGCTGATCGATTTCTGTTTTTACCGTGGAAAAGGCGTAAAGCCCACCGGCTATGAGGTGATCACCCGGCTCTACGACGGAAAGTTCCCCTCGGATCACTATGGGATGTGCTACGATTTTGAAGTAGAATAAAAGGACCGCCCGTTTATCAAACGGGCGGTTTTTTGATTGAAGTCGTCGCGCCGCTTTTGGAAGGTTTTTGCCGCCGGATCCGGGCAAAAATTAGGAAATTTCAAGAAATTTGGAATAAAGGGTTGTAAAATTACCAAAAATATAGTATAATATATCGATCGGAAACGGAGATCGGCGCGTTTTCAGAGCGCCGGTCATGGAAAAAAAGACCTCCGGACCGCCGTGGGAGGTTTTATCATGCCTTTTGAACTGCTTCAAAAGGCTGGTTTTCTGTTGCTTAGGCAAAGTCGATAAAACCGAACCCGATTTTAAAGGGTGGATTTTCGCCTTTGCCGTGTTAAAATACGCGTAAATCCCTCAGGATTTACTGCGTTTTGTGCCTTGCCAAGCCAAAAATCTCCCGCTTCAAAATTCTGCGACCTGAAACGAGCGGAATTTTGCGTGATTTTTGGTGCGGCGGAAACCGCAAGGCTGACGCCTGCGGTTGGCAACAAGCCGAAAAGCGCCGAAAGGATGCCGTTTTAGGCGGACTCGGTCGAATCGGCTTTGCCTAACGGAAAAAATCGCAAAGAAAGGAAATTGAATGGAAAAAACAAAAAAAGAAACACAAAATCGTGCAGAAGCGCGTAAGGCGAAGGGGCGCCGCTCCGGGAGCGTGGTGAAGCTGGAGGATCTGCTCAATAGCAGCGATATGATCCAGGCCGCGGACGGAAAGCGGGGCGCCGCCATGCCGGGCGAGCATATAGCGGCATTGGAGCCGCAGAAGAATCAGGAGCCCCAGAAGAAAAAGGCGCCCCAGAAGAAAAAGGAACCGGCGGGGAAAAAGCCTGCAGGAAAAGGCACCGGCGGAAAGAGCGGGGAAAAAGCACCGTCCTCCGGCAGAGCGCGGGGGAGCAGGGTACAGGAGCCGGTCACGCCGGTGCGGGAGCAGAAGCCTGCCACCGGGCGCGGCAGAAAGCCGGCGGCGAAGCTGCGCGTGATCCCTCTGGGCGGGCTGGACGAGATCGGCAAGAATATGACGGTGATCGAATACGCCGGGGATATTATTGTCATCGACTGCGGGCTGGCCTTCCCCGATACCGATATGCTGGGCGTGGATATGGTCATTCCGGACATTACCTACCTGCGTAAAAACATCGAAAAGGTGCGGGGCATTTTTCTGACCCACGGGCATGAGGATCATATCGGATCGCTGCCCTATGTGCTCCGGGAGATGAACGTCCCGGTATACGGCAATAAGCTGACCCTCGGGCTGGTGCGCCGCAAGCTGGCGGAGCACCGGATGGAAAAATCCGCGATGCTGATTGAAACAAAGCCCGGATCGGTGATCGAGCGGGGCTGCTTCAAGGTGGAATTTATCAAGGTGAACCATTCCATTCCGGACGCCGCGGGCTTTGCCATCAAAACCCCGGTCGGTACCCTTATCCATACCGGAGATTTTAAAATCGATACCACGCCGATCCATGGGCGGCCCATTGACCTGGCCCGGTTCGGCGAGCTGGGTAAGGAAGGCGTGCTGCTGATGATGGCCGATTCCACCAATGCGGAACGTCCTGGGCTGGCCTCCTCGGAGAAAAAGGTCGGCAAGGCGCTGCTTGCCATTTTTGAAGGCGCACAGGAAAAGCGGATCATTGTGGCGTCCTTTGCCTCCAATGTCCACCGTGTGCAGCAGATCATCGACGCCTCGGTCAAGTTTGGCCGCAAGGTCGCCGCGTCCGGCCGGTCGATGGAGAACGTGATCGCCGTATCCCATGAGCTGGGATATCTGAAGATCCCCAAGGGCACGCTGATCCCGCTGGAGCAGGTCTCCAAATACCCCCCCAATAAAATCACGCTGATCACAACCGGTTCTCAGGGCGAGCCCATGAGCGCTCTTTACCGGATGGCGTTTTCGGATCATCGCACCATCTCGGTCAATCAGAACGACCTGATTATCATTTCGGCCTCCCCCATCCCCGGAAACGAGCGGCTGGTCAGCCGGGTAGTCAACGAGCTGGAAAAGCTGGGCGCTACCGTGGTGGACAATAAAATGGCAGACGTCCATGTTTCCGGTCACGCCTGCCAGGAGGAGCTCAAGCTGCTGCTGGGGCTGGTCAAGCCGAAGTTCTTTATGCCGGTCCACGGCGAATACCGGCATCTGGCCACCCATGCCAAGCTGGCGCTGGAAACCGGAATGGCGGAGGATCATATTTTCGTGGGCGCCAACGGCAATGTGCTGGAGCTGGGCAAGGATTCCGCCAAAATGAACGGAAGCGTTCAGGCCGGCCATGTTCTGGTCGACGGAACTGGCGTCGGCGATGTGGGCAATATCGTTTTGCGGGACCGCCGGATCCTTGCGGAAGAGGGGATTATTCTGGTGGTGGCCGCCATCAGCAAAACCACCAGGCAGGTGGTCAGCGGCCCGGATATCGTTTCCCGGGGCTTTATCTATGTGCGGGAAAACGAAGATCTAATGGGCGAGGCGCAGAAGGTGGTCGGCGGCGCGCTCAAAAAAAGCCTGGCGAAGGGAAATTTGGAATGGGCGGCGCTCAAAGGCGATATGCGCGACGCGCTGGCGCATTTCATCTCTTCCAAAACCAGGCGCAGCCCGATGATCATCCCCATTATCATGGACGTATAAAAGTTTTGTGCAGAATAGAGCGGGAGGGAGCCCGGCAGGATGCCGGGTTCCCTCTTTTTTTCATGCCTCCGGCGTCCCGTCTGAGCAGAGTGATTATTGCAAATCTGCTGCGGGCTTATGCCGCCCCGGCACCCCTGCCCGGCAAAGCGCTTTTTTGCAAATCTGCGGCGGCGTTCCGGCAAAGCGTTCTTTTCCTTTACTTTTTGCCGAAAAAACAGTATAATGAAAATATTAAAGACGACGTCGTCGCCGCGGGCCGCGGGACGATAAGCCGCTGAGCGCGGAAGGGGGCAATGCGATGATCACCTGGCTTTTGGGACGGAGCGGCGTTGGGAAAACGCGGGAGCTGACCGAAAAACTGCCGGAGCTTTCCAAGGGCTACAGCCGCGTCTATTACCTTGTTCCGGAGCAAAGCTCCATGGAGCTGGAGCGTGTGATCAGCCGGGCGGGACTTTCCAACGTGAAGGTATTGTCCTTCCGCCGGCTGTGCAACGAGATTTTCCGCACCTACGGCGGCGTTGCGGGGAATTATATGAGCAAGTCCCGGGAAACGGCGCTGATCTACCGGGTGCTGCAGGAACAGCAGAAAAATCTGCGCTATTACCGGAAAGCCCGGCCGACGATGGGGTTTGTGGATCGGTTGGCGCAGGTTTTTTCGGAGTTTTCCCTGTCCGGCCTGGGGCGGGAGGCTGCCTTTACTGCGCTGGAGCAGAGCGGGCGCCGGAATTGGCAGGAAAAATACGACGATCTTTTTCTGCTCTACGAAGCCTATCTGGCGGCGCTGAATCAGGAAAATCGGTCGGCGGCGGAGGATCTTTCCGCCGCGACCGCCCGGGCGCGGGAGCAGGGCTTCTTTGCCGGGACGGCGGTTTTGATCGACGGCTTTTTCGGGTTCACCGGCCGGCAGCGGGAAATGCTGGAGGTGATGTTCCGCCAGAGCGAATGCGTATATTGCGCGCTGCTTCTGGATCCGGAGGATCCCGCGCCCCTGTTTGCCCCCGTCAAAGGGGAGCTGGCGGCGCTGGAGCGACTGGCGCGGGCGGCAGGCGCCCCCTGCAAAAGGGAGGTTCTCCCCGGGCCTTCCCGCCGCCTGCAGCAGGAGGATTTGCGGCGGCTGGAGCGGGATCTGTTTTCCATGACCTCTGCGCCGATGGAGGAAGCCCGGCACGTCCGGATCCTGGCCGGGCGCAACATCCGGGAGGAGCTTTCGATGGTTGCGGCGGATATCGCCAAGAAGGTGCGGGAAGAAAATCTTCGCTACCGGGATATTGCGCTGATTGCCGGGGATCTTTCGGAATACGGCCCCGTGGCGGAAACGGTATTCGCCAAATACGGCGTCCCGCTGTTTGCAGATCGGGGGCGCGCCTCTCTGGGCAAGCCGGTCTTTGCTTTTGTGCAGAGCGCGCTGCGGCTGATCAGCCCGGAGCGGTACTTCCGGCTGGAGGATCTCCTGATCTTTTTGAAAACCGGCCTTTGCGGGGAAGATCCGGATCTGGTCAGCAGGCTGGAAAATTATTGTATATTATGGCAGATCCAGGGCGAGCGGCTGATCCGGGAGGCGGATTGGACCCAGAACCCCGCCGGCCTCTGCGCCCCCGATGAAGAAAGCGCCGCTCTTTTGGCGGAGCTGAACGGGCTGCGCCGGCGGATCCGGGAGCCGCTGCTGCGGTTCCGGGATAAAGCCGCAGCCGGAACCGGTGCGGCGCTGGCCGAAGGGCTATACGGCCTGCTTTGCGATTTTCAGGTCGAAAAACAGCTGGAGGCGCTGGCGCAGGCCTATCTGGAGAGCAGCGCCGCCGGCGCCAACGCCTGGGAAACCCAGCAAAATCGGCGCCTGAGCCGGGAATATCTGCGTCTATACAGCGTGCTGCTGGATATTCTGGATGATATTTATGCGGTATTCGGATCGGCGCCTCTTTCTCTTTATGCCATGGAGGAGTTGATCGGCCTATGCGGCGAACAGACGGCGCTGAACGTAACGCCGCCTACGCTGGACGCGGTCGCCCTGGGCGAGGTGGCGCACAGCCGGCTCCATGATATCCGGATCCTTTATGTTGTGGGCGCCAATCAGGGGCTGCTGCCCATGCAAACGGCGGATAGCGGACTGATCAGCGACCGGGAACGGCAGTTTTTTGCGGCGCACGGCCTGCCCTGCAACGCCACCCGCCGTCAGGAAACCCTTCAGGGTCAGCATCGGTTTTATGCGGCGCTTTTTTCCGCCCGGGAGGAGCTGGTCTTTTCCTATAGCGCCTTTGATATGCGGGGCGAGGCGCTGATTCCGTCCAGCTATCTGGACAGGCTGCAGCGGTTGACCGGGCTGAAGCCGCAGTACCGCTCGGATATGGATCTTTATGACTTTGCCGTAACGCCTGCCGGTGCCCGGGAGCTGACCGGCTGGGCGCCGGCGCTGCGGACCGAAATTCTGGCGGAGCTGGGCGAACGTCCGCTGCCCCCCCGCAATCCGGAAGAACGATTGCCGGAGGAGGTGACCCGCCGGATCTTCGGCAACCGCCTGAAGCTCAGCTACAGCCAAATCAACCTCTATCAGCAATGCCCTTTCCGGTATTTTATCGATAAAACCATGCGGATCCGCCCCCAGCAGCCCATTACCTTTGATGCCGCCAATATCGGTACCTTTGTCCATTACGGTCTGGAACGGCTGATTCGTACCCTCCAACAGGAGAATCATAATTACGATAAGTATACAAAAGAAGAGATTATACTTTTTGGAGATACCGTTGCGCAGGAATATCGGGAGGAGCAACTGCGGGATATGGATCAAACCAATCGGTTTCAGGCCTTATACCGGCGGATGACGCAGCTGTTTTGCCTGATTGCGGAGAATGTTCTCGGCGAGCTGCGGGAGGGGGGCTACCGTCCGTATGGGGCGGAGGTTTCGTTGAATGGAACGGTGGTTCGGCTGAAAAACGGCGCGGAAGCGGAGCTGACGGGCTCCGTGGATCGCGTCGACGTCTACGAAGCGAAGGGGCAGACCTATCTGAAGGTCATCGACTACAAGACCGGGACGAAGAGCTTTACCCTGCAAGACGTTACCAATATGGACGGCGTCCAACTGCCGATCTATCTGTATGGCCTGATAAAAAGCGGGCGCTGGACGCATCCGGTGCCGGCGGCGGGGTGTTATCTGGAGGCGAAGCCGCCGGCCTTTAAAAAGCCGGTAAAGGCGGAGGAGCTGCATCGGGAGCTGCGGTGCTATTATCGGCGGGACGGTCTTTTTTCAAAGGACGAAACGGCGCTGGCTGCGCTGGACGCCGAGGGCGGGAGCCGGTATTTCAATATCGACTACACCAAGGACGGCGCACTTTCAAAGAAGAAAACCAATCTTTATCCGCCGGAGCTGATGAGCGAGATCGTTGAATATATGGAAACGGTGATCCGGGAAACGGCGGAAGGGATCTATGGCGGGAATGTTGCGCCCCGGCCGCTGAAAGGCAAAAACCATGACGCCTGCCGTTACTGCCAGATGGCCCAGATCTGCCGCTGGACAGAAGAGGGTCCGCGGCGGGTCTATTCGGAGGATCCGTTTGGCTGGAAGGAGGATCAGGAATGAGCGGGATAAAGTTTACCGGGCAGCAGCAGCAGGCGATCCGGGGCCGGGGCGACGCGCTTCTGGTTTCCGCCGCCGCCGGGAGCGGCAAAACGGCCGTGCTGGTGGAGCGGGTGCTGCGGACGCTGGAAAACGGCGGAGATATTCAGCGAATGATCATCATGACCTTTACCGAGGCGGCCGCGGCGGAGATGAAGCTGAAAATCAAAAAAGCGGTGGAGGAGCTGCTGCAGCGGGAGTACAGCGATCATCTGGCGCGGCAGAGCACGCTGATCGATAGCGCGGAGATCGGAACGATCCATAGCGTCTGCCTGAATCTGATCACCCGGAATTTTGAGCGGCTGAATCTGGATCCCCGGAGCCGGCTGCTGGATGAAACGGCGGTTCAGGCGATGAACGACGAGGAAACGGAAGCCTATCTGGAGGAGCTTTTCGGCAGCGCCGATCCGGCGATTTGCCGTTTTCTGGAGTGCTTTGCCTCCGGCAAGGATGAGGAGGGGCTGAAGGAGCTTTTGCTCCGGGGCCTGGACTTTCTGGAAAAGCAGCCCCTGCCGGAGGACTATGTCCGCCGGGCGCTGGCGCCCTACCGCCGCACAGAACAGGGGTTGTTCGCCTGCTTTTCTGAGGACGGCCTTTACCGGTATCTGAGCCAGCGGCTGGAGGAGCTTTCGGATCAGTATACCTTTTTCCTGGAGCGGATGCGGCGTCATCCGTATTTCGGCCGATTCCCCCTGCTGATGGCGTTTCTGGAGGAGGAAAAAACCGCTGTAGCCGGGCTGGCGGTGCCGCTGAAGAGCCGGAACTACGATGTTTTCCGGGCGGCGGTGCTGGAATTTAAGTTTTCGACCCTGAGCTGGAAAAAGCTGACGGGGGAGCTGCCGGAGAAGGAAGAAAAGGCACCGCTGGAAAAGGGGCGGGGTTCCATTAAGGAGGGGCTGAAAGCGCTCAGGAGTCGGCTGGAGCGGCCCGAAGGGGAGGAGCTGGCGCTGCTCCGGGAGCAGGGCGCCCTGCTGGAAACCTATTTCAGTCTCTGCACAGAGCTGAAGACCCGGCTGGAACGCCGGCGCCGCAAAAACGGCAGCATCACCTATCAGGATATGGAGCAGCTGGCGGTGCGGCTTTTGGTGGAGGCCTACGATCCGGAAACCGACCGCCTGCAGCCAACGGAGCTGGCGCTGCAGCTGCGGGAGGACTACGACGAGATCATCATCGATGAATTTCAGGATAGCAACCGGGCGCAGGATCTGATCTTCCGCGCGTTGTCCCGGGAGGGGAAAAACCTCTTTATGGTGGGAGATCTCAAGCAGAGCATCTATCGGTTCCGCGGCGCGGAGCCGGAGATCTTCAATCAGAAGCGCCAGCAGGCGACGCCGATGGAGCAGGAGATGCTTTCGGCCCCTGCGGTGCTGGAACTGAACGCAAATTTCCGTTCCCATCCCGGCGTTCTGACCTTTGCCAACCGGGTCTGCGAGGCAATCATGCGGCCGGAGCTGGGGGGCGTCTGCTATGATGAGCGGGAGCGGCTTTATCCCGGGCGGAAGTTTGAAAGGCCGGAGGAGCCGCGGGCAGAGCTGCACTGGCTACAGCCGGAAACAGACGAACAGACCGGGCGGCAGCAGGAAACCGCGGTAACCGCCGCCCGGTACGCGGCCGACCTGATCGAGCGGGCGGTGGCGGAGAAGCAGGAGCTTTTGCTTCCGGACTGTAAAAAACGGCCGGTGGAGTACCGGGATTTTGCGATTCTGCTGCGCAAGGCCTCCGGCACCGCTTCCGTTTTTGAGCGGGAGCTTCAAAAACGCGGGATCCCGGTATCCAATCGCAATGAAACCACCAGCTTTTTTGATCTGTTGGAAGTGCAGGGTGTGCTCTCCTATCTGATGGTTCTGAATAATCCCTACGACGACGTGGCGCTGGTATCGCTGCTGCACGGTGATTTTTTCCGTTTCACCGCAGGGGAGCTGGCCGCGATCCGTCATCGCCGCCGCCCGCTTTTTGAGGATCTCTGCGCGGCGGCGGAGGAGGATGAAAAAGCGCGCGCCGCCTGTGCGCAGATCCGGCGCTACCGGCAGCTGGCGCGGGATCTTTATGTCTACGACCTGCTCTACCGGATCTATCAGGAAAGCGGCATCCTTGCCGCCTATGCGTCGGAGGAGGGGGGCGCGGAGAAGTGCGCCAATCTGGAGCTGCTGGCGGAGGACGCCCGGATATTTGAGCAGGAGGGCTACCGGGGTCTTTATGCGTTTGTGCAGCATATCCGGATCAGCAGAACGGGCGTTCAGAGCGGCGCCAAGCTGAAAGCAGAGGAAAACAGCGTCCGGATCATGACGATCCATAAATCCAAGGGTCTGGAATTTCCCATTTGTATTTTGGGGGATTTTCAGAAAACGATCGAGCTGAAGGACGCCGCAAGCCGGATACTGCTCCATCCCCGGTTCGGCGCAGCGGTCGAGCAGATCAACCCGGAGGTTTACGCCCAAAGCCGTTCCCTGGCGCAGGAGGTGCTGGCCGATCAGATGATCGAGGACTGCGTCAGCGAGGAGGAGCGCGTGCTGTATGTGGCGCTGACCCGTCCGGTCAGTAAGACGGTGATCCTGCTCCATATGAGCGAAAAGAAGCTGGAGGGCTATGTCACGGCAGGCGTCGCGCCGGGGGAGGCTCTGCCAACCTGGATGCTGAAGAAAAGGAACTCCTATGCCGGCTGGCTGGCCGCGCTGCTGGCGGGGCGCAGAGAAGGCGCGGCGCTGCGGAAGCGGTTCGGTCTGCCTGCGGTGGAGGCGCCGGCGCTGGGGGCGGTCTGGATCGAGGGCGGCAGCGCCGCGCCGATGGAAAAGACCGCGCCGGATCAGAAAAAGGAGGTGTTCGACCGGCCTGCGTTCCGCGCCCGGCTGGATTGGCAGTATCCCCATCTTTCCGCCGTCCGGCTCCCGGCCAAGCTCTCGGTATCGGAGCTGAAAGGGATCCGCCAGCAGGATGAGGACGCGGAGCCGCTGCTGGAAGAGCGGATCCGCCCGGCAGAACCGCGGTTTTCGGCCCGGTTCCGTCCCCGGGGCAGCGAGCGGGGCAATGCGCTCCATCAGGCGCTGCAATTCAGCGATTTCGCGCTTCTGCGCCAAAACCCCGAGGAGGAGCTGGCCCGGCTGGTCAGCCGGGGCTTTATTCTGGAAAGCCAGCGGCAGATGATCCCGGTGGAGAAAATCCGCCGCTTTACCGAAAGCGCCTGTTTCCGGGAGCTGATGTCCGCCGATTATTATAGTAAGGAGGAGCGCTTTCTCTTCCCCCTTCCCGCCGCGGATCTTTTCGGCGCCGGGGCGGAGGGCGAGATTTTGATCCAGGGCGTGCTGGATTGTTATAGCGTGCGGGGGGATACCGCCGTGATTCTGGACTATAAAACCGACCGGGTGGAAACCGGTGCGGAGCTGGCCGGGCGCTATCGGATCCAGCTTGCGCTGTACGAGCAGGCGCTTTTGCGGACGAAGGGTCTGCGGGTGGTGGATAAGGTGCTGTATAGCTTTTGGCTGGAGGAGGAGATTCGGGTATAAGAGGTCGGATTTTCGCAATATAGGGGTCGATTTTGCTGCTTTTCAAAAAAAGGATTGACGGCAGGGCGGAAAGGATTAAAATAAAATCAAAAACGGAAGGAGCATACCATGGAACGATACGAATCGGCAAAGGAACAATATGGAAAAATCGGCGTAGACGTGGAAAAGGCGATGGAAATCTTAAAGACGGTTCCCATCAGCATCCATTGCTGGCAGGGCGACGACGTAACCGGCTTTGAAAACGCGGGGGAAGCGCTCACCGGCGGCATACAGGCGACGGGGAATTATCCCGGCAAGGCCCGTTCCCCGGAGGAGCTGATGGCGGATCTGGATCTGGCGCTGAGCCTGATCCCGGGCAGGAAAAAGATCAACCTGCACGCCAGCTACGCCATATTTGAGGGTGCAAAGGCAGATCGCGACGCGCTGAAGCCGGAGCATTTCAAAGGCTGGGTGGAGTATGCCAAAAGCCGGGGCGTGGGGCTGGATTTCAATCCGACCTATTTCAGCCATCCCAAGGCGGCGGACGGGCTGACCCTCAGCCATCCGGATCCTGAAATCCGCGCCTTCTGGGTGCGCCACGGCATTGCCTCCCGCCGGATCGCGGCCTATTTTGCGGCGGAGCTGGGGGAGGAGTGCGTGTGCAATAGCTGGATCCCCGACGGGTATAAGGACATCCCGGCCGACCGGCTGGGGCCCCGCCTGCGGCTGAAGGACAGCCTGGATCAGATTTTTGCCGAAAAGCTGCCCGGCGTGATCGACTGCGTGGAGAGCAAGGTATTCGGCATCGGCGTGGAGGCCTATACGGTGGGCTCCTCCGAGTTTTATCTTTCCTATGCCGCCTCCCATCCCGGCGTTTATAATCTGCTGGACAACGGCCATTACCACCCCACCGAGGTGGTCAGCGATAAGATCCCCGCGCTGCTGGCGTTTTTTGATAAGCTGCCCCTTCATGTGACCCGTCCCATGCGCTGGGATAGCGATCATGTGGTGCTGCTGGAGGACGAGCTGAAGGAGATCGCCCGGGAGATCGTCCGTTGCGACGGTCTGGATAAGGTAAAGATCGGGCTGGACTATTTTGATGCGTCCATCAACCGGATCGCCGCCTGGGTGGTGGGCACCCGCAATATGCAGAAGGCGCTGCTTTCCGCGCTGCTGGAGCCGGCCGGGCAGTTCAGAGCTTTGCAGGACGAAGGGGATTTCACCCGTCTGATGGCGGAGCGGGAGGCGCTGAAGCTATATCCCTTCGGCGACGTCTGGGAAGAGTACTGCGGCCGGGAAAAGGTGCCGGGCGAAGGCGCCTGGTTCGCCCAGGTCATGCAATATGAAAAAGATATTTTGAGTAAGAGAGGATGAAGAAGGTGAACGTTTTGGATCAGGAATTTATGCAGGGTTTTATCCATATGGCCAACGACGGCTGGGAGCAGAGATGGCATGAGCGCAACGGCGGGAATCTCACCTACCGCATGAAAGAGGAAGAGGTGGAGGCCTGCAAGGCGGCGTTTACATACGACCAGCCGTGGACGGACCTGGGCATCACCGCCGCCAATCTGGCGGGCGCCTATTTTGTGGCGACCGGGAGCGGGAAATACTTTCAGAATATCCTTTCAAAGCCGGAAGAGAGTCTCTGCATCGCCCGGCTCAACGAAAAGGGCGATGCCTTTCAGGTCGTTTGGGGGCTGACCGCCGGCGGCCGGCCGACCAGCGAGTTTCCCAGCCATGTGATGAACCATTCCGTCAAAACGGCGATCGATCCCTCCTATCGCGTGATCTATCATGCGCATCCGGCCAATGTGATCGCGCTGACCTTTGTTCTGCCGCTGACCGATCGGGATTTCACGCTGGCGCTCTGGGAGAGCATGACCGAATGTCCGGTGGTGTTTCCTGCCGGCGTAGGCGTAGTGCCCTGGATGGTGCCCGGCGGCTCCGATGTCGCCCGCGCGACCTCTGCGCTGATGAAGAAATACGACGTGGCGATCTGGGCGCATCACGGCCTTTTCTGCGCCGGCCCGGATTTCGATAGTACCTTCGGCCTGATGCACACGGTGGAAAAGGCCGCCGAGATTCGCGTCAAAGTCCTCAGCTGCGGCATGGGCATCCGCCAGACCATCACGGCGGAAGATTTCCGGGCGGTAGCCGAGGCGTTTCAGCTCACGCTGAATGAAGAGATGCTGAAATAAGAAAAAGAACCAGACCTTTCAGAAGGTCTGGTTTTTCATTTTGCAGTAAAGGCCGCCCGGAATCGGCGGCGCTTTTGACAAATTCGGAAAATTTTTGCAAATTCGCAAAATAGGGTTTTACAAAGCGGCGGAGATATAGTAAAATAAAAATAAAGACGACGGTAATAAGAGGAGGATTTGAAAATGGCGGATTACTTGGAGGATTTGATCAATATTCCTGTGGGGCCTCTCGGGCTGATCGTGATGCCCGGCTGCGAGGAGATTGGCAGCAGAATCGATCACTATCTGGTCAAATGGCGCAGGGAGCGGGAGAACGAGCATAAAGAAACCATTCCCTTCCGGGGCTATGAGCGCGGCTCCTACCTGATCGAGATCGTCTGCCCCCGGTTCGGCAGCGGCGAGGCCAAAGGAATGATCAAGCGTTCGGTAAGAGGCCTGGATCTCTATATCGTCTGCGATGTGTTCAACTACGGGGTGGAATATAAAATGTACGGCCGGAGCGTCCCCATGAGTCCCGATGATCACTATGCCGATCTGAAACGGATCATCGCGGCGTCGGCGGGCAAGGCGAAGCGGATCAGCGTCATCATGCCGATGCTTTATGAAGGGCGTCAGCACCGCCGGAGCAGCCGGGAATCCCTGGACTGCGCCATGGCGCTGCAGGAGCTGGTGGCGATGGGGGTATCCAATATCATCACCTTTGACGCCCACGATCCCCGGGTGCAGAACGCGATCCCAGCCCATGGCTTTGATAACGTGATGCCCACCTATCAGATGATCAAGGCGCTGGTCAATAACGTGCCGGATATCGAGTTTGATCCCGATCATCTGATGATCATCAGCCCGGATGAGGGCGCCATGGCGCGGGGCATTTATTTTTCATCTGTTTTGGGCGTGGATCTGGGCATGTTTTATAAGCGGCGGGACTACAGCCGGGTGGTCAACGGGCGGAATCCCATCGTTGCCCATGAATATCTGGGTTCCGACGTAGCCGGAAAGGATCTGATCATCGTCGACGATATGATTTCCTCCGGCGATAGCGTTTTGGATCTGGGGAAAAAGCTCAAGGAGCTCAAGGCGCGCAATATCTATGTCTGCACTACCTTCGGGCTGTTCTGCAACGGCCTGGAGCATTTCGATCAGGCGGTAGCCGACGGATATATCACCAAGGTATTTACCACAAACGGCATCTATGCCACGCCGGAGCTGCTTTCCCGGCCGTGGTACTGCCCGGTGGATCTTTCCAAGTATATCGCCTATGTGTTGGATACACTGAACCACGACGCGTCGATCAGCAGCCTGCTGGAGCCCACCAGCAAGATCAACGCGTTGCTGATCAAAAAGGGCAAAAGAAAAGCGCAGTAAAAGAAAAACGCAATAAAATCCCCGTGGCGCCTTAGCGCCGCGGGGATTCTTTTTCGCTTCTTTTGCGGATCCGCAGGAGAACCGGCAGGGCAAGGAGCGGGAAAAGGGCGCCGGCCAGAATGCCGGCCTTCATGCCCAGCTGTTCGGCGGACAGGTCGAGCCGCTCCGCCAGCCCGGCGGCTTTTTCGCTTGCGATGGCTGCGTCGGTGATGATCCCGGTCAGCTGGGGGCCGATGGAGGCGCCCAGATCTCCGCCCGCCGCCATCAGGGCATAGATGAATACGCCGCCCTGGGGAAACCGCTCCGAGGCAACGATCAAATTGCCGGGCCAGAGCATGGATACGCATAGCCCCGTCAGCGCGCAGGCCGCCAGCGCAACCACCGGGAGGCGCGCCAGCGCGGCGGTCAGGTAGCAGACGGTAGCGCCCGCCGAGCCCCAGAGGAGAATGCGGACGGGGTTTTTCCCGTATTTGGCATAGAGGGAGCGGCCAAGCCCCAGCATCACGGAAAAAAGGGCGACGCCGCAGAGATCTCCCCAGACCTTCGGGATATTCAGCGCCTGCTCCAGATAGCCGGAGCACCATTGCGCCATGGTACATTCGCTGGCGCCGCCCAAAAAGATCGCCGCCACGGAGAGCCAGATCCCCGGATTTTTCAGCAGGGAAAGGGCGCCCGCCGTCCGCTCCGGGGTTTTGATCTGCGGAATTTCCGCGCCGGCAAAGAGCAGGGCGGAGCTCAGAGGGATCAGCAGAAAGAGCAGCGGCAGCCACGGCCAGTTTTCCGCGCCGAAAACCTGCAAAAAGAGGGTGCTGAAAACGGCGACCGCCACCACGCCCCAGGCATAAACGGAATGGAGCTTGCTCATCTCCCGATCCGGATCCCGGGCGGGGACGGCGGCGATCACCGGGCTGATCAATACTTCGCTCAGTCCGGCGGCGGCGGAAAAGACGATGGTTCCCGTCACCAGCCCGGCATAAACGGCCGTTGGAAAGATCAGGGGCCAAAGCGCGTAGATCAGCAGCCCGGTCAGCGCCAGAAGGGGCGTTACCTTTACGGTTTTTTCAATGTTGAAGCGGTGAGAGAAAAAGGAAAAAATCAGGTCGATGATCAGCTGCGTAAAAAAGTTGAGCAGAACCAGAAAGCCCAGCAGGGAATAGGAGATGCCATAGAGGGAACGAAAGGTCAGAAAGAGGATGGGGGGAAGGTTTCCCACCACCGACATGGTGATGTTGGTGGTATAGCAGGCATATTTCAGGCGGTTGTATTTCGGATCCATGGCAAAACCTCGCAATAGAATAGATGGAGCGATCCTCGGGGATCGCTCCATATTATAGCAAAAGAACAGGAAAACTGCAACTCAAAAATGATAATCGGGCAGAACCGTCGTCAGGGTGTCGGCCGATTCCACGATCGCCAGGCAGGCGGCCACGGTTTTTGCCCCCTCCTCGGCGGTGGTGACAACGGGCTTGTCGTTGCGGACGATATCGCAAAATTCATTGAACTCCCCGATGGTATTGTGGCTGGAGATGCTTACCGGGAGCAGCACCGGCGCGTTGATGGGGCGAACGCCGTCAAAAAGGCTGCCGCTCATGCTGTTTTTGAAAACCGTCATATGGGGGGAGGTGTTGTCGACGATGATGGTGCCTTCCGTTCCGTAGAGAACGGTGCGCATGGTATAAGCCCGCTTGCAGCCGATCGAAACGAAAACCTTGCCGATGACGTCGCCGGGGAACTGCATGATCGCAACGGTGGTGTCGTCGTAGTCCAGATGGGGGAAGGCCTTGCGGTTGGAATAGGCGGTAACGCGGCAGGGATCGCCGGCGATCCAGCGCAGCAGGTCAACGGCATGGCAGCCGCCTCCCACCACGCCGTTGCGGAGCGGATCGGCCCGCCAGGTGCCCGGCTCGATGATGCCGGTGTAGTCGTGGGCGTATTCACTTTCCACAAAGGTCAGCGCTCCGATTTCGCCGCGGGCGACCAGTTCCTTTGCCTTTTTGAAGGCTGGCGTATAGCGGCAGATCTGGCCGACCATAAATTTCCGGTCGCTGGCGCGGGCTGCCCGCACAATGGCGCACAGATCCTCCCGGGTCAGCGCCAGAGGCTTTTCGCAAAGAACGTGCTTTCCGGCCGCAAGAGCCGCCTCCGCCATTTCCCGGTGGAGCTGATCGGGGGTGACGATGACCACGCCGTCCAGTTCCCGGAGGGCCAGAAGTTCCCGGTAATCCTGAAAAACCGCGTCGACCCGAAATTTTTCGGCTGTTTTTTTGGCTTTTTCCAAATCGATGTCGCAGACAGCGGCCAGCCGGGCGTGGGGGTTCTTTTCAATGGCGATCATGTGGCTTTCGGCCATACCGCTGCAGGAGATGACGCCCATGTTCAAAATACGGTTCATAACAGCAGCTCCTTTTCTCGTTTTTTTATAGTATAAAAGATTCTGAAATGAAAGTAAATGCAGAAAAGGATAAAGAATATTTGATTTTTGTCCTGATCGCTGCATTCAGCTCCTGACTGATGACCGTCGCTTTGCCTTTCCCCTCCGCGCCGCCCTGCCCCCGCGCCTGCTATTCTACTCCCTGCACCCCGCCGCACCGCTGCTCCTGCTGGTGCTTCCCACCGTCCCCGCCCCGCAGCACTCAGCACCTCCGCCCGCCGTCCGGCCGCATTGCGCGTGATTTTCTTATCACCGCCCTCGCAGGGGGGCTGGGTTTCTCTCTCGCCTGATTTTGGCGCTTCCTCAAGGGCACTCGCCGTTCTTACCGACACGCACGCCTCGTCGGCACGCCCCTCGCCCGCCGCCTGCCGTTCTGCACCCTGCACCCCGCGCCGCGCCCCACGCCACATTCCCCCGGCCATACTGCGGCGTCTTTGGCGCCCCGCCCTGCCGCCTGCCGTGCTGCGAAGCGTCTGCTTTTTCTGCGCCGGAACGCCTCGGAGGATGCGAAAAAATATGAATTAGGGGGTTGATTTTACCAAAAAGTTGTGGTACAATATATTCCGACTTGTAAAAGAAAGGCCTGTGCGCTGGTAGCTCAGCTGGATAGAGCGTCTGACTACGGATCAGAAGGCCGGGAGTTCGAATCTTCTCCAGCGCGCCATGGAAAAAACGGCTGAAACCCTGTATGGATACGGGTTTCAGCCGTTTTTTGTTGTTTTGGGGCGGAGAAAAGGATGAAATGCGTTGAAAACCGCGCTCATTTTGCGGGATTCATTCGTTTCTGTTGTTGTTTTTTTGGGGGGAAGGGGGCAAAATGCGTTGAAAACAGATCCCTTTGCGCTGTTTTTTTGCTTTTTTTATACTTGCCGCAGTCGTTTCCGAATCAACCCGCCGCCGGTCAGGGCTGGATCCGGGGCGCTTTTTCCAGCAGCAGCTTTTCCGCCGCCGGGGACCATCGGCCGCCATTGGCCGCCACCAGCTCCGCCAGCTCCCGATAGAGGGGATCGGTCTGCCCCAGCTTCGGCAGATCCTCCAGGGCGATGCAGGGGATATCCAGCGCGTTATAGCAGACCTTTTTGGCGCCGTCGGGGGTTTTCATGGCAAAGATGGCGTCGGGAACCGCGCGGAGCCCCATGATATGAGAGATCATGCCGGAGGGATCCAGCTGACCCTCCTCGATCAGGCGGATCACGTCCCGGGTGTCCTCCGGAATGGAGCCGGCGGTGCCCAGCAGATGGATGCCGTCGTAGTGCACCCGGTAAAGATTGAGGGATCCGGGCATATCATGAACGGCCGGCCCGGCAAAGAAATTGAGGCAGCCGTCCTCCCGCAGCAGCTCCTCCGCCTGCGCGACCAGGGCGGGGACGGGCACCATCACAAAGGCGTCGTCGAAGCCCTCGCCGCCGGTCAGGGCGCGCAGCGCCTCGACGGGGTTTTCCATGCCGGAGGTGTTGACAAAATACACCTCCGCGCCTTTTTCGGCGGCGCGGTCCGGCGGGCAGACCCGGGCGGCGTAATCCAGCCGTTGCTGATTCAGATCCGTCACCACAACTTTGGCGCATCCGGCATAGGATACCGCAAGCTCAGCCGCCGCCAGCCCCATGGGTCCGGCGCCGCCGAGAATGATGCAGTTCCCGCCCTTCCGGCAGCCGTCGGTGCGGGTGTAGCTGGTATAATCGGTGTGATACATCCCCTTGAAGGCCCGCAGAACGCAGCCGATGGCTTCCACCAGCGAGCCTTTATAGTAGCCCTCGCCCTCAAAGGGAACCAGGCAGCCCTTTTCCAGCACGATCCGCGGCACGACCGCGTAGAGGGTGTTGCCCCCGATATGGGGGAAGGAATAGCCCGGATCGTGGCCGTCGGGGGTTTTGAGGGCGGGCTGGATCACCACCTTCTGCCCCACTTTCCAGGTTCCGGCCAGAGCGGATCCTACCTGAACCAGCTCACCGCACATCTCGTGCCCCACGATGACGGGATTCTCTCCAACGTCCTCCGGGACGCGCTTGTGGCGGGGACCCTGCAGGACCGCTTTATAGGTAGAGGCGCAGACGGTATCGGAAACGACCCGCATCAGGCATTCCTCCGGGCCGATTTCCGGCAGATCAAAGCTTTCAATCCTCAAATCGTTTGCTCCATAGAGGCGAACTGCGGTGGTTTTCATGAAAAATCCTCCTTGCATCTATTTGATTCTTATGCTACAATCATAGCAAAGTGATCAAAAATAGTCAATAAACGGCGCTTATTTTGAAGAAAGATCAAAAAAGTGCTTAAAATAAATCAAAGTTAATCAGGGTGAATCATATGTTGATAGCAGAACGGCAGCAAAAGATTTTACAGATGGTGGAGCGCAGCGGAGGCGTCACGGTGGAGGAGCTGGTGCGGGCGTTATATGCCAGCGCGCCGACGATCCGGCGGGATCTGACGGCGATGGAAAAGAACGGACTGTTAAAGAAGGTATACGGCGGCGCCATTCCCCTCACCGCGGCGAATCGGGAGATCCCGCTGACCATCCGCGCCCAGAGCCAGAGCAGCGCAAAGGAGCGGATGGCGGAGCGGGCGGCGGCCTATGTGAAGGAGGGGATGGTCGTCCTGCTGGACGGTTCCTCCAGCGTCAACCGGATGGTGCGGTATCTGGAGGGGATCAAGGGTCTGCTGGTGGTAACAAGCGGCGCCAAGACGGCGGTGGAGCTGGCGGAGCATAATATCACCACACTTTGCACCGGCGGGCAGCTGCTGAACCATTCCCTTTCGTATGTGGGGCATCATGCGGAAGAATTTGTGCGGAACATCAATGCGGATCTGCTCTTTTTTTCCTGCCATGGGCTCAATGAGGAGGGGCTGGTAACGGATCTGGCGATGGAGGAGGTGCATCTCCGGCAGGTGATGCTGAGCAGGGCGAAAAGGAAGATCCTGCTCTGCGACCGCAGCAAATATGGGAGAACCTATTTTTATACCCTTTGCCGCCGGGAGGATGTGGACGAAGTGATAACGGAATAACCAAAAGGGCGCGGAGCAGGCTCCGCGCCCTTTTTTACGGGTCGGGTCAGCGGGGAGCGTTGTTTCGCCCGCCGCCGGGGTTCATGCCGCCGGGGTTCATACCGCCCGGGTTCATGCCGCCGCTGATCAGGATTCGGCTGGCTTCCAGCCCTTCATAGCTTTGGGTGATGCGGAGCTCCCCGCCGGTTATCGCAAGCTCGGTGTCGGCATGGATCCCGTCGTCGCCGGAAGAGAGGGTCAGGGCGCCGCCGGTGATTTGAACGGTGTCGTTGGAATGGATGCAGTCGTCCCTGGAATCGATCTCGGTGCTGCCGCCGGTAAAGAGCAGGGTGGAGCCTGCCTTCAGACCCTTATAGGATTCTTCGGAGGAGCTCAGCCCGCCGCTTCCGCTGCCGCCTCCGGCGGTGATCGCAAGGGCGGCGTCCTCCGCCAGCAGAGCGGTTTCGGCCTGGATTCCGTCGTTCCCGGCGGTGATGGTCAGGCTGCCGCCTTTCGCGTAGACAAAGCCGCGCTCGGCGTCCTCGGTATTGTCCGACCGGATCCCATCGCTTCCCGCCTGGATCGTGATGCTGCTTTCGTTGATTTTTACGCAGTCCTTGCCGTTCAGCCCCACCTTTTCGGCGGTGACGTTCAGAACGCCTCCGGCGATCACCAGATCGTCCTTGGAAACGATGCCGTGCTTATAATTGCCGGTAATGTTCAGCGTTCCCGCTCCGTTTACGGTCAGATCCGCCTTGCTGAAAAGGGCGGCGTCCAGGGTGGTATCGCCGTCGGTCAGGGTATAGGAGCTGCCGTCGGAAAGGGTGTTGACGGATCCCTCCGCCAGCGTGAGAAGCACCTTGTCGGCCGATTGGATATAGATCGCGGGGCCGTCCGCGTACTGCAGGTCGGCGTTGTCCAGCACCAGCTGGACCTTGTCGTTTTCCCCGGCGGCAATAACGAGGGTTTCCGTTCTGCTGCCGGTAAGAAGATAGGTGCCGGCGGCGGTGATTTTTCCGTCTGCGGAAACGGCGGCGGCCGTCCCTGCGTCGTAGATGCCGCTCAGGTCACGGTCGGAAAAGGTGAAATCCATTGCAGAAAGATCAACGCTTTCCGCTGTTTCTGTGCTCTCTGCCGTTTCTGAGCTTTCCGTTGCTTCTTCCCGGGGCTCGGAGGCGGAGCCCTGCCCCTCTGACCGGCTGCATCCGGCCAGCAGGAGGCAGAGGATCAGCATCCAGCCGATGGCTTTATATTTCATGGCGATCACTCCTTTGCGGTGTTGAAGATAGTATAACCGACGGATTTGTTGAAAATGTGAGTAATGCGCGAACAAAGCTTTAAAAAGGCGGCGGCGGAAAAGCCGGAACCCTCCGGCGGCGCCGGAGGGTTCCGAATAAACAAGCCGTTTCAGACAAAACGGACGGTTCTTTTAATATAATATGCTTTTTTCTGGGTCTGCATGATTTTCAATCGGACCGAAAGGAGACCGTGGCGGGTTTGCAGCTCCGCCGCCTGATTTTTTTCATCGATCTCGGTAAAATGCCGCACCTTCAGGGTCTTACCGCAGATGGGGCAGGAAAGCTTTTTCAGCCGGTGGTCGGCCAGCGCCCTTTCCCTGCTGCGGAAGTTGGGAAAGGTTTCCTTAACGCCGTGCATACTGTACCAGAGGATGCCGTTCAGCTCCGGGTAATTGCGGATCCCTTCCCGAAGATCCAGGCATTTGGCGACCCGGGCGGTATAAATGGCGTCGTTGAAGGCGTTATGCGCCTGAAGGGTGGGAACGATATCCAGCATTTCCATGGCGTGCTCCAGAGAGAACTGCCGGTTCTCATGGGCGATCTGGTGGTTGAAGATTCCCTGCAGGTTGAGGCAGGGCGGGAGCCAATCCTCCTCCAGATCGTGCATCAGCAGATTGTCCCGAAGGATTTGCAGATCGTCGTAGCCCCAGGAGAGCATCAGGCAGTCCGCGCCGCACCACTCCCGGAACTCGGCAATGGCTTCCTTGAATTTTTTCTGATCCTTCAGCATTTTGGGATCCAGCCCCGTCATTTTTCTGATGCGGTGATGCAGCTTGCGGTAAAAGGTCGGGGCGACCAGCAGGTTGATGCAGTCGATGGCCTGGGCCTTTTCGTTGAGCTTGATGGCGCCGATCTGAATGATCTCGCCGGTCAGATAGATGGGGGACTGAATGGCCGATTCCTTGGAGTAGGGCTGATTCCACTCCATATCGAAAACAATGTAGTTCATATCAGATGCTCAGGGATTTGATTTCAGGATGCTCATCCATGAACGCAAGAACCTCTTTGAAGGAGATGGAGGATTTCAGGCGCACCTGAAGCACCAGATTGATGGTATTGTCGCTGCAGGCGGTGATGCGGGAGCTGGTGATGGTAATGCCCAGCTCCTTTTGCTTATCCCTGAGCACCTGGCGGATTTCCGGAGTGTCGACCATCGTGATGCGGATCTCGCTATTGGAAAAGGCGTCGTAGCCCACGTTGAATTTATGCATCAGCAGCTGGATCAGCAGGATCAGCAGAGTCGCGAAAATCGCGATGGCATACATCCCTGCGCCGCAGGCCAGCCCCACGCCGGCGGTGGCCCAGATGCCAGCCGCGGTCGTCAGACCCTTAACGGTGCTGCCGTTTTTGAAGATCACGCCGGCGCCCAGGAAGGAGATGCCGCTGACGACCTGGGCGGCGATCCGGGAGGGATCCACGCCGCGGGTGCCGGCCAGCGTCATGCCGGAAGCGTCCACCAAATCGGAAAAACCGTATTTTGAGATGACCATGATCAGGGCGGAGGCGCAGGCGATGATGCAGTGGGTGCGGATCCCGGCCTCCTTGGAGCGTTTGGTGCGTTCCAGGCCGATCACGGCGCCGCAGAAGGCGGCCACGACGATGCGCAGAAAATAGGACAACAGATGCTGGGCGGTAAAGAACTCTACAAGAGTGTCAAAAAAGGCTGCCATTTTTGGAAAAAACTCCTTTCTACTGGGTTAAATGGAAATATCATGGATATCCGGATTCTGATCGATGAGGCGGAGGGTATCCTCAAAGGTGATGGGCTTTTCCGCGCGGATCTGGAGGATCAGCGTGATGGTTTTCTCATCGGATTTCCGGTTGATGCGGGAAGAGAGGATCTGGATATTGCGGGCCTGCTTTTCCCGGCTTAGCACGTCCCAGGGCCGGGGGGAGTTGCGCATGGTGATCTGCAGCTCCTGAGGCAGCAGGGCGGATCCGCCGATATTGAGGCGATTCATGGTCAGATGCAGTGCCAGCGTCAGCAGGGTGCAGAGGATTGCCATCGCCCTCATGCCGGCGCCGCAGGCCATGCCGATCGCGGTGGTGGCCCAGATGCCGGCGGTGGTGGTCAGACCGGTGGTGACGGAATTTTTCGTGCGGAAAATGATGCCGGCGCCCAGGAAGTTGATACCCATGACGATCTGGCAGGCGATCATGGTGGGATCCGCTCCGCCCTGATTCTGGAAGAAGGCGTATTTGGAGAGGATCATAAAAAGGGCGGAGGCCAGAGAAAGGATCATATGGGTGCGCACGCCGGCTTCCTTGCGCCGGAAGCTGCGTTCCAGGCCGATGGCGCCCCCGCAGGCGGCGGCCAGAAGCAGCCGCAGCAGATAATCGAGCGTCGGCGACGCCAGAAATTCGCTCAAGGGACGCACCTCCTTTCCCCATCGTCGCCTTTGGAAGATTTTGCCGCCGGGTTCGGCGGACAAATAGTTATTAAATAATTATAGCATTATAAAATATACATTGCAAGACCAAAACAGGAGATTTAGCTGTTTTTTTGATGATCGCGGAGCGGGTTTTCGGCAGTTTGAAAATAGGGCTTGCAAAAATAAAGCAATGCGCCTATAATGACTTATGATTAAAAATCCAAGGAGGAGAAGGAGCTTGAAGTGGATCACCCGGGACCGGTATTTTTATAAAACGGTCTTTACCCTTGCCATTCCGATCTCCCTGCAGGGTCTGATTACCTTTTTAGTGGGCTTTGCCGATAACGTGATGATCGGGCAGCTTTACGACGAAGCGGTGTCCGGCGTCTATATCGGCGGGCAGATCCAGTTCCTGCTCCAGCAGCTGATGGTCGGGCTGGGGAGCGGGATGATGATCTTGTCCACCCAGTATTGGGGAAAAGGCGAGATGGAGCCGATCCGGCGGCTGCTGGGTCTGGTTTTGCGGATCGCAGGCTTTTGCGCGGCGGCGATCACGGCGGTTTCCTTTCTTCTGCCCCGCCAGGTGCTCTCCTTTTTCAGCAGCGATCCCGGCACCCTCAGCGAGGGCGCGGCCTATTTGCAGATCCTCTGCTGGAGCTTTCTCTTTTATGCCGTTGCCCAGATTCTGGTCTTTTCCATGCGCAGCGTGGAACAGGTGCGGATCGGGGTGGTGGCGTCGGCGATCGCGCTGGTGGTCAATATCCTGCTGAATAGTCTGCTGATTTTCGGGCTGTGGGGCTTCCCGGCTCTGGGCGTCCGCGGCGCGGCGATCGCCACGCTGATCGCGCGGATGGTGGAATGCACCGTTTTGATCGTTTATGTATTTCGTGTCGACCGGCGGCTGCAAATGCGGCTGGGGGACGTTTTTCGCTCCTCGGCGGGGATGCTGCGCCAGTATCTGCGCTATGGCCTCCCGGTGGCGGCCGGCGATCTGGTCTGGGCGGTCAACATCCTTTGCCAGACGGCGATCCTCGGCAGCTATTCTGCCCCCGGCGTGGCAACGGAAAGCGTCACCGCCGCCGCCAGCATCACCAACAACATCAACAATCTGATCTACGTCTGGCTGAACGGGCTGTGGGGCGGGGTTTCCATTCTGATCGGCAAGACCATTGGCGAGGGGCGCCGGGACCGGGTGCGGGAATATGCGCGCACCTGCCAGATCATTTTTATCGGGATCGGCCTGCTTTCCGGCGCGCTGGTCTTTGGTTGCAGAGGGTTTTTCATTTCGCTGTATCAGGGCGTCAGCGCCGGGACCCGGGCGGTGGCCAATCAGTTTCTTTCGGTGCTCTCCGTTACCATCATCGGATCCTGCTATGAGGCCTGCTGCCTCGGATCGCTGGTCAAGGCGGGCGGCGATACCTCCTTTGTATTCAAAAACGATACCATCTTCGTCTTTCTGGTGGTGCTGCCGTCGGCAATCATCGCCAGCCGTCTTGGCGCGCCGGTCTGGGTGGTATTTCTCTGCCTGAAGAGCGATCAGCTGCTCAAGTGTATCGTGGCGGCGGTCAAGGTGAACCGTTTCCGCTGGATCCGGGATCTGGCGGTCGGCGGTTAAAGACAGGCCGGTTCCCTGCGCACCCAGATAACGTCGTCGCCGATCCTTTCCACGTCGCACCAGGGGACGCGCAGATCGCCGCGGTGGAAGAATCCGCCCCTGCGGCAGAGAATCAGCGATTCGATCTGGCCGCAGTCGCAGCGGATGATAAAATCCTTCGGGTAGCCCAGCTTTTTTCCGCTGCAGGCCACGATCACTTCCTTTTCCTTCAGGCATTCAAAAGTCAGTTCCATCATCGTAAACCTCCCGGTTGATTTCAATATAATTTATGAAAGGACGACAGGTAATGAATACAGAATTTAAAAATCAGGCATACGCCGCCGCAAAGGAGCTGATTGCGCTGAGCGGGCTGAAGGCCGGCGGGCTTTTGGCGGTAGGATGCTCCTCCAGCGAGATCGCAGGCGAAAAGATCGGCACCCATTCCGCCCCCGAGGTGGGTCGGCAGGTGGCCGAAGGGATCCTGGCAGCCTGCCGGGAAGCGGGGGTCTATCTGGCCGCCCAGTGCTGCGAGCATCTTAATCGTGCGCTGATTGTGGAGCGGGCGGTGGCGGAGCAGCGGGGCTATTCCGTTGTCAACGCGGTGCCGCAGCCCAAGGCGGGCGGATCCTTTGCCGCGGCTGTCTACCAGCTTTTCCGGGATCCGGTCGCGGTGGAACACGTTGCCGCCGAGGCGGGGCTGGATATCGGCGGAACGCTGATCGGGATGCACCTCAAAGAGGTGGCGGTGCCCTGCCGGCTGCAGCAGGATAAAATCGGCAACGCCCGGCTGCTGGCGGCCCGCACCCGCCCTAAATTCATCGGGGGCGAGCGGGCGCAGTATGACGACCGCCTGCTTTGATCCGCAACGAAAACCAAAGGACGGCAAAAGCCCCTCCTGCGGCAGCCTGATTTTCAGGCTGCCGCAGGAGGGGCTTTTTTATGGGCAGCGGGCGGCATTGCCGCCCGCGCTTTCCTTTTGACGGCGCCCCGGGCGGGGTCAGCTGCGGGATGCGGAGGATTTTTCCTCCTGCTCCGGGAGCTTCGGCTCCACCAGAACGGAATAATAATTGTCGTAGACCACCATGCCGGGGCGGGCGCCGTTCGGCTTGCGGACATGGGAAACGGGGCAGTAATCCACCTCCACCTTCGGCGCGTTTTTTCCCTTGCTGTAGTAGGCGCAGATGGAGGCCGCTTCCAGAATGGTCTGATCGTCGATCTCCTCCCGTCCGCCGCGGACGATCAGCACGTGGGCGCTGTGGATATTCTTGGCGTGGAGCCAAAGATCGTCCTTCCGGGAGAGCTTGACGGTAAGCTGATCGTTTTGGATGTTGTTGCGGCCGGCCAGAATGGTAAAGCCGGAGGAAGAAAGAAACTTCCGGGGCCCCGCCGCGGCTGCCGGGCGGGCAGCGCCCTTCCGGCGGTTTTTGCAGAAGCCTGTTCGGATCAGTTCCTCTCGGATCTGATCCACGTCGGCGGAGGTTTCGCAGTCGCAGAGGCTGAGGAAAACGCTGTCCAGATAGGAGAGATCCTCCCGGTTCTGGCGGATCAGATCGGCCACGACCCGGGCGGAGGTTTTCGCCTTGCTGTATTTTTTGAAATAGAGCTGGGCGTTTTGCTGGGGGTTTTTGTCCGGCCGGAGGGGGATGGTGAAGGGGGCGCAGTTGTCGTAGTAGTTTTCCACGGTGATGGAGGTCATGCCGGTTTTGATCTGGTGCAAATTGCTTTGGAGCAGCTCGCCGCAGATCCGGTAATGATCGGCTTTTTTCCCTTCCTCCAGCTCCTTTTCCCGCACCCGCATGGTGCGCTCGATGCGGGCGGCGGTACGGGTCAGCAGCAGCTCCACGTCCCGGGTTTTCTGCCGGAGCCGCACGCTTTCGGCGCTTTTTTCATAATAATCTTCGATCAGCGCCACCGGCGACGGATAGGAGGCCGTTTCGGCGGAGGGGCCGTATTGGCCGATCGGCATGAAGGAAAAGTCCAGCCATTTCCCGCTGCCCTTTTCCCGTACGGCGGTTGGCTGGCAGCGATGGGCGGCCAGCCCCTCCGCCGCCTGCTCCAGCGCGTCGGAAAGCCTGTTTTTCTGATTGGGCGTCAGGTCGTTGGCAGGGGGGTCGATCCTGCCTGCGCTCTGAAAGGCCAGCTCCCGCGCCACGATGGGCGAGATGCCGCTGTAGGTATCCATGATCGCCTTCCATAGGGGCTTATCGGTGGCCGTGAGGAGCGCCAGATCGGCGGCGCAGGCCTCGGAAAAGATTTTTTTGTCCTGGGGCAGGATCGGTTCGTATTTCAGGCCGGGCAGAATCTGCCGGCCGGCGGTGACGTCCACGTGCCGGATGGCTTCGATGATCTTCCGATCCTCATCCATCAGGATCAGCTGGGAGGTCCGCCCCAGGATCTCCAGAACCAGGAATTTCCGCACCGGCTCAAAAAAATCGTTTTTTCCGGTAAACTCTATAAATACCGCCCGCTCAAAGGAGGGCATGAAAACCCGCTCGACCCGCGCCCCGGTGAGGTGCTTGCGCAGCACCATGCAAAAAAGAGGGGGCTGGGCGGGGTTTTCCGCCTCCTTTTCGGTGAGGGTGATCCGGGCGCAGCTGGGGGTGCAGCAGAAGAGCAGCCGGAGGCGCTGGGCGGGCGTCCGCAGATGGATCAACAGCTCATCCTTGCCGGGCTGATAGATCTTTTCTACCCGGGCGCCGGCTGTCTTTTCGTTGATCTCCCGGGTCAGATGGGTTAAAAAACAAGCGTCAAGTGCCATTTCAAAGGATCTCCATAGGGGGTTTTCTTTTCGCGATCAGAAAGGAAAGGCCGGGGAAGGCTTTTTCCAGCGCCGCGGCCAGCGGGGGCAGAACGATGGCTTCGGTTTCATAGTGACCGAAAATCAGCAGGTTGACGCCAAGCTCCTGCGCCAGCAGAAGATGGTGGTGCTTTGCCTCGCCGGTCACAAAGGTATCGCAGCCCAGCGCCGCCGCCTCCTCCAGAAGTCCGCCGCCGCTGCCGCCCACAACGGCGATCCTGCTTACGGTTTCTCGGCAGCGCACGCCGGTGCAAAGGGCTGCCGGGAGGCGGTTTTTGAGCCGCTCCACCAGGGCGGAAAGGGTGGTGGAGCAGGCGCCGAGCCAGCCGAAGCCGCCGAAGGGCTCCGGGCTGCTGATGCCGCAGGCTGCCGCCAGGCAGGTATTAACGCCGCCTTCGGCGGCATCCAGATTGGTATGGCAGGCGATATGGGCGATCCCGCTCTCGGCAAGCAGCAGGGCGCGGCGCCCCTCCGGGGTATCGCCGGTGATCCGGCTGACCGGGGAGAGAAAGAGCGGATGATGGGTGATAATCAGCTGGCATCCCGCCGCGGCGGCCGCGGCGATTACATCTTCCGTGACGTCCATGGCCAGCAGAACCTTTTCGGCCGGGCGGTCGCTCCAGCCCACGTTCAGGCCGGGATTGTCCCAGCTCTCCGCCAGATCAAAGGGGCAGTAGGTATTCAAAAACAGGTAGATATCGTGAATGGTCGTCATAACATGGCCCTCCTGATGGATTGCAGCAGCGTTTCCGCCGCTTTGATGCGTGCCGGATCGGGAGATCGGGCAGAGCGCAGCCCTGCCAGCGCCGCCGCCGTCCGGCGTTCTTCCCTTTCCAGATAGGGAAGATAAAGGGGATCGCCGCGGTGCATCCCGAAATAATCGGCGGGATAGGGCACGCCGGTTTTCCGGGCGGTGAAGGCCCGGTAGAATTTTTCGTCCTCCCGGGCGAGAACCCCCTGTTCGACGGCATAGCCTGCGGCGGCAAGAAAGTCCAGCAGCTCATAAATGGCGCTCATCGGCTGCAAAATCCAGAGGGGCGGCTCGACCGGCGCTTCGCCGAGGATCTGCCGGATGGCCTCTCCGCCCATTCCGGCGATGGAAACGGCGGTCAGGCGGGTCAGCACGTCTTTGGGGACGTCCCGCAGCCCGTCGGAAAGAAAAAGGGGGATTTGCGCGGCCATGCCCAGCCCGCCGAGCTGCTTTTTGGCGGCCTGCAGAGGGCCTTCCCGCAGGTCGGAGGCAAAGGCTTCGGCCAGCCGGCCGGAGCGGAGCCCTTCCGCAGGAAGCTTGCAGTGGTCGGTGCCGACGTCCAGCAGGACGCTGCCCTCGGGCACCAGGGAGAGCACCGTCTGCAGGCGATTGTCCAGTAAACTCATGGTTCCTCCATTTCCCCCAATACGTTGATGATATGGGCAAAAACCTGCGGGCTTTCCTTTTCCCGCAGGATCTCATGACGCATACCGGGGAAAAGGATCGCGGTAGTGGGGTAGCCCTTGCCGCGGATCAGATCCACGGTCTTTTGGAAATTTTTCAAACCGCCGTGGCAGGGATCCTCCGTTCCGGAAAGAAGATGGACCGGCAGTGCAGGGTGGCGCAGCGCCCAGCCGCGCCGGGAATAAGCCTCCTGCATCAGCGCCATCAGCGCCCGGAACCCGTTGAGGGTAAAGCAGAAGCCGCAGAGCGGGTCGGCGTCGTAGGCGGCGACGTTTTCCTCGTTGCAGGAGATCCACTGATGGGGCGACGCGGGATGGGGAATCGCGCGGTTGAAGGCGCCCGTCACCAGCCTGTTGACGGTGGTGGAGCGGTACCGGTCGCCGTGGATCCGGATCTTCAGCGCGATAAAGGCCCGCCCCGCCGCAATGGCCGCCGGCGCCGCATAGGGCGTTCCGCAGAGGAAGAGGCCGTCCAGCGCGTCGTCGTATCTTTTCAGATAGCAGCGGGCGATCAGGCTGCCCATGCTGTGGCCGAAAAGGTAGAGAGGCAGCCCGGGAAATTTATCCCGCGCCAGCCGGGAAACCTCCCGGGCGTCGGCGATCAGCCCTTCTGCGCCGGCGGCGCCGAAATGCCCGGTTAGAGGGCAACTTCCATGCCCGCGGTGGTTATGGATGACGGTGGCGTATCCCGCTTCGGCCAGCGCCGTCATCACGCCGGTATAGCGCCCCTTGTGCTCCGCCATGCCGTGCAGGAACTGAACCACGCCTTTCGGCGCGTCCGGATAGAGATACGTTCCCTCCAGCGAAATCCCGTCGGCCGGGGAGGGGAAATGGAAGTCTTTTTGCTTCACCACAGGCGGTCACCTCTTTTCTGCTACTGATTATAACAAAATTTGGGCGGAACTTCAAGTTTTTATTGCAATCAATGAGCAGAATGTGGTATACTTACAATAATTGATATGAAGAAGGAGAGAGCTATGGGCGTTTCGATCTTGGGCTTGTCTGTTCAGAACGTAACAATGGAGCAGGCTGTAAACGATGTTTACGGTTTTTTTGGGGCACGCGCCAGTAAAATCGTTGTGACGCCCAATGCGGAGATTCTTCAGATGTTTCATCGGGATCCGGCGGTGCGGGAGGCTCTGCTTCAGGCCGACTATGTGGTGCCGGACGGCGTGGGCGTGCTGATGGCCGCCAAGCGGCTGGGCACGCCGCTGAAGGAGAAGGTCGCCGGGATCGAGCTGGCGACGCATCTGCTGGAGCGGTCGGCGGCGGAAGGAAAGCGGGTCTACTTTCTCGGCGCCCGGCCGGGGGTCGCGGAGGCGGCGAAGCGCCGGATGGAAGAAAAACTGCCCGGGCTTCAGATCGTCGGCCTGCGGGACGGATATTTCAAGCCGGAGGAAGAGCCGGAGATCATCGCGGAAATCAACCGTCTGGACGTGGATATGCTGTTCGTCTGCCTGGGGGCGCCCCGGCAGGAGCTTTGGATGGCGAAGAACCGGCCGGCGCTGAAGATCGGCGTCATGCTGGGTCTGGGCGGCACGCTGGACGTGCTGGGCGAAAATGTCCGGCGTGCGCCCCGCTGGATGATCAGGCTGCGGCTGGAATGGCTTTACCGCATCGCCATGGAGCCGAAGCGGATCAGCCGGGTAGCCAGGCTGCCCTTCTTCCTCATGAGCATCAAAAAGGAAAAAAAATAAAAGGCGGCGGTGCCGCCTTTTTCAGCAAGGAGAAGGAAAATGGGAGAAGCAAATATGCGGGTCCGGCTGCTGAGCCATACGCCGGACGCCGAAAAAATCGTTGCGGCGGCGGCGAAGCTCTGCTATGCCAGAGCAGATATCGATACGGTTTTGGACGGTTTGAGCGCGGAAAAGGTGGAGAGCTTTTTGGAGATGCTTTCCTCCATGGGGCATGAGAGCCCGATCGAACATATCAGCTTCACCTTCGGGATCGAAAACGTGTCCCGGGCGCTGCTGGCGCAGATCACCCGGCACCGGCACGCCTCGTTCAGCGTGCAGAGCCAGCGCTATGTGGCGGAGGACGGCTTTGCCTATGTGGTGCCGCCGGCCATAGCGGCCAATCCGGAGGCGATGGCGCTGTATACGGACACGATGGAAGAGCTTTCCGCGCGGTATACCCGGATGACGGCGCTGCTGATGGAAGGCGCGGGGGGCGCGGATCAGAAAAAAGCGATCGAGGACGCCCGCTTTCTGCTGCCCAACGGCTGCACGACCAAGATGATGGTAACGATGAACGCTCGCAGCCTGCTGAATTTTTTCCGGCTGCGCTGCTGCAACCGGGCGCAGTGGGAGATCCGGGAGCTGGCCACGCGGATGCTGTTTGCGGTGCGGGAGGTCTGCCCCACGATATTCCGGCTGGCCGGCCCGCCCTGCGTGCGGGGCAACTGCCCGGAGGGGAAAATGTCCTGCGGGCGGATGCAGGAAATGCGGGAAAAATTTCTGGGAGCGTAGAAAATGGGCAGATTGTTGGTGATAGACGGGCTGGACGGAAGCGGCAAGGGTACCCATTCCAAGCTGGTGACCGCCCGGCTCAATGAGCTGGGCTTTCCGGCGATGCGGATCTCCTTTCCGGACTATGAATCGCCCTCCAGCGCGCTTTTGCAGATGTATCTGCATGGGGAGTTCGGCTCCCGGGCGGAGGACGTCAACGCATATGCGGCGTCGGTTTTCTTTGCCGCCGACCGCTTTGCCGGGTTCCGGACAAAATATCAGAAGCTTTATGACGAGGGCGTGATCCTGGTGGCGGATCGGTATACCACCTCCAATATCGTGCACCAGACGAGCAAGCTGCCGGAATCGGAGTGGGATGCGTTTGTGGCCTGGCTTTCGGATTTTGAATACAATAAGCTGGGTCTGCCCCGGCCCGACGGCGTGATTTATCTGGACATGCTTCCGGAAATCTCTCAGCGGCTGATCGAGCGCCGCTACCGGGGCGATCTTTCCAAAAAGGATATCCATGAGCTGGACGTCGGCTATCTGGAAAACAGCCGGCGCTGCGCGCTTTATGTGGGCAAGCGCCTTGGCTGGCATATCACTCCGATGTACGACGCCTCCGGGGAGCCCCGCAGCAAGCAGGAAAATTTTGAAATCATTTTCGATCAGATTAAAAAAGAGGTGTATGATGACCTTGGACTTTAAAATTCCGGAACTTTCCCAGAAGGCAACGGTGGATCGGGCGTCAAGGGCGGAGGATATGCGGATCTGCGATCAGACCTTCGGGAATCTGTTTTGCTGGTCCGCGTGCTACGACGCGCGCCTGGCGGTAGCCGGGGATAGCTTTGTCGCCCGGTGGGGCGATCGGTATGCGATCCCGGTCGGCCCGGAGAAGCAGGCGCTCACCGAGCAGCTTCTGGCGGAGGGCGCCACCCGTTTTCTGGGCGTCGACAGCCGCTGCAGGGAATGGCTGGAGCATACCTTTCCCGGCCGGTTCTCCTTCCGGGAGCGGCGCAACAGCGCCGACTATATTTACGACCGGGACGCGCTGGAAACGCTGGTGGGGAAAAAGCTGGCGGCCAAGCGGAACCACATCAATTATTTTGAGCAGAACCACCGGTGGGAAACCCGCCCTTTGAGTGAAGACAATCTGGAGGAGGTTCTGGCCTTCAGCGCCCAATGGTGCGAAAAGAACGACTGTCTGCACGACGTTTCCCTGGCCCGGGAGGGCTGCGCGGTCCGGCGGGGACTGCGGCATTTCAGGGAGCTGGGCTATACCGGCATGGTGCTGTATGCGGAGGGCGCGATCTGCGCGTTTACCTATGGGGAGCCGATGGGCAAGGCCGGGTTCTGCGTCCATGCGGAAAAGGCCGAGGCGGAGCTGCGGGGCGCTTATCCGATGATCAACCGGGAATTTGTGCGCAGCCTGCCCCCGGCGGTGCGGTGGATCAACCGGGAGGACGACGCGGGCGACGAAGGCCTGCGCCGGGCAAAGCTCAGCTATCAGCCCAGCGAGCTGCTGATGAAGTATGAAGCGGAGGTAATGCAAGGATGAAAACAGTTTATATTTTACTGGCGGAAGGCTTTGAGGAGCTGGAAACCATCGCGCCGGCGGATCTTCTGCGCCGGGCGGGCGCGGAGGTGAAGCTGGTTTCGGTGAACGGAGCTGCTGCCGTCCGGGGCGCCCGGGGCGTCACGATGGCGGCAGATCTGCCGATGGCGGAGCTGGATTTCAACGCCATGGATATGGTGGTGCTGCCCGGTGGCTATCCGGGCTATGAAAATCTGGGAAAAAGCCCGGAGGTCGCGGCGCTGCTCCGGCGGGCAAACGACGCCGGAAAATGGATCGCCGCCATCTGCGGGGCGCCTTCGGTTCTGGGCGGCCTGGGGCTGCTTAAGGGGCGGAGCGCCACCTGCTATCCCGGAATGGAGGAAACGCTGGAAGGGGCGCAGGTGCTGACCGATCCGGTTGTGGAAAGCGAAAACATCATCACCTCCCGGGGCGCCGGAACCGCGGTGGATTTTGCGCTGGCGCTGGTGGCGCGGGTGGCTTCTCCTGAAAAAGCGGCGGAGATCGCCCGGGGAATCGTATACGCATGAGCGAAAAAAAGGACGTTTCCAGAGATATATCCGGCCTCCTGCTGGCCGTTTTGGTGCTGCTGCTGGGGCTGAGCCTCTGCCGGCAATGGCTCCCCGTTTTCAGCCCGGGGCTGACGGTGCTGGTGTATCTTGCGGTGTATCTGCTCCCCATGCTGATCTACGTCAAAGGGCACCGCTATAAAGGGCGCAAGGCGCTGCGGCTGAAAATGGTGCACCCGAAATACTGGCTGTTTATTCTGCTGTTCGGCGTTTCCGTCTGCATCATCTGCACCCTCCTTCAGGCGGGCATGAGCGCCTTTGGCAGGCTGGTGCTGCATACGGAGTTTCAAAATTCGATCGTGGATCTGAGCGGGACGGGAACCGGCATGCTGGTCTTTACCACGGTATTGCTTCCGGCTTTTGCGGAAGAGCTGCTGCTGCGCGGGCTGGTGCAGGGCGAATATGAAAAATACGGCGTGACCATCGGCGTATTGCTGACAGCGCTGCTGTTTGCCCTGTTCCATACCAATCCTCTCCAGATCCCCGCGCTGTTTGTCGCCGGCTGCTGCTACGGGGTGCTGACGGCGATGTTCCGCAGCGTATGGCCGGCCATCTTTGCCCATGCGGTCAACAACGGCATCGCGCTGCTGATCGCCCGGCAGAGTGAATTTATCCGGTATATTTTGCAGGATCAGCTGTTTGTAATCTTCGTGGTTCTGGGCTGCTTCCTAATTTTGATCTTTACGCTGAAAATGCTGGAAACGGCGTCCGCCGAGCTGCTGGGCAAGAGCGGCCGCCTGAAAAAGAGCGCCCGCAGCCTGGCCTACGGCGATCCGCTGATGAGCCCCTGGCTTTGGATTTTTGTCGTGCTGTGCATCGGGAAAATGGTGTATAACGGCTTCTTTTAATAGAAACAGCGCGCCGCCGGGCAAAAGACTGCCCGGCGGCGTCCGGACGGACAGTTGGATGTCCGTCCCTTTTTTTATGGCGGTTACTTGACGTCGGGGAAAAAAGACAATAAAAAAATAAAAGAAACAAAGTTTAGATTCGGTTTAGGATCCTGCGATAGGATGATCGCAGCTTTGGGTAAAGGAGAATGCTCATGTTTCAAATTCTTGTTGTCGACGACGACCGCCACACCCGCATGCTGCTGGAGGCGATTCTGAAAGCGGAGAATTATACAGTGTTTACCGCCGATAACGGCGTTTCGGCCCTTGAGGTCCTGGATCGGGAGCATGTGGATCTTGTTGTTCTGGATATCATGATGCCGAAAATGGACGGCTATGAATTTACAAAGCTGCTGCGCGAAACAAACAACGACCTGCCGATCCTGATGGTATCGGCTCGGCAGCTCCCCGCCGATAAGCGCAAGGGGTTCCTGGTGGGAACAGACGACTACATCACCAAGCCCATCGATGAAGAAGAGATGCTGCTGCGGATCAAGGCGCTGCTGCGCCGGGCGCAGATCGTCCATGAGAAGAAGCTGCGGTTCGGCGGCGTCCTTCTCGACTATAATTCCTTCGGCGTCAGCAGAGAGGGTGAAACCGTCGTTTTGCCGCAGAAGGAGTTTTTGCTGCTTTATAAGCTGCTTTCTTATCCCGGGCGGATCTTCACCCGGCTCCAGCTGATGGATGAAATCTGGGGCAGCGAAAGCGAAACCGGCTGGGAGACGGTAACGGTGCATATCGGCAGGCTCCGCAAAAGGTTTGAGGATTGGAACGAATTTGAAATAGAGTCGGTAAGAGGGCTCGGATACAGGGCGGTAAAAAAGAAATGAATCGCAACGAAAGAAAGTATCGGATCTCTCTGACGCTGCTGCTTGCGGCGGTCATCATGGCGTTTATCATCGCAACGCTGGGCCTGGCCATGGTGCTGGGCTATATCTGGATCCGGCTCGGGATGGTTTCGGTGAATGAAAACGGGACCCTTTCCTTCCTGAGGATCATGGTTCTGCTTGCGATCAACAGCCTGATTTTCGGCGCGATTTTATCGACGTTTGTGGGGAAATTTCCCCTGCGGCCGATCAATAAAATCATCACCCAGATGAACCGGCTGGCGTCCGGCGATTTTAAGGCGCGGCTGCAATTCAAGGGAAAGTTCGGGAAATTGCCGGTGTCCGAAGAGGTTTGCGCAAGCTTCAATAAAATGGCGGAAGAGCTGGAAAACACCGAAATGCTGCGCAGCGATTTCATCAACAACTTTTCCCATGAATTCAAAACGCCCATCGTATCGATCGCCGGCTTTGCCAAGCTGCTGAAGAAAGGGAATCTGTCGGAAGGATTGTGTCAAAGGAGGTGATAGGTGAAACCGGTTTTGGATGATCTTCCTGCCATTCAGGGCGTCCGGGGGCAGATCGAGCGTCTGTATCAGACCGATCCGCATATTCATATCGACATTTCTCCTTCCCCGAAGCTGCATTTTTCCAACGACGCCGCGACCATCATAGGCGTTTATCCCTTTATCTTCCGCATAGAAGAATACACGGGCGGCAGCCCCAAGCAGCACACCCTGCAATATACCGATGTGCTGATCAAAAAAATAGTCATACGAGAGCTTGAAAAAAGCGGGGAGTGATCCACTCCCCGCTCTTTTTTTCAGGAGGCTGCGCCTCCTGGTCCGGCGCCCGGCGGGTCGTTGCCGGAGCCGCCAGCTGGGGGCGATGATCGGAGCCACTTGAATCAGAGGGCGGCGGCCGAAACCGCCCGGCAGAGGGGTGTCGTCGGAGCCGCCCGAATCAGAGGGCGTTGGCCGAAACTGCCCGGTAGAGGGGCGTTGCGCCGCGGCCGAAGCGCCGGAGCCTGCCGCCGTTTTTGCAGCGTATGAGCGGCGGGAAGGAAGGGCGGAGCGGCGCGCGGGAAAGGAATTTATCCGCGATCGGCAGAGGGATCGGCATTTTGTTCTGGGCCGCCTTTATCGTTCTCTGCGTTGTGTTCCGGGATCAGATCACGGTAGACAGCGTGGTCAGCCTGACTCCGACAAACACCCTTGCCGCCGTTTGCATCATGCTCGACTGCTTTGCCCTCAAGAGCGTCAGCGTCTTTATTTACGGCGGGATCCTGTATGCCGCGAGCGGGATGCTTTTTTCGCTGCCGGTGGCCTTTGCCGTCAACGTCGCCGGAACGGTCATCATGGTATCCATTCCGTATCTGATCGGCAGGCGGCTCGGCAGCGGCGTGGTCCTGAAGCTGACGGAAAAATACCCAAGGCTCCATGTCCTTCAGGAGGTCCAGAATCGCAACGAGATGTTCCTCGCTTTCTTTACCCGGATCGTGGTCTTGCTGCCCAGTGATCTGGTGGGGCGTATATATGGGCGCTATGAACATAAAATATAAGCATTATCTTTTCGGTTCCGTTCTGGGGCTTTTGCCCTCCGCCCTTTCCTTTTCGATCATGGGCATGAGCGCAGAGGATCCCAGCTCCCCGGCGTTTGTTCTCTCGGTCGCTGCGGAAACCGGGCTGATCCTTCTTTCGGTATCGATCCTGCTGATCCTGAAGCGCAAAAAAAGAAAAAGGAGCGTTCCCATTGAAAACGGCAAGAGAAACGGTAAATATCCTGGTCACGTTGGATGCCGGCTATATCCCCCACCTGAATGTGATGCTGTATTCGCTGCTAAATAGAAATCCCCATGCCCGGTTCGACGTATATTGGCTTCATTCATCCGTCGATCGAAGGGACGCCGCCTCCACCGAAAAGGTGCTGGGGGCGCGGGGAAGGCTTTTCCTGGTGCACGCAAATGTGCCGGAGCTTGCCGACGCGCCGGCTTCTTCAAGGTACCCCAGGGAGATCTATTATCGTATTTTTGCCGCCCGATATCTCCCCACCTCCCTCGACCGGGTTTTATACCTGGATCCCGATATCGTTGTCAACGGCGACATCCGGGAGCTGTATCATCTGCCGATGGATAGGTACTATTTTGCGGCGGCGTCGCATACCGGGCCCTTTATCACCACCGTAAGCAGCCTGCGCCTTGATATGGAGGAGGATAGCCCGTATATCAATTCCGGCGTCATGCTGATGAATCTGAAGCGGCTGCGGGCGGAGCAGGACTACGGGGAAGTTTTTGATTTCATCAAAAAGCGCAAGCCCTTTTTAATCCTGCCCGATCAGGATATCATCAGCAGCCTCTACGGCAGCAGGATCCTTGCTCTCGACACCTATCGCTACAATATGACGGATCGGCTTTTCCGGCAGCATTCCGTTTTTGAAAAGAATCTGACTCTGGGCTGGGTACGGAAAAATTCGATCCTTATTCATTACTGCGGACGAAACAAACCCTGGAAAGAAAACGATTCCGGCCAGCTTGGTATTTTTTATCAGGAGGCCAGAAAACAGATGGAGGAACAAATCTTATGCACAGGCTGATGAAAAAGGAGCAGCTTCTGACCATTCCGAATCTACTGAGCGTTGTCCGGCTGCTGCTGATCCCGCTGATCGTCTGGCTTTACTGCGCCAGGCAGGAATATGAGCTGGCGGTTCTCTTTATTCTGCTTTCCGGCGCCACCGACGTGGTCGACGGCTTTATCGCGCGGCGGTTCCATATGGTTTCCGATTTCGGCAAGATCCTCGATCCCGTCGCCGATAAGCTGACCCAGGGCGCCCTGATCGCCGGCCTGACCTATCTGGCGCTGTATTTTTCCGACATTCCGCAGGTGGCAAAAGGCTTTGCGGTGGATCTTCTTCTGCTGGCGGGATATGCCCTGCCGGCGTCGCTGATCGGCCAATGGGGAGATCTGGCGATGTCGGCGGTCAAGCGGTGCTGCCATATCAAGGATTTCGGGACGCTCCTGCCGGGGCATGGCGGGATCCTGGACCGGTTCGACAGCGCTTTGCTGACCATTCCCTTTACATATTTGTTTTGCAGCATAACAGGCGGATATATTCTTTGAACGGAGGATATCGACGATGAAAAAAGGCGTTAGAAAAATCCTGATCGGGGGTAGCGTTGCGGTGGCGGGGATCGGCGCGGCCGCGGCGGCGTCCTATCGACTGGTCAAAAAGCTTGTGGGCGTCGCCATGGATCGCAAGGAGCCGGTGGTGGTGCAGAAGAACCGGAAAAAATTCTCCGGTTCGTCCTATGCGACGGACTGGCTGGCGCGGATGGAAGCCGCCGGGGAAGCTCTGAAAAACAGCGGTACCGAACGGGTGGAGATCACCAGCAGCGATGGGCTTCGGCTGGTCGGGCACTGGTACGCACCGAAGCATCCGCGACGCGCCATCGTTGCCATGCACGGCTGGCGCTCCTCCTGGACGAAAGATTTCGGCATCATTTCGGATTTCTGGAAGGAGCAGGACTGCGCGGTGCTCTACGCCGAGCAGCGGGGGCAGGGCGAGAGCGAGGGCGATTATATGACCTTCGGCCTGCTGGAGCGCTACGACTGCTTTGCCTGGATCAACTGGGTAAACGAAAAGACCGGCGGCAGCCTTCCGATTTATCTCGGCGGCGTTTCGATGGGCGCCACCACCGTTCTTATGACGGCGGGACTGGATCTGCCCGCGTCCGTCAAGGGCGTGGTGGCCGATTGCGGCTTTACCTCTCCCCATGCGATCTGGAAGCACGTGGTATCCAATAATCTCCATATCTCCTATAACGGGATTGCGGCCTCCTTTGCCGATAAGGTCAGCCGGGAAAAGATCAACATGACGTCGAAGGAATACTCCACCGTAGACGCGCTGCGGGCTTGCAGGGTGCCGGTGCTGTTGATCCACGGGACGGAGGATCGGTTTGTGCCGGTTGAAATGACCTATGAAAACTATCAGGCCTGCGCGGCGGAAAAGCGGCTGTTGATTGTACCCGGCGCCGGCCATGGCATGAGCTATATCGTCGATGAACCCGCCTACCGGGCGGCGGTGGTGCAGTTCTGGAAGGATTTTGACGATTCCACCCGGGCGGCGGCGCCGGAGCAAGGCTCCGCCGCCGAGGAGCAGGCGGAGGGCTGATCGCCGCTCTGCAATAAAAAATTACCCGCCGTATGCAGGCGGAAGCGCCTGCATACGGCGGGTGTTCTTTGATCGGGCGGCCGGTTGTGGAAACCGGCCGTCCGACTCTTTTTTGATTGTGTGCTGTTGATTATTTATTTTTAGATGGCCGAGCCTCTGTTACGCAATCGCTTGCCCTTTTTGCTCTCGGCCTGACGACTCTCGCCGAAGGGAACTCCGCCGAATCTTTCGATAAACCCTTCCCTCGTCACCTGCCGGCGTTGCCGCCGCCCTGATTTGCAGGCCGGGCGCTTGACTTTCTCCTTTTTTTCCTCCTCTCGGACGAAAAGTATAACATTTTAGACCAAAAATGTCAATAGGAAGCGTTGAAAGTTTTTTCGGCGGGCTTCTTTGTGCTTTTTTGCGGCGGGGTTAGCGGCTGAAAAGGAGCGAGAGACGGCGGTAGGTATCGGCGTGGAGTTGGGAGAAGGCCTCTTCGGTCAGGCGGTAGCTCCAGTTCCCCTCCGCGATGCCCGGGCGGTTCATCTTGGTATCTCCGCCGTAGCCGAGCAGATCCTGCACCGGAACGACGATCAGGTTCGCCGGGGAACCCCAGAGGGTGCGCAGAACGGCGCGGATGGCGGGGTTCTGGGCGCCGCCGTCCTTCCAGGCGGTTCCGGAAAAGCCGCAGTAGTCCAGGCAGTAGCGACGCTGCTCCGGCGTCAGCTCCCAGAGATAGCCCAAAAGGGTGTTGTTGTCGTGGGTGCCGGTATAGGCCACGGTATTGGGAAGGTAATTATGGGGCAGGTGGATGCCGTCGTCCTGCCCCAGAAAGGCAAACTGGAGAACGCGCATCCCCGGCAGGCCGGTATCGGCCAGCAGCTGTTCCAGCCCTTCGTCCCGCACGCCCAGATCCTCTGCGATCAGCGCCGAGGGATCGATGTGGGCGAAAAGGGCGCGGAAAAAGTCCATCCCCGGCCCCTCCCGCCAGCGACCCTCTTTGGCGGTCTTTGCCGCGGCGGGAACCGCCCAGTAGGCGCTGAAGCCCCGGAAATGGTCGATGCGGATCTTGTCAAAAAGACGGTGGGCGTGCAGGATCCGGTCGATCCACCAGCGGTAGCCGTCCTTTTTCATTTCAGCCCAATTATAGAGCGGATTTCCCCAGCGCTGGCCGTTTTCGCTGAAAAAGTCCGGCGGGACGCCGGCCTCTTCCGCCGGCGCTCCGGTTTCGTCCAGATCAAAAAGCGCCTGATTGCTCCATACGTCGGCGCTCTCCAGAGAAACGTAGATCGGCATATCGCCGATGATCTCAATGCCCTGACTGTTGGCATAGGCGCGCAGGGCGCTCCATTGGGTAAAGAACAGGTATTGCAGAAAAACCGCCTGATCCACCGCGTCGCGCAGCCGTTCCCGGGCGGCGTCCAGGGCGGCCGGTTCCCTGCGGCGCAGGGGCGGATCCCATTCCCGCCAGTCCCGGCCGGTTTCCTCCTGCAGGGCGGTATAAAGCGCGAAATCCTCCACCCAGGGCTGGCCGGCCCGCCAGCGATCCATCTTCTCCCGCAGTTCCGGGGAAATTCTGGAAAAGGCGGTGGAAAACAAGGCCTTCCGCTGCCGGTTGAGGGCGAAAAAATCAACAAAGTACGGGCTGTTCGCCTTGCAGCTTTCCAGCTCCTCGGCGGTGATCAGCTTCTGCTCGAAAAGCTGCTCCGGATCGATAAAGCAGGGATTGCCGGCAAAGGCGCTGACGCTTTTATAGGGGGAGTTCCAGGCGTCCGGGACGGAAAAGGGCAATACCTGCCAGGCGCGGAACCCGCCTTCTCTGAGAAAATCAATGAACCGAACGGCGTCCCGGCCGAAGCACCCGATGCCGTAGGGCCCCATCAGAGAGGATATATGCAGCAATACGCCGCTGCTTCGTTTCGTCATAAGCGGAATACCTCCTTTTCTATTATTATAACAAAGGAAACAGAACTATTCAATGAAAAATATTCTATATACACAATAAAAGAACGGATTTTAGCAACATGGTGTTAAATAAAAACAACATGACGTTATCGAAAGATGGACGGATTGATGTTATAATACTATTATCTAAAATTATCGCACATTGATTCTGCCGCAAGGCGGAAGGAGGCACACCATGAACAAGAGTAGGAAATGGACAAAGCTGGCCGCTCTGGCTGTCGTAGCAGCGATGGCGGTCGTGATGCTGGCGTCCTGCCAGACGGGCGGGACCTATGAGGAGCTTGCCGGCGACGAGAGCGTTGTTACCGTCATCGGGAAGGACGCAAATACCGTTGTTCCGTATACCGGCGACCCGGTCATCGTGGTCATTGATACGGATGATCCTCAGTATGCGACGGGCAATAACGGCAACAGCAGCGACAACAACGACGGCAGCAGCAGCGACAACAACGACGGCAGCAGCAGCGACAACAACGACGGCAGCAGCAGCGACAACAACGACGGCAGCAGCAGCGACAACAACGACGGCAGCGACAGCGACGATCTGGCGCCCGATGAGAGCGGAACTGCCGTTTCCATGCTGAGCCAGAATTTGCGCGCTACCAACTTTGGCGCAACGAACGACGGCGCCAACAATACGCTGGGGTTTCGTCAATACCGGTTTCAGAAGCTGGTAGAAACCTATGATCCCGATGTGATCGCTACCCAGGAAGTGACCCCCGACTGGCTGGAGGCCCTTTATGCGTTGCTTCCGGACTATACGGTTCATTATAAATGGCGTTCCGAAAGCAATAAAGAAGGAACCCCGGTTCTTTATAAAACTTCCAAATACGAGTGCGTGGAATCCGGCCATTTCTGGCTTTCCGAAACGCCGAATGTGGAAAGCCCCTCTTATGGCGAGGAAGGGATCGTTGCCCGTATCACCAGCTGGGTGCGGCTGAAGGATAAAACCACCGGCAGCGAGTTCTATTTCTATTCCACCCACTTTGGTCTGGGCGGCGGGCAGGTTGTCCGCGGCGCCGGTAATCAGATTGCGGAGACCTTTTCCTCTCTGCCGCCCGGCAGTTATGCCTTTGTCATGGGCGATTTCAACGACGCTTATCAGAGCAAGGATTACCTGTCCTATATGGATTATGTCCGGATCGTGGATCTGCGCGACGTTGCATCTGAAATGTCGGACGCGGGGATCTGCGAGATTGGTGAGATTCGCACCGGAACCATGAATGGTTTTAGGGAAGAAGAAAATTACTATAATGGCGGCGGCGGCTTTATCGACCACTGCATGGCGAAGCCCAACGCCCACCTTGCCGTTGATTTCTATGGCGTTCTCTACGACCGGATCGAGGTAGAATCTGAGAGCGTGCCGCTGGGATATGTATCCGACCACTTCGGCGTACTCTGCAATGTGCGCATCGATACCACGCCTTCTTACGCAGATTATTATGCTCTGTAAATAATTGAGGAAAGATCCGGGTCGCAGGACCCGGATCTTTTTGCCCGGCGGGAAGTCTGCCGGATCGATTCAAGACAAGTGAGGATCCTTATTATCATGAAAAAAATAGCAATGCGCATCTGCGCCGGCCTGTTGGCGGTGCTTCTGACCGCTTTATGCGGCGGATGTAAAGGGGATCGGGAAATGGAGCTCACCGTGATGTCCCAGAATCTGCTGGTTGACTCCAATGAGGACGACGAAAATAATATTTTTTACCGAGCCGACCGTTTCATAGCGCTGCTGGAAACCTATCAGCCGGATATCGCCGGCCTTCAGGAGTTTACGCCGAGCTGGGACGCGCTCATCTATGAATATCTGGAGGAAAAAGGGTATGGCATCGCCATGCAGTACCGTTCTTCCAGCGACCGGGAGGCGACGCCGATCATTTATAACGCCAACCGCCTGGAGCTGATCGAGGAGAAGCATTTCTGGCTCTCTGATACGCCGGAGGAGGAATCCCCCTCCTGGGACGACGGCGACGGCCGCCGCTGCCGGATCGTAACGACCTGCGTTTTCGAGGATAAGGAAACGGGGATCCGCTTCGCCCATCTCAACACCCACTTTGGGCTGACGGCGTACTCCCAGGAGAATTCCGGCCAGATGATCAACGAATATGTGCAGGAGCATTACGCCGATATGCCGGTGTTTGTCACCGGGGACTTCAATACGACGGAAGGAAGCACGCCCTACAATAATATCATTGCCAACGACGTTCTTTTCAATTCCCAGTATCTGGCGGAGGAATTTGGGAACGTGACCGGGACCTTTAACGGTCTGGAGGACGGCGAATCCAGCACAGTAATCGATTTTATTTTCGTCTCCGCGGCGGTGACGCCGGTTTACTACAGCGTTCTGACCGATAAGCCGGACGGCAAGTTTGTTTCCGACCATTACGCGGTTCTGACGAAAAATATCATCCGCTCCTGATCCCAAAGCAAAGACTTTTGCCGGGCCCGGCAAAAGTCTTTTGGCGTAGAATCTCCGTATTTGATCCCATGGAAAAAGCAGGCGGCTGCCGCATCATGCGGCAGCCGCCTTTTTGCACCGGATGGGGCGAAGCCCCGGCTTCTTGTTGCGCCGAATGGGGGCGGGAAAGGGCCGGCTTCTTTTTGCTCAGGCCTGAAAGGAACGGAAATGCCGCTCGATGACAGGCTCTTCCGCAGGCTCCCCGACCTGCGCTTTCAGCTTCCTGTTTTCCGCCAGCAGAGAACCGGCCAACCCGGTGCTGAGAAAGGTCAGGCTGACGGCAAGATACCAGATAATGCTCATGGGCTCATCTCCTTTTTTCTTTGATGAGGCCATTATAGCAGAAGAACTGTCCCATAAACAGTACAGTAAAAACAGGCAAAAAACCGGCGCCCCTGCCGGGCGCCGGTTGCTGCGGGGGTGGGGCATAAAGCCCGCCTCTCTTTTTTGGCAAGTTGGCTAATGAGGCGGATCGCGTTGTGCAAAACCGGAATCTGCTCCCCCGGAACGCTGCCCCCCTTATTACAGGTTCAGATGATCAGACTGATGGCGTTATGCAAAACCGAGATCTGCACCTCGGTGCAAAGCCCGCCGGATTCGCCGTCCAGCGTCCAGGAAAGGGGCTTGGCGGTGCGGAAGGTGATGTCTTTAGCGTGAGCAAAGACCACATAACGGGGATCGTATTTCCCTCTCACCAGCTGTTGGATGATGCGGTTGAGCTCGGCGACGTTTTTGGGATTGCGCACCAGCATCAGCTCAAATTCTCCGTCGTCCAGCCGGACGTCCAGATGATTCAGCTTGTAAAGCCCGCCGATGGAGGTGGAGTTGGAAACGGAGCCGAAAAGGAACTCGCCGGAAAAGCTGGCGCCGTCCGCCGTCACTTCCGCTTCAAAGGGTGATATGTTCCCGATTTCCTTCACGCCCTCCAGAAGATAGGCGGAATGCCCCAGAATGTTTTTGATCCGCTGAGGGGTGGAATAGGAAACCTTGGTAAAGGCACCCAGAGAGGCGATATAAGTAAAGTTGCGGTCGTTAAAGGAGCCGATGTCGCAGAAGCGGGGAAAACCGGAAAGGATGCGGTTCATGCACTTGTCTGCCTTTTTCGGAAGCTGAAGCGTCCGGGCGAAATCGTTGGTGGTTCCCGCCGGAACGTAGCCCAGCGGCGTTTTCAGCCCGGCTGCAAGGATGCCGTTGATCACCTCGTTGAGGGTGCCGTCTCCACCGCAGCAGACGATCAGATCCTGATCCGCGCCGTATTCCTTGGCAAAGGCAATGCCGTCGCCGGGCTTGGTCGTGGTCTGGGCGAGGACGATATAATTATTCTGGCTCAGCCGGTCGATGATCTCAAACATATCCTTTTTGGCTTTTTTCGTGCCGGCGCGGGGATTGACGATTACCAAAGCGCGTTTGCTCATTTTCTCACCTCCGGTTTCTTCCTTACTTTTATATTATATTGGATTTTCATAAAATTTCAATGGATTTTTTATAAATGATATGGTATCATTAAAAAAACAAAGAAAGGAAAAAGCCATGGAAAAACTGCCGCGCCGGGAGAATCCCGTTTATCTTTTCTGGAAAATACTCTGGTCTTTTTCCTTTGCGACCGGCGTTTTGGCGCTGATCGTCAGCTTTTTCAGCCTGAACACCGGCCTGACCGGCATGACGCCGCCGATGACGTATGCGGTGTCCGTCTGCGCGGCGTCCGTCTTTTTCCCGGTTTATCTGCTGCCCTCCTATTATGCCTACCGCAACCGGGCGGCGAACCGGAAGAAGCTGCTTCTCTGCAATCTGTTTCTCGGCTGGACCGTTGTGGGCTATATCGTCTGCGCTGTAAAGGTTTTCCGCAAATAAAACGCAAGAAGCGGCGCACCCTATCCCTGACAGGGAAAGGAAGGGTGTCTGATGAAAAAAAGCGAAAAAATTATGGCCTTTACCAGCGGGTTCACCGGTTATCCGCTTTTGGAACTGATGTGGCGGGGGCGTACCCACTGGAGCATGGCGCTGGCGGGCGGGCTGGCGGTTCTCTGCCTTTATCCGGCATGCAGAAAAGGCAGTCTGAGCGGCTTTTGCTGCAAAACCGCGGCAGTCATAACCGGGATCGAGCTGACCTTCGGCTTATTATTCAATATTATTCTTCAAAAAAACGTCTGGGATTATTCTCAGAAGCTTTGGAACCTCTGGGGTCAGATCTGCCTGCCCTACTGCTGCCTCTGGTTCCTGCTGGGCATCCCGATCCGCTGGCTCTGCCGTGGACTCTGCCGGGCCTGCAGTAATTTACCGTAAGCAAAGCCGATCCATCCGCTCCCGCCTAAAGCGGCATCATTTCGGCGCTTTTCGGCTTGTTGTCAGCCTTGCGGTTTCCGCCGCACCAAAACTCACGCAAAATTCCGCTCGTTTCAGGTTGAGTTTAAAAGGGGGGATTTTTGGCGTGGCAAGGCACAAAACGCAGTAAATTCCGGCGGATTTACGCATATTTTAACGCTGCAAAGGCGAACATCCTCCCTTTAATCGGGTTTGGATGGATCGGCTTTGCCGAAGGAGAAACGAATGGTTCATATCGGAAACAGTTGGGACGCGCTCCTTGCCGATCAGTTCCGGCAGGAATACTATCTGCGCCTGCGGGAGTTTTTGAAAAAGGAATACCGCACCCGGCGGATCTATCCGCTGATGGATGAAATTTTTACCGCCCTGCGGGAAACGCCTTATGAAAAGGTGAAGGCGGTGATTCTGGGTCAGGATCCCTATCACCAGCCCGGGCAGGCGCAGGGGATGTGCTTTTCCGTGCGCAGGGGGGTTGCGCCGCCGCCGTCGCTGGTCAACATCTTCAAGGAGCTGGAGGCGGAGCTTGGCGTCGCGCCGCCGGGTCACGGCGATCTGACCGGCTGGGCCCGGGAAGGGGTGCTGCTGCTCAATACGGTGCTGACCGTTCGGGAAAGCGCGCCCGGCTCCCACCGGGGGCAGGGCTGGGAAACTTTGACCGACCGCATCATCGAGCTGCTCAACGACCGGCCGGAGCCGATCGTCTTTTTCCTCTGGGGCAGCTATGCCAGAGCGAAAAAGACGCTGATCACCAATCCGGTCCATCTGGTACTGGAAGCGCCGCATCCCAGCCCGCTTTCGGCCCACAACGGCTTTTTCGGCTGCGGGCATTTTAAAAAAGCCAACGAATTTTTAAAGGATCCGATCAACTGGAACTTATAAGGAGGAAACAGAAATGAGTGTGGAAAAGAGTGCCTTTGGTACGGCGGAAAAAATCACCATCCGCGGCAGCGGGATGCTGGATGTCAGCCTGCTTACATATGGTGCGACGGTTCAGGCGATCCAGTACCGGGGCGTCGACGTTGCCCTCGGCTACAACACGCTGGCGGATTATCAGACGATGGACGGCTATCTCGGCGCCACAGTCGGCCGCTATGCCAACCGGATCGCCGGAGGAAAATTCAAATTAAATGGCAAGACCTACGACGTCGGCTGCAACGAGCCGGGCCGCGGCCATCTTCATGGCGGAACGATCGGCCTGAGCAGGCGGATGTGGCGGGCGGAGGTGCTCAGCGGCACCGCGCTGCGGATGTCGGCGATCCTGCCCGACGGGGAGGACGGATATCCGGGCAATTTGCAGGTATCGGTGCTGTTTGAGGTGGAGGGCGATGTGTTCCGCATCACCTATGAAGCCCTCTGCGATCAGGATACGATCTTCAATCCCACCAACCACTGCTATTTCAACCTGAACGGGCAGGACGGCGCGCCGATCACCAACCACCTGCTGACCATCAACGCCTCCGCCTATACGCCGGTGGATCAGAAGCTGATCCCCACCGGCGAGCTGCGTCCCGTGCAGGGCACCCCCTTTGATTTCACGGTGGAAAAGCCCATCGGCAGGGATATCGACGCCGCCGATCCCCAGCTCCGGCTGGGTTTAGGCTACGATCATAACTTCGTGCTCCGGGGCGAGGGGCTGCGGCAGGCCGCCGTGGCGGTCTCCCCGGTCACCGGCATCCGGATGGAATGCTTTACCGATCGCCCCGGCGTTCAGTTCTATTCCGGCAACTGCCTGGATAACCCCCGGGGCAAATCCGGCGCCATGGGCGCGCGCCAGGGCTTTTGCCTGGAAACCCAGACCTTCCCCGACGCGCCCAACCACCCCTCCTTCCCCTCGGCGGAGCTGAAGCAGGGGGCGTCCTTCCGCTCCGTAACGGAATACCGCTTCTCAAAATAACCGGCCGGGCAGCGCCCGCTTCCGGGAAAAAGGGACAGACCGATTGGTCTGTCCCTTTCTTTTTTAATAGGCCCGTCCTGCGCCGGGGGGAGAAATCTTTGTGCAAATTTTACGAGTAGAATTTAAATATAAAAAAAGATTTCACATATTGTGCAAAAAAAACAACATAAAGTGGTTTCAAAATAAGTTCGGGTGTGGTACAATGTATTCATATGAAAGTCCCGGAAATCGGAATCCAACCGGAAGATGGGCAAAATTATATCAAAGAAGGAGGATTTGTGATTATGGTCACAAAAAGAACAAGACTGGTATCCGGCATTGCCGCAGTTTTGATGCTGATCTCCATGATGACGGCCGTGGTGCTCCCCGCGGGCGCCGCCAACGCCTGGGATCAGTATGAAACCGTGGCGAGCACGGGTCTTTACGACGCGAGCGCTCTGCCGAATATCACCGATTATGCTTCCGGCACCGCCACATATCAGGTGAATAGTGTCGAAGGCATCAAGAAAATACGTGATCTGGTATATGGCGGGACCACCCTGGCCGACGTCACCATTTATCAGACGGCAGACATCGATATGGGCTGGGAGCCCTTTACCGGTATCGGTGATGTTAGTGCCAAAAAACCGTTTTCCGGCACCTACGACGGAAACGGCTTTACCATTGATGGTCTCTATGTTCTGAAAAACAACGACCAAAACGGCGGCGCCGGCCTGTTTGGCTATGTCAGCGCCGGCACGATCAAGAACGTCGGCATTGCCAGCGGTCTGATCATCGGCAATCAGTGGACCGGCTCCGTGATCGGCAGCGCCACCAGCAATACCAAGGTTCTCAACTGCTGGAACGCCGCTACCATCGTGGGCGGCAACAGCGGCACCGGCGGTATCGCGGGCCGCATGGCAGACGACAACTCCGCGGTTGTCAACTGCTATAACCTGGGAACCATCATCGTTCCCACCTCCAAGTCCGCCGGTATCGTGGGCTGGATCAATAACGCCGCTACTTATGTTGCCAACTGCTACAATGCGGGCGAGATCGTTTCCGGTTTTTATGAAGTAGCGAAACACAACGAGCTTCATGAATACAGCGCGATCCTGAACGCCGACTTTACCTCGGAGCGCGGCGTCGACAACGATAATAACTACTTCGTCACCGGCCGCGGCAAGACCGGCTCCGTTGCGGATCTTTTCGCCGCTGCTGTGGCTGCCGAAACAGATCCGACTGTTCCGGCTGGCTATGATGGAGAAGGCGCGCTGCTTCAAACCACCGACGCCGCCACCGGCGTGGAGGCTTCGGCGCTGACCGATGCTACCGATGCGGGTCTGGCCGCCAAGCTGAATGCCGGCGCCAGGATGAGTGAAGGCGCTGTGGATGGCTATACCGTAGCCTTTGCGGTTTCCGATATCGGCTATCCGGTTCTGACCTATAGCAAGGATGGCCATGTTGCGGTCAAGCGCGTCGCCCATACGACCATCAACGTCAACGGCGAGCGGGAAACCTGGGAAAATAAGAGCACCCTTTATGCCACCCTGCTGGATAATGTAAACGGCGGTTTCGGCAGAGCGGTAACTCATCCGATGGACAATCTGCAAATCGGCACCGCCAACGATCTGTTCGTTCTGGCGCTGGCCAGCAACGGTGTCGCCTATACGACCATTTACGGCAATGGCTATATCTTTATCACCAATGATATCGATATGCTGGATATGGATCTGCTGCCGGTGCAGTATTTTACCCCGATCTCCGCTTCCAACGGAAGCTGGTCCGGCACGCTGGACGGGCAGAACCATGTCATCAAAAACTGGAAGCTCTATGTCGCGATCAATGGCGGAAACGCCACCTCCGGCCTGATCAACGTGATCAACGGAAATGTGGCGACGATCCGGGATCTGGGTCTGGTTGATTTTGATTATACCTATGAAGCCTATACAACCGGCAACGTCTATAGCTATCCCGCCGGTATCGTCGATAGAGTTTATAAGAACTTTACGGCTGATAACTGCTTTGCGACAGGCACCTTTACCTTCAATGAAACCGATTTCGGATCTGCAATAAACTCCAACAATCTGGGCGGTATCATGGGTCGTTCCTGGGGCGCTGAAATCAACATCACCAACTGCTGGAGCAACTGTACCGTAGTGGGAGATCCCGCGGCGGACGGCGCCCGCGTGGCCGGCTCTAACAGCGGCGGTACGGTTACCGGCACCAGCAACAACTATTATTTCGCCGATACCGTTTTTAGCGATGGCAACAACCCCATCGCCGGTTCGGATTATCAGACGCTGGTGACCTCTTCTGAGGTCTCCCGCAGCAACGTTTATGCGCTGGCCGCCCATCTGAACGAGCATCTGACCCAGAAGTGGACGGTCGACGCCGAGGGCAACGTCACCTTTGCCGAGGGCAACGCCACCCATACCGTCGTCTTCCAGAAGATGATTGGCGGATATGTGGTTGGCAGCGAGCGGCAGTATGCCAACGCGGGATCGGAAGTGACCGTTACGATTCCGGCAGGATATGAGATGGTGGACGATGGCAACCTCCCCGAGGGCGCGGAAGACGGCACCTTTACGATGCCGGATAGCAATGTGACCATCTCCTGCGAGATGGCAACGCCCGACTGGACGATCATCGAAGAGCTGATTGCGGAATATGAAGAGCTGAATCTCGACAGCCTGGTAAGCGGCGAGGAAATGGCCTCGCAGCTGGAGGATATGAAGCTTGATCTGGCAGATAAGGATACGTTCGAAGATGAGCTGGCGCTTGATATCATTGGCGAGTATGTTGCGCAAGACGCAGGCTTTGATAAATCCCTGAAAGAGGGCTATTATCCGCAGTATTCCATGAAAGACAGCTTTGATGATAGCCATACCGAGTTTGCCATCACCACGAAGGAAGACTGGCTGGCTGCGGTCAACGATGTCGGTGCAGTTGCTTTTGAAGGCATCACCCTCCATTTCACCAACGACATTGATATGGAAAATACCAATATGGGGCTCCTGGGCGGAAGCAACGGCTTCAAAGGCACGATCAACGGTCACGGATATGTGATGAAGAACGTGTATATGCAGAGATCGACCACCAATGCCGATCGCGGCGCCGGTCTGGTCGGGGCTCTCTACGGCACCATTACGGATCTGGGCATCGCCAGCGGTCTTTTTGATATCACCTATGAAGCGAGTGGGGATGACAAAGCTACCGGCGCCTTTGCCGGCGTAAGCCACGGCGGCGCTGTCTTCCGCAGATGCTGGAACGCCGCAACCGTCAAAACCACCCTTGGCACCGGCGGAAACAGCAACTTCTGCGTGGCCGGTATCGTCGGCCGCGGCTACGACGGCTCCATGATCGATAGCTGCTTCAATCTGGGCGATATCGTTACGGTAAACGGCTATAGAACCTCCGATCTGAACAACTGGGGTCAGTGCGGCGCAAACTGCACCGGATGCTATGTCTATAACTCCTTCGGCGCCGGCATGCTGACCGGTTCTCAACAGGATGTGGTTAAGTATAATAGCTCCGGTATAGGCCAGGCCAGCGCGGAAGGACGCTTCCCGCTCTACAACACCTATTCCACCGGAACGCTGATCATCAACAAGGACGCGGCGGATGTGCTTCCGGAAGGCAGCTGGGATCCCAACGATACGAATATCCTGACGCCGGAAGCTCTGGAAAGCGGCGAGCTGCTCTATCTGATCAATACGAATTATCAGGCGGGCAAGGGCGAGCACCCCTACTTCACCTTTGACGCCGAAGGCAATGTCGATTACGGCAATATCAGAACGCAGATCCGCAAGCTGACCTATCAGATCGATGGTGAGGACGTTGCGGTACGCTACGTACCCGGCGATACCGACTACACCCTCGATTATGCACTGGGCGCGACCTATGCTGTAACCACCGGCGATGGCGGCACCGAAATCACCGGCAATACGCTGCATACCTCCGCCTCCGGCGATATGGTCATCGCCGTTACGCTGGGCGATAAGGATTACCGCGCGCTGCAAGCGGCCATCGACCTCTATGAAGGCATCAACTTTACCTACATTGCGAACGGGACCGAAGTGCAGGCCCTCTATGAAAGCGCAAAAACCAAGCTGGAAAACGGCACGTATGCATCTCAGGAGGAGATCGATGCCGACGCCAAAGCGCTGACCGAAGGTTACGTTTTCGTAAGCCCTGAGAACTTCCCCTCTGTAACCGAGGCGGCTGATTATCCGTATCTGCCCGGCTACACCGTTTCCACCGTAGACGAATGGAATCATCTTGCTTCAAACCCGACTTCCATTTCTGCTGATAAGACCGTTTATCTCGCGGCGGATATCGATTTCAACAACGGCACGATCAGTCAGTTGGGGATCCTTGCTCCGCTGAACGGTCTCGGTCATACCGTTTCCAATGGTAGTATCAGCCACAGCATCTTCGGCAACTATACCGGCAATGCGATCACCAATATCAATTTTGATAATTGTCACGCCACCGCCTGTAGCTGGAACACCGCTCTGCTGATCGGGCAGTATGCCGGAACCGAGCTGCTGCTTGAAAACATCACCATGACCAACTGCTCCGCCACGAAAAAGGATGCCAACGGTCTGAGCCTGATGGTTGCTCAGGTAGCCGGCGGAAAAACCGCTGTTTACCGCAACATCACCGTTGAAAACTGCACGCTGAACACCAACGGGAACGGCAACAACGGTTTCCTGGGCGCCACCCATGGCGGAAACATCACCGTTGAAAACGCGATTCTGAATAACAACACCATTACCGGCAACGACGCCGGCTGGGGCTTCGGCATCGCTTTCGGCGAGCTGACCGGTGCTTCCACGCTGGAGAATATCGGCGTATTCAACACCCAAAACAACGCTACCCACGCGGTGCAGGGTGCGATTGCAGGCGTGTTTAAAATTGGCACCCTCTCTCTGGATAACGTGCTGGTCGCCGGCAATACGAACTGCTCCTCTGTTGTGAACAATGAAGGCGTCGAAGTGACTTATGGCGGAAACGGCGCTGCCGATACCGCGGCGTTCTTCACCTCGACCGAAGGCGGCACGATCGTCACGACGAATGAGGTTCTGAACGGCGCTTCCGCCTATGCCCTCAACGCCGCTGGCGTCGAGGTCAAGTGGGAGATCAAGGCCGGCGATACCGCTCCCTCCTTTGATACCGATGAAACCGGGCTTCCGGTTCAGGTTTCCTTTGTAACCGGCGACGGTACCACCTATCTCTATACCGATACCGATGGCAAACTGGTCGGGCTGACCGAAGAGTTCTTCAATTCGGCCACCTCCTGGACGGGTTACGAGAACTATGAGGCTCTGGCAAACGCGGTATTTACGGAGAATACCACGGTTGAAGGTACGTCCTGCGATCATGATTGGGAATATACCTCCCGGAATGACGGTACTCATACGATATCCTGCTCCAAGTGCGAGGCTTCGGAAACGGCTGCTTGTACCTATACCTACACACCTGGTGCATCGCACGAAAACCATACAAAGACCTGCCAGTATTGTCGGTATACGGCAACCGAGGCTTGCTCCAATAGGGCTGATCATGTTCAGGATGCGACCTGCACCACGAACAAGAAAACCGGCTTTGGCTGTGCGGTCTGCGGAAATATCGACTGGACGGAGGTCGCAGATTCGGCTTTGGGCCATGCTTGGGTCTATACCCATACCGAAGGAACCGAGAATGAAAATTCCACCCATTCCAAAGTCTGCTCTCGCTGCGAGGAAACAGTAGCTTCGGAAGCCTGCTCCTTTAGCAGCGAGTATACGGAGCACACCTGCACCGAGAACGCCTATACCACCTATACCTGCATCTGCGGTTATTCCTATGTGGTGGAAGACACCTCTGATGAGGGTCTGGCGCACCATACCTTCGATCCCGAAAGCTACGTGACCGAAGAGTATCCCACCTATATCCTGGACGGCATGACCGAAGAGGAAAAGGAAGCCTGCAAGGGCGTTAAGAAATGCAAGTGCACCTACTGCGATTCCTATGATACGCAGGAGATCCCGGCGCTGACCGGAGCCGGCGTTGTCTATACCGCCAACGCCACGACCGCTGAGGGAACCCAGACCATCGAGGTCGCTCTGGAGCTGGTCAATAATCCCGGCATCGCTGGCCTGATCTTTGATGTCGCCTACGATACCGAAAAGCTCACGCTGACCGGCGTGGCCAAAGGCGCTGTAGTGGGAGATGACGATTACTTTGTCGGCGTCAAGGATGATGACTATGCGGCTGTAGACGGCTCCTTTAGTGTGAACCTGCTCAATGCGGGCGGCAACCTGACCGAGGCGGATACGAAAGATAAGTCCGTCGTGGTTCTCACCTTTACCGCGGCAGAGGGCGTTGTAGTAGATCCCTCCATCCTGAGCGTAACGACTACTGCTTCTAACTATGATGGCGCAGTCGTAACAGTCGGCGCGCTGGCACCGAAGCTGGCCTCCTACATCTGGGCCGATGTCAATAGTGACAAGGAGGTCAATATCGATGATGCTCTGCTGATTCTCAAGTATCTGGTTGAGCTGGTCGATGCAGAAGAGATCGATATGAAGGCTGCCGATGCTGATAGAAACGGCGCGGTCGATATTGATGACGCTCTGATGGTTCTGAAGTATCTGGTTGAACTGGTCGAATGGGATCCCGTAGGGGGCACCAATCCTCCCGCCTGATCTCTGTAGAAAAACCATAAACCCCGAAGCCCGCTCGTAAGAGCGGGCTTCTTCTTTCCCGCCCCGCAGGCAGAAATATTTGTTGCGGGGCGGGATTTTTCATAGCGGGGGTAAAGCATTTCCCGCAGAGCTGCTTTTTGCCGCCCGCCCCGGAGAATCCCTTGCCTTTCCCACGGGCAGAGCCCCACCTTTTTCCAATTTTTTGCATTGCCTTCTCCACCGCAGGGCAGGGATTTTTCAGAAAAGAGCGGAGATCGCCACCCCCCGCTAAACTTTTTTCACCCCGCCCCTTTTCCCGCGCTTCCTCTCATAGCGCGGGCGTTTTACGGCGGGGTGGGGATTTTCATGGCGTGGGTAAAGCATTTCCCGCAGAGCTGCTTTTTGCCGCCCGCCCCGGAGAATCCCTTGCCTTTCCCACGGGCAGGGATTTTCATGGTAGGGGGATTTGCGCTCCGCAGATTTTTCTTTTGCAGAACTTCCCCCGGGGCAGGGCTGTCCGCCTTTTCTCATCAAACTTTTCGCTATGCTTTCCCGCCGCCTACCACCACGCTTTTTGCCATGTTCCCACGCAAAGGGATAATTTTTCCGGAGTGGAGCAGGATCCGCCGCCCTCGCTGTTCTTTTTGCCGCGCCCCGCAGGCAGAGCTTGCTCCCTCTGCCAAGCTTATCGCTGCGTTTTCGGGGGCAGGGGTTTTCCCCCTTCTTTCCCCCGGCGGGCATTTTATCAGCCCGGGAAAATCTTTTTATTGCAAAGGCGGAGAAAATTTGTTAAAATAATATATATTGCATGAAAAAACAGGAGGAAGAATATGAACAGCGATACCTTGCAAATCCTGATCGCCATGGTGGTCTATATGGCTGCCGTGATCGTGATCGGGATCGTTTATGCCCGGCGCGCCAACAGGAGCTCCGATCAGTATTTTCTCGGCGGGCGCACCCTGGGGCCGTGGATCACGGCGATGAGCGCCGAGGCTTCGGACATGAGCGGCTGGCTGCTGATGGGCCTGCCTGGCGTGGCCTATTGGAGCGGTCTGGCGGATGCCGGATGGACCGCCATCGGTCTGGCGGTCGGCACTTATCTGAACTGGCTTATTGTTTCCAAACGCCTGCGGCGTTATAGCGTGCGGGCCGGTAACGCGATCACCGTTCCGGAGTTTTTCTCCAACCGGTTCCGGGAAAAGAAAAAGACCATCCTTTTTATTGCCGCCGCCTTTATTCTGGTCTTTTTCACCGTTTATGCCGCAAGCTGCTTTGTTACCTGCGGCAAGCTTTTCTCCACGTTGTTTGGCATGGACTACGTGGCGATGATGATCGTGGGCGCGGTATTTGTGCTGCTGTATACGATTCTGGGCGGATTTCTGGCCGAAAGCGCGTCTGATTTCATGCAGGCGATCGTTATGGTGACGGCGCTTGTGGTGATCGTCGTCATCGGCGTATTTCAGGCCGGCGGGATCGGCACGGTGCTGGAAAATGCCCGGGAGATCCCCGGTTTTCTGGAGTTTTTCGGCATGGCGACCCCGGTTCTGGACGAATCGGGTCAGCAGATCGTTGAAGCCGGTAAGCCGTTGTTCGGTGAAGCGGCGGAGTATGGCGCGCTGAACGTCTTTTCCATGCTGGCATGGGGTCTGGGCTATTTTGGGATGCCGCAGGTTCTTCTGCGGTTTATGGCCATCCGCCGGGAGGAGGAATTGAAGTATTCCCGCCGTATCGCCATGGTCTGGGTGGTGATTTCTCTGGCCGTTGCCGTCTTTATCGGGATCGTCGGCCGCCAGCTTTACCCCACGGCGCATCTGGACAAATCGGCTGCCGAGAACATTTTCATCACGATGGCGACCAGCTCTCTGCCGGCGATCCTGGCCGGGTTTGTGATGGCCGGGATCCTTGCCGCGACCATCAGCTCTTCCGATTCCTATCTGCTGATCGCGGCGTCGGCTTTCGCTAAAAACATTTATCAGGGGATTTGCAGAAAAAAAGCGACGGATAAACAGGTTCTGGTGGCAACACGGATCACGCTGCTCCTGCTGGCGGGGATCGCCATTCTGATCGCGCTGGACGAAAAAAGCATCATCTTCCAGATCGTATCCTTCGCCTGGGCGGGCTTCGGCGCTACCTTCGGGCCGCTGATGATCTTCTCCCTCTTCTGGAAGCGCACCAATAAGGCAGGCGCCATCGCCGGCATGGTCGGCGGGGCGGGGATGGTGTTCCTCTGGAAGCTGGTGATCAGCAAGCTGGGCGGCGTTTTTGCCATCTATGAGCTTTTGCCCGCCTTTCTTTTCTCAGCCCTTTGCATCGTCGTGGTTTCCCTGCTGACCAAAGCGCCGGCAAAGGAGATCCAGGAGGATTTTGAAGCCGTGCAGGCCGGCGTGCAGTAAGCGCCCGCCCCCGGTTGAAAGAAAAAAACAGCGCCTCCCGGTTCGGAGATGAGCTCCGAACCGGGAGGCGTTTATCGATTGACGGCGCAGGCGGACGCTGCGGGGCGTGCCCCGCTTCCCTTCGTCTGCGCTGCGTTATTTATGATATCGCTCGTTGGCGATGATTTTATGGGCCCGGTAGAACTGCTCCGCCAGCAGGATGCGCATGATCTGATGGGGGAAGGTCATGGGGGAGAGGGAAAGGCGCAGGGCGCAGGCGGATTTGACCCGGGGCGACAGGCCGTAGGAGGAGCCGATCACCAGGGCGATCTCGCTTTTTCCCTCCTGCGGCAGCCGGGCGATCAGCGCCGCCAGCTCTTCGCTGGAGCAGGTTTTGCCTTCCACGCAGAGGGCGATGGCATAGCTTTGGGCGGGGAGCCGCTTTAAAATGGCCGTGCCTTCCTTTTCCAGCGCCGCTTCGATCATTTTCTGCGACGGCGCTTCCGGCAGCGGCGCTTCCGGTAGCTCAACGACCTGCCAGCCGCCGAACCGGCTCATGCGCTTGATATATTCCCGCTCCGCGTCGCGCCAGTAGGGCTCCTTGAGGGTTCCGGTACAAAAAACCGTACATTTCATGGCTATACCTCCAGAACCGGGCAGAAGGCGCCGCCCACCTCCAGCCGGATATCGGTGATGCCATACTGCTCAAAGGTGTTGAGAACCGCCATTTTGGCGGTAAGGGGCGTATTGTTGTGGTCGCTCAGGTGGGCGAGAACGGCGGTTTTCAAATCGCCCTCCAGCGCCTTGAGCGCCAGCAGGGCGGCGCAGTCCTGATTGGAAAGATGGCCGCAATCCGAGCGGATCCTGCGTTTGAGAAGCGGCGGATAGGGGCCGCAGTCCAGCATTTCGGGGTCGTAATTGCTTTCCAGCATGATCAGGGAACAGCCGGAGAGCAGCTGGAGCATGGAGGGGGTCGCCTTTCCGGTGTCGGTTACGATGGCGAGGGCTTTTCCCTCCGCTTCGATTCGGTATCCGCAGGGACCGGCGGCGTCGTGGCTGGTTTCGATGGGGACGACATGAAACGCCCCTGCCGAAAAGGGAGCGCCCTGATGGTCGACGCCCGGGATTGCCAAAGCCTGCAGCGTGCCGCCGGTTGCATAGACGGCGGCGGGACTTTTTCGGGTCAGCTGCGGGATCGCCAGAATATGGTCCTTATGTTCATGGGTCAGCAGGATCCCGTCGAGAGCGTCGAGATCCATCCCCATCTGCTTCAGGGCACGGCGGATCTGCGCCAGAGGTACGCCGCAGTCGATCAGCAGGCCGCGGCCGTTTTGCATCAGCAGCGTGGCGTTGCCCTTGCTGGAGGAGGAAAAGGGATAAAGATGTAGCATCATGTTGCTCCTGTCGGTAAAACTGTTAACATTATAGCGGATCCGGCAGAAAAATGCAACAAAAACCGCCGGAAAGAAATTCCGGCGGAAGGATCAGAGCAGCCCCTTGAGGGAAAAATGGGGATCGAAAAGAATATAGGCCAGCGCCAGCAGAAGGGGAAGATCCGGCTTTTCGCCGCTGCGGATCACCACGAAGGCAACCATCAGAATCAAAAGCTCTTCCCAGCCCAGTCCACCGGACGCAAGGGGCGGAGCAGAAGGGGGCGCGGGACAGGCTGCCGGGGGAGGCGCAGGTGGCGGTCCGGGCTTTTGCTCCGGTAAAGGTGCAGGCGGCGGTCCGGGCTTTTGTTCCGGCGGCGGGTGCCGCGGCGTTCCGGTTGGTGCTGTGCCCCGCCGTTCTGCATGACGGGGCGGATAAAGCTGGCCGTCGGATTGCAGCAAAATATCCATTCATCTCACTCCCATCAAAAGAAATCGCCGCGAAACAGCTCCGCAAACCGCAGAACCTTCAGGATGCGGATGGCTTCATCGATGCGTTCCTGCCGCTCCCGGCGCAGATAAGGCCGCAGCGCGGAAAGCAGCGCGCAGCGGTCGTCCGGCTTTCCGCCGAGATCGGAAACCGCCTTGCTCAGCTTGAGCAGCAGGGCAGGATCCGGGCCTCCTGCTCCCCCGGACAGGGAAGAAAGCAGCCCGCCCAGAGGATCGCCGGACGGTCCGGGAGCGTTCGCCGGCTCCGCATCCTTCTCCGGCGGCGAGAGCAGCCCGGTCAGAGCGTTTCCGCCCAGCGAGGAGAGCAGCCCGCCAAGGTCTATCGGAGAATTTCCTTCAGCCGGTTCTGGACCTGGGGGCTGTTGAGAAAATCCCGGGGATCTTCCGTGCCGTTCAACCCGTTCACCAATGTTTGCAGATCTTCCGGCCGCAGGTTGTTCTGCACCTTCTCCATCTGCTTTTTATCCTGCATGATGGAGCGTATCTGCTTTTGCTGCTCCGGCGAAAGAGCGGCGGTGAGTTTATCCAGCAACGCTTTCCGTTCTTTTTTATCCATATTTTTGATCTGGTCGAATAGATTGTTTTGACTCATGAGCTAAAACTCCTTTCGGGTGCCAAAGATGAAAGTTTTCTATTTCTTTTCCCTGTATTTTATGCTAAAATGAAATTATAAATCACAAAAACGGGGGAAAACCATGCGATTTTTGGTGTTTTCAGATACCCACGGCGTAAGAACGCCGATGCAGGAATTATACAATTTGTATCCAAACGACGGAATTATACATTTAGGCGATTATATAAGCGACGCCCGCTGGATGATGGAGCGCACCAACGGGCATCCGGTCTATCAGGTAAAGGGGAACTGCGACTATGGCGCCCCGGGCCCGGAGCTGCAGATGCTGGAGTTGGGGGGCGTGATGTTTCTGCTGACCCACGGTCATCGGTTCGGGGTCAAAAGCGGATACGGAAGCCTTTTGGCGGAAGGGAAACGCAGAGGGGCGCAGGCGGTGCTGTTTGGGCATACGCATGTTCCGTATCTGGAGGAACGGGAGGGGGTTTTGATGATGAACCCCGGCGCGCTGCGGAATCCCGGGCGGGATTACGGCATCATCGAGATCGAGAATGGAAAGGTGAAGGGAGCGTTGCTGCATCAGTATGACTAAAGAGGAGATTTTACGCAACTACAGCCCGTTGGCGCTGGCCTATCTGGGGGACGGCGTATATGAGCTTTATGTCCGCGCCTATGTTCTGGGGCAGGGCAACTGCCAGAGTCAGAAGCTGCATAAGAAGGCGCAGGCGTTTGTGAGCTGCGGCGCGCAGGAGCGGTTTTTAGAGCGGCTGATGCCGCTGTTGGCTGCGGATGAGCAGGAGGTGGTGCGCCGGGGGCGGAATGCCAAAACCCATTCCAAGCCGCGGTCGGCGGCCTACGGCACCTACCATGCCGCAACCGGCTTTGAAGCGCTTTGGGGCTATCTCTATCTGGCCGAAGAGACGCAGCGGCTGGAAGAACTTTTTGCAGTCATTGCCGAAAGCGGGGCGGAGGCATGATTGCTTATTTGCAGGATATCGTCGATCTGGCGCCGTATCTGGGGCGAGAGCCCTATGAAGGGGTGCGCTTCAACCGGCAGAAGATCAGCCGGGAGGCTTTTGAGGGGTGCGCCCCCTTTTCGCTGCGTCCGGCTCCCTTTTACGAGGACGGATACTATCTTGCCGCCGGGCAGGCGGATGGGAATCATCCCTTTCATCTGGCGGGAATGTATTATTTTCAGGAGCCAAGCGCTATGAGCGCCGTTGCGGCGCTGGCGCTGGAGGGCGGAGAACGGGTGTTGGATCTCTGCGCGGCGCCCGGCTCCAAGGCAACGGCGATCGCCGCCCGGCTGAAGGACGGGCTGCTGGTGGCCAATGAGATACAGCCGTCCCGCGCCAGGGTTTTGCTGGAGAATCTGGAGCGGATGGGCGCCGCCCGGGCGGTTGTCACCAACGGCGAACCCGCCGCTGTGGCGCGGGCTTTTCCGGGCTACTTTGATAAGGTGCTGGTGGATAGCCCCTGCTCCGGCGAGGGAATGTTCCGCAAGCATCCGCGCATTTTGGAGGAATGGTCTGAGGATCTGGTAGCGCTGTGCCGCGACCGCAGCCGGGCGATTCTGGAAGAGGCGGCGCAAACGCTGCGCCGGGGCGGGCGGCTGGTTTATTCTACCTGCACCTTTAATCTGGAGGAAAACGAAAAAACCATACTCTGGTTTTTGGAGCGTCACCCGGATTTTCATCCGGTGGAAACCGGGATCCGGGGCGGCCGGCGGGGACTGCTGGGGCTGGATCAGGCGGTGCGGATTTTCCCCGCCGATGGCGGCGAGGGGCATTTCGTCTGCGCGCTGGAGCGTGCAGGCGCGGAGCCGGGCGCCCGGCTGGCGGGCTTTCGGCCGGAGCGGCATCCGGAAGCGGAGGCGGCGCTGGGAGAGCTTCTGCGGAGCGCCCTGCCGGGGCGGCTGATCCGGCGCGGGAATTTCTATTATGCGGTGGAGGACGACCTCCCCGCGCCCTCCGGCCTGCGCATTTTGCGGGCTGGGCGGCAGGTTCTGGAGCAGAAGGGACGGCAGCTAAAGCCGGCCCATCATCTGGCTATGAGCCTGCCGCGGGAAGCCTTTCGCTATGCCCTGCCGCTGGAGCCGGAGGCGGCGCGGCGGTATGTAAACGGGCAAACGGTACCCTGCCCGGAGCGGGGCTACGGCGTGGTAACGGTGGAAGGAATCCCGCTGGGCTGGATCAAGGCCTCCGGCGGCGAAGGAAAAAACCATTATCCAAAAGGTCTGCGCACCTTCAAATAAAAAAGAAAGCCATCGATCAATGGGATCGATGGCTTTCTTTCAGCGCCGCGGCGCCGAGCGCGGTGGCAAAGGTGGCGTCGGGGGGGATGATAAAGGGAATGCCGTGCAGCGCTTCCACGCCGCTTAGGATCTCCTGAGCCTGGGGGATGGTGGTCAGGGAGCCGGTGACAACGATTTTCCGGAACCCCCGGGCTTTGGCGATCAGCGCGGCGGTCACGCCTGCCGTTTGGAAGATCATATTGATCAGCCCCAGCGCAAAATCCTCCTTTTTGGCCAGGCTTTTGATATGCCCGAAATTGGAGGCGGTAGCGGTTTCCGGAAGCGTCGAGATGTTTTCGGCGCTGATATCCCGCACCGAAAGATCCACCTGAGAGAGATCGCCCCTGCGGGAGAGGTCGATGATCGCTTCATAATCGCTTTCCCCCAGCAGCTCGGAGGAAAGGCCGATCAGCGTTCCGCCGCCCAGCCCGCTGCCGCCGAGATGCTCTGCCTGATTGCCGCGGGCGTAAACAAAGGCGGTGCCGGTTCCCATGCTGATCACCAGCGCTTCTTCTTCGCCGGAAAGCAGCAGCCCGCCTTTTCCGATGGCGGAAAATTCGTTGGCCCGGCAGGTGGGGATGCCGTAGATATCTTCGTGGATCAGAGAGGCTCCCACGCCGGTGAGAACGATCCGGCCGATATCCGAAAGCGCCAGACGGTGCTGGTGGAGCAGATTGCCGATCGCGCCGTAGAGCGAGGTCAGCTGATCCCCGGCGCGTACCTGCAGCTTGCCGATTACGTCGCGCTCCAGGGCAACAATCTTTGTGGTCGATCCGCCTACGTCCACACCTAAAGTAACTGACATGATTTCACACCTCTTTGCTTGGAATTGTATTTATTATAAAGGTTTTATGCGGAAAAGTCAAATACCGCCGCCGGGAAAAAGAAAAGCCGGAGGGTATGCCCTCCGGCAGAGGTTTCAGGTTTTTTCGTAGAGATCTACGCAGATCATGTCGTCGTAGGGCGGGATGCGAACCTTGATCTGCTCGCTCTGCGCGGTGGGGACGTTTTTGCCGATATAGTCCCCCCGGAGCGGCAGCTCCCGGTGCCCGCGGTCGATCAGAACCGCCAGCTGGATTCTGGCCGGGCGCCCCCAGGAGAGCACCGCCTCCAACGCGGCGCGGGCGGTGCGGCCGGTATAGATGACGTCGTCCACCAAAACCACGGTCTTTCCCTCCACCGGGCAGCCGGCTGCTGCCGGAGGGGCGGGCTTATGCTCCAGATCGTCCCGGTAGAAGGTGATATCCACCGTTCCGCGATGAACCGTCAGATCCGAAAATTTTTCAATATTCTCTGCGATCAGCTCCGCCAGCGGCGTACCCCTGCGCTGCACGCCGATCAGGCATACCTCCCGTTCCTGCCCGCTGCGCTCAATGATTTCATGGGCAATACGGGCCAGAGCGCGGCGGACGTCCCGCTCCTCCATGATTCTGGCGCGAAATTTTTCCGGCACGGCGGCATCCCTCCTCCCTCCTGCTCCCCGCCGGCCTGAAGGCGCGGAACAGCCTTTTAGCCAGTATACGATGTTTTGGATGATTTGTAAAGCTTTTCCGGCAAATTGCCCGAATTTTTTCCTTGACAAAGCGGAGGCGGAATGATACGATAAAACCATAAATATACAGGTAAAGGAAGTTATGATCCGAATGTCTAATGTAATCGTATTTGATCATCCTCTGATTCAGCATAAGATTTCCATACTCCGGGATGTTCAGACCAGCAGCAATCAGTTCCGCGCGCTGCTGACGGAGATCACCATGCTGATGTGCTATGAATCCATGCGGGATCTGCCGCTGGAAGAGGTGGAAATCACAACGCCCATCTGCAAAACCAAGACCAACGTGCTGGCCGGTACCAAGCTGGCGGTAATCCCGATCCTGCGGGCCGGGCTGGGCATGGTAAATGGCGTTTTGAACCTGGTTCCCTCTGCCCGGGTGGGGCATATCGGGATGTATCGGGATGAGGAAACGCTGGAGCCGCATCCCTATTATTGCAAGCTGCCTGCCAATATCGGAAAGCGGCTGGCGATCGTGGTGGATCCCATGCTGGCCACCGGCGGTTCGGCCATCGACGCCATCAACCAGATCAAGGAGCTGGGCGGGCAGAAGATCAAATTCATGTGTCTGATCGCGGCGCCGGAGGGCATACAGGCGCTGGAAAAAGCCCATCCGGACGTGGATATCTACTGCGCCCATGTGGATGAGCGGCTCAATGAGCAGGGATATATCATTCCCGGCCTGGGCGACGCGGGCGATAGAATTTTCGGAACCAAATAACAGCCTGAATAAGAAAGCACCTCCGTGTCGATGATGAAAGCACGGAGGTGTTGTTTTATGAAAAAGACGATTCTTTATATCGCCGTTCCGGCGCTGGTGCTGCTGAGCGCGATGATATATCTTTTATGCACGGGGGAGCAAAGCGCCGCGGCGGTGCGGGAATCGGTCGTGCGCTTTCACGTGGTGGCCGATTCCAACGATCCGGAGGATCAGGCGCTCAAGCTGAAGGTGCGGGATGGACTTTTTTCGCTGATCCAAACGCTTTTTGAAGGCTGCGCCGATCAGGAGGAAGCGCTTCAGACCGCCCGCCGGAATCAGGCGTTGCTGGAGGAGCGGGCAGAGCAGATCCTGCAGGAAAACGGAAGCACCGCGCCGGTGACGCTGGAGATCGGCACCCGCTTTTTTCCCACCCGGAATTACGGCTCCTTTTCCTTTCCGGCAGGAACCTACCAGGCGGTAAGCCTGCGCATCGGGTCCGGCGCGGGGGAGAATTTCTGGTGCGTATTGTATCCGGCCCTGTGTATTGCGCCGGCGGTGGCGGAGGAACAGGCGGAAGAGGAGCTGACCGTTGTGGTGGGAGAAGAATCGACCTCCTTTCTGCAAAAGGAAGAGCCGGCACAGAAAATCCGGTTCGCTCTGGTCGAATGGTTTGAATTTTTACGGGAAAAATATCTAAAAAGTTGAAAGATTTTTGAAAAAAACTCTTTATTTTATCTCCTCTTTATGATATGATAAAAAAAGAATATAAGGTGGAGGTACCTCAATGAAGAAAGCAATCAAGATGATCAGCCTTTTAGCAGCGTTGATTTTGGCGCTGAGTATGTTTTCCGGCTGTACCACCAGCGGAGATGGTTCGACCGGCGAGGATGAACTGGAGGTTCTTTCCATAACGGTGGGAATCCCGGTGGATTCCAGCGATCCGGAATGGTCTGAATGGGAGCCTGTTTTGACCACGTGGATCGATGATTTTCTGACCTACTACCAGATCGACCTGAGCTTTACCAAGATCCCGACCGAGGAAAAGGAATGGAAGAAGTTCATGCGCAAGGTAGAAAACGGCAAGATTGCATGCTTCTTCTCTTCTCGCGGCGAGTTTATTGAAACCATGATCGAAGATGAGATCATCCTCAGCATGGACGATGTCCGCGCGACCTATACGGCGGTTCTGGAAGAAACGCCGGCAGGGATCCTTTCCCTTGCCGCCGAGGACGACCTAATCAACTATATGTATCCGATCTACGGTACATATCAGGGTCTCTACTATAACCGCACGCTCTTTAAAGAGCTGGGGCTGGAAAATCCTACCTCCTGGGATTCTATTCTGGCAGCCATCGAGGTTCTCAAGGAAAAGGGCTATACGCCCATCGCCGCAGGTTTTGCCGATGAAGGCCTGGAATACATGATCGATGAGATGATCCTTTCCGAGGGCGGCACCGCGGAGCATAGCTATCAGCCCACCTTCGGCGTGGTTTCCAGCTGGGAGCGCGCTGTGGCGGATATCAAAACCCTGGAAGGGCTGGGCGCCTTTACGGCGGATTGCTACAATGTCACCTTTGAAGAGGCGGTAGAGTCCTTCCTGAACGGCGAGGCGGCCATGATCGTGGCGCCCTCCGATTCCTTCGGCGGCAACCTTCCTGCCGACGACGTCAAGGTGGTCGGCTTCCCGAAAACCCCGACCGGTAAGCGGGAGGATGGCGCCTTTATCGGAAATATCGACTACGGCGTATATGTTGGGGAAGGCTGCTTCTATAAAAAGAATACCCGCTATGCGGAAGCGGTGGTTGAGCTGCTGGGCAGCGATTATTTCGGATCGGGCGATTTCTATAACCTGCTGAAGGATGAGAGCACCTTCACCATCGACCCGATGTATTACAGCGACTATAGAGAATCTTATATGGACGACGCTCTGCAAAGCCTTGTGACCAATGCCACGGCGGCCGATTGGCCGATGCGGGATCGGGCGCTGACGATGGATACGACGGTGGAGTGCTTCCGGAAAGCCTTGACCGGGACCGACGTGACCACCGCGCTGCAGGAGGCTACCAATGCTGAGATCGCGGCGGCCGAAGCGGCGGAAGCCGAGGAGTAAAAATGCTGACAAAGATAGTGCGGTTCTTCGCCTGGATCGGAAAGCACTGGGCGGTTTCGCTGGCCTGCTTTCTTTTGATCGCCGTCGGCGTCACGACGGCGGTTTGCTGGAACCTTTTCGGGAAAGAAAAGGCGGAAATCGTTCCGATCTATCTGACGGTGACCGGCCTGGGAGAAGGCAAGGATATGGAAAACCGTGAGCTGCTGGTGGAGGAAAACGATACGGTGGCCGAAATCTTCTCTCTGAAATATCCGGAGATCTATGAAGAATTTCAGCAGCCGCTGGTGATGAACAATGTCTTTCAGTCATTTAACGGCGTGCGCAGCACCTCAAGCAAGCAGTTTTACGTCAAAATCAATGGAACTTATGAGAATATCCTGACCCAGGCTTATGTTTACAGCGGTGCAACGGTGGAAATCGAATACCGCTGATCCGGATCGTTTGAGCCGGGGTCCCCGGAGCAGGATCGGTAAAAACCTGATTGTGATCCGCCCTGCGCCGGAAAGACCGTAATTTGAAGAAACTGTAAATCGGACGGTCAAACAGAATTGGAAACCAAAGCAGACGGCATTCAACTTCGGTTGGGTGCCGTTTGTTTTTGTATGTTTATGGGTTGAAAATCGCCTGTTTCCTGCCCTGCGATGCCTGGAATAAACTCTGTATGAAAGAATCAGCTTCCCTGCCTGAAAACGGTGTATTGATTATTTTTGTTCTTTTATAAGAGAGGTTTTTAACACAACATTAAACGATTTTGATATTTTCGCTGTTCCACTTTGGAAATTCTCTTGGTGTAAAATAAGAATTGGCAAAAAGAAATGAGGTCTCGAAAAAAGACTTCATTTTATATTGCATAATCAAATATTTTTATAATATAGTTATTGCTATAAGTATTTATAAGGAGGTATAAAATGTTTTCAAATATCAAATTAATTGCCTTTGACTTAGACGGCACACTTACTCAACACAAAACGCCGTTAAGTAATCAACACAAAGAAATATTGGATATGCTCTCCAAAAAATACAAATTACTGATGGTCGGTGCCGGAATGTGTCATAGAATATTTAATCAGATGAATAACTTTCCGATTGACATAATAGGCAATTACGGTATGCAAGAAGCGGTCTATGACAGTAAAAAAGAGGATATTGCGATAACCGCCAACAATGTCGTTCCTTGCGACAAAGCTTCGGTTGAAAAAAGGATTGCGAAACTGCGGCAAAAATATGGATTTACAAATTTTACGGGCGATTCTGTTGAATATCATTCATCGGGATGTGTGACTTTCCCGATTTTAGGCACGAAAGCAGCACCTGAGGATAAACTTGCGTTTGACCCCAACAGAAAAAAACGCTGTAAAATCTATGAAGATGTAAAGGCAGCATTCCCCGAATACAATGTTTTTGTAGGAGGTTCTTCTTCGTTTGATATGTCACCTATGCCGTATAATAAATATTTCGCCTTGGATAAATACTGTAAAGAACATAATATACTTCATAGTGAAACAATTTATATTGGTGATGATTACGGTCAGGGTGGGAATGATGAATCTATATATTTATCTGACTTTAACTACCTTACCATTGACAATTATGAAGATTTTCCTAAAGTTGTAAAAGAGTTGATTTAATGTAACAACATATAATTCGCACTTAAAGAGTATCCCCCGTTTCTATCTGCATCTACAGATAGAAACGGATGGTTTATACAGTTCAAATTCTTGGAAATCACTTGGGGACATATGCTGTTGCAGAATAGAAACAGAAAGAAATAGCAAATAAATATGTTGCGTTATGAGGTTGCAATATATATAATAGCATACAGTAGGCAGCTTATGGTTTTTGCGGGGAGGTCCGTATTTGGGGCATGAAAGATCCTGCAAGAAACGAACGGTTTGAACCAGCCTGCCTGTCGGCAGGATGCTATCGCATAAAGCGATAAGATTTTAGCGTTAAAGAGTTGTTTCGAGGTGTTGAGCGGAATCGTATTCCAAAAGGTTTGGGAACAAAGCTTGGAGGGAGGTTCTTTGCCTGTGTCAATGGAGAAGCAACCTGTTGGAAAGACTTCGCAGAATCAGCAGATTTACAGCCGAAAACCATCAGAAGAATCTTAATCAGATAAAGGAGAAAAACAATGTTTTCAAAAAGATTCGTATGTGAATGTAAAGAGTATTCCACCTATCTTGCACCGGTCGCCGCACCGATTTTTCGGAAGTCTTTTACGTTAAAGAACAACCCGGTAAATGCTGAAATCACAATTTGCGGACTCGGTTTTTATGAGCTTTTTGTAAATGGTGAAAAAATAACAAAGGGACTTCTTGCACCCTATATCAGCAACCCTGACCATTATACCTATTTTGACCGCTATGACCTTGCTCCTTATTTGAAAAAGGGAGCGAACGCAATCGGAGTGATGCTTGGTGACGGACATAATAATGGCAAGACCTGCATTTGGGATTTTAAGGATAATATTTTCAATTCTTCTCCCAAACTTGCGCTTTCGCTCGAAATAGAGGACGGAGAAGAAAAACTCCTTTGCGAAGCAGATAGCTTTCTATGCAAAAAAGGACCGATTCTTTTTAACGATTTGCGTTCGGGGGTCTTTTATGATGCGCGGCTTTACGAAAAAAGCTGGTGTCTGCCGGAGTGCGATGAAAGCGGCTGGCATACGCCGATGAAAGCTGACCCGCCGAGAGGAAAAGCGAAATTTTGCGAAGCAGAACCGATCAAAATTTATCGTACCATCGCACCGATAAGCATCAAAATGGGCGAAATGGAGCCTTACCGCGTCAGCGGACAGGCAAAGAATTGCTATGAATATTTTCACGCATTTGAAAAAGGCGCGCCCGTAAGTGGCGGCTATATTTACGATTTCGGCGAAAACAACGCAGGAATATACCGCCTAAAAATAAAGGGGACGAGGGGACAAACAGTCAGTATACAATGTGCCGAACAGCTTGAAAACGGCAAGGTCAGCGCAAATAACATCAATTACTACCCCGACGGTTTTTCTCAACGGGATATTTACACCCTGAGCGGAGAAGGAGAAGAAATATTCGAGCCGCCTTTTACCTACCACGGCTACCGTTATCTTTATGTTACAGGTATTACAGAGGAGCAGGCAACGCCCGACCTTCTCACATATCTGGTTGCTGCTTCGGCACTTCCGAAAAGGGGAGATTTTACCTGTTCGGACGAGGTGGCAAACAAGATATATGATATGGCAAAAAGAAGCGACATATCAAATTTCTTCTATTTTCCCACCGACTGTCCGCACCGGGAGAAAAACGGCTGGACAGGGGACGCCTCTGTTTCTGCGGAGCATATGATCATGACCATAGGCGCAGAAAATTCCTGGAAAGAATGGCTGTTTAACATTCGCGCTGCTCAGCTTGAATGTGGCATGCTTCCCGGTATTGTTCCCACAGATAAATGGGGATACCAATGGGGCAACGGTCCTGCCTGGGACAGCGTTATTTTCAATCTCCCCTATTTTGCCTACAAGTATCGCGGCTGTACGGACATCATTATTGATAACGCAGAAGCAATGATAAGATACCTTGAATATATCTCCCGCAAAAGAGATCAAAACGGTCTTGTTGCCATCGGGCTTGGCGATTGGGTGCCGGTTGGCCGCAATGCAGACGACTATGACTCTCCGCTTGCATTTACCGATAGTGTCATGGTATACGATATGTGTAGAAAAGCTTCTGAAATGTTTGAAGCGGCCGGTCTTTCCGTTCAAAAGGTTTTTGCCGAAAAATTAGGCGAAGAAATGCTGGGGGCAATCAGAAAAGCCTTTGTTAACAGTAAAACAGGCGAAATCATACCTCCCGCTGAGTATAAAACGCCTCATGTTGACCTCTGCCAGACCTCACAGTCCATGGCAATCTTTTACGGAATAGTCACAGATGAAGAAAAAGAAAGAGCGCTGGATGTCCTTGTAAAGGTCATTGCGCGTGACGGAGGGAACATAAACTGCGGGTTCCTCGGACTCCGCACCATGTTTCATGTGCTGAGCGAAAACGGATATGCCGATCTTGCCTACGAAATGATAACAAAGGAAAGCTATCCCTCCTACGGTCATTGGGCGGCAATGGGAGAAACAACACTGCTGGAGCATTTCCTGCCATATCAGGACTATTACAGAGCGTCTAAGAATCATCACTTCCTCGGCGATGTAATAAACTGGTTTATGCGTGCGGCAGGCGGAATTCATGTTCAAAGTGCAAATAGTGTTCAGATTGCCCCGAAATTCATCAAAAAGCTTGATTTTTGCGAAGCCTATCACGAACTTCCGAGCGGAAGAATAAGTGTTCGCTGGGATAGAAAAGACGATGGGATATTCCTTAAAATCAAATCCGAAGGTGATATAAAATACAGCGTTTGTTTCGACGAAAATGAAAATGTGACCTTGCTTTAATTCCAATCATCCATAGGAGATATCGCATAAAAGCAAGATCCGCCTATGTCAGACAGCAACGCAAACATCTGCACGGCCTCACAGGCTTCATTTTCGTGGATGTACGGGTAAAAAGCAGAACGGGCATGATTTCATTCATGCCCGTTTCGAGAATTTTGTGCATGATCGTTTTCCGGCAGGGAGCTTTGCACAATCCGTTTTTTTATTTGCTGCGGAGAGCCAGGGCTTCTTGTTGCCGGCGGCCGGCAAAGCGCCGCGCCTGCCGTAGAGCCGCCCCGGCCGTCAAGGCAGGTTTTATCAGCGCAGCCAAAGCGCCGCGCCTGCCGCGGGGGCGTACCCGGCCGCAGCATGCGGCTTTAGCGCTTCCAAAGTTGCTCCGGCCGCAGGGCGCGGCTTTATAGCGCGCCTGCCGCGGGGGGAATCAGAAGATTTTCATGCCGTCCCACGCCACGACGGTCGGAATGGGGAAATGAAGCTGCTCCAGGCAGGCCTCCAGCTCCTCCGGCGCAGAGTGATGATTGATATGGGTCAGATACAGGCGGCTGCCTGGGGTAAGGGTGCCCTGAGCGAGGAGGGTTTCGGTCAGATCCCTTACATTTTGCAGATTCATATGGTTTGGATGGTTTTGGCCGATGCGGGCGCCCAGGGTGGCTTCACTGATAAAAATGTCGATGGTTCGCCCTTTTAAGGCAGCGATGGTTTCAGGATAATAGGGGCCGCTGTCCAGACCGTAAAAAAGGGTCTGCCCCTTTGGCAGCTCCAGCAGGTAGAGGGCGGAATCTTCCCCCACGTTCCCCCGGTGGTTGCCCCGAAAAGGCGTTGCGCCGATCCCGGCGATCTCCATCCGACGGCCGTATTCCAGCCGATGAAAGGCCACGATTCCCGCCTCCTCCCAGCGGGGCACCATTCCCTTGAGAATCCAGGGGGAGCGGCGCCAGTGCTCTACGATGTCGAAGGCCTTATCGGTGAGATAATAATGCAGGGTCTTGCGGTATTCCCTGCTCCACATCGCCTCCATCAGCATATGGGGATTGAGATGATCCTCGTGGGTGTGGGTGACCAGAATGTGCTGAACGGCGGAAAGCTCCCCGTATTTAACGGACTGAGCAACGGCGTCGGCGCCCAGATCCAGCATGATCTCCTCCGTCAGGCGGAAGCAGGAGCGGGTGCGGATGAAAGCGCCGCCTTTTTTGCGGGCGTTCAGGCAGTTTTGGCAGCGGCAGAAGGGCGCCGGGATCCCTTCGGCGGCGCTGGTTCCCCAGAATTGGCCGATCAGCATGGTAAAACCTCCGTTTCACAGATTGATGCCCCGGAATGCAGCAGGGCTTGCTTCCCGGCCGGAGCGGGAAAGCGCCGGCCGAGGCTGATGATAGGATCATTATAAACCCTTCCGGCGCACAAAGCAAGAAAAAAAGCGGCGGAGATTTTTCTCCGCCGCCTTTTTCTTTCAGCGCTGGCCGTAGTAGGCGTTGGGGCCGTGCTTGCGTTCATAATGCTTATCCAGCACATATTGATCGAGGGTGCTGTTGCGATTGAGCATCAGAGATTTGAGAGCCATTTCGGCCACGGTTTCCAAAACGACGGCATGATAAACCGATTCGCCGGCGTTTTTGCCCCAGGTGAAGGGGCCGTGGTTTTTCACGATGATCCCGGGAACGGCCAGAGGATCTTTTTTTCTGGCCTCGATGGTTTCGATGATGACCTTTCCGGTATTGGCCTCATAACCGCCCGCGACCTCTTCCTGGGAGAGGGCGCGGGTGCAGGGCACAGCCCCCCAGAAGTAATCGGCGTGGGTGGTGCCCAGAGCAGGAATGTCCATGCCTGCCTGCGCGAAGGAAACGGCGTTTACCGAATGGGTATGGGTGATGCCGCCGATGCTTTCATATTTTCTGTAGAGCTCCAGGTGGGTCGGCGTATCGGAGGAGGGGCGCCATTTGCCCTCCACGGTTGAACCGGTCGCAAGATCCAGAACCACCATATCCTCCGGCGTCATGCCGGCGTAATCGACGCCGGAGGGCTTGATGACGACCAGACCTTTTTCACGGTCGATCCCGCTGACGTTGCCCCAGGTATAGATCACAACGCCCCGGCGCACCAGCTCCAGATTTGCCGCGCATACTTCTTTTTTCAGTTCTTCCAGCATGGTTTTTCCTCCTCAGCGGTTTGCATACATTCTTTCATAATAGTCGCGGTATTCCCCGTTGATGATGGTTTCCCACCAGCTGCGATTATCCAGATACCAGCGGATGGTTTTTTTGATGCCGTCTGCAAATTTTGTTTCCGGCGTCCAGCCGAGCTCATTGGAGATCTTGGTGGGGTCGATGGCGTAGCGCATATCATGACCCTTGCGGTCGGCCACGTGGGTGATCAGGCTTTCCGGTTTTCCCAGCTCCTTGCAGATCAGCTTGACGATATCGATGTTGCGCATTTCATTATGCCCGCCGATGTTGTAGACCTCGCCCTCGCGCCCGCTGTGGATGATCAGATCCAGCGCCTTGCAGTGGTCCTCCACGTAAAGCCAGTCGCGGACGTTGAGCCCCTCGCCGTAGACCGGCAGCGGCTTATCCTGCAGCGCGTTGGCGATCATCAGGGGGATCAGCTTCTCGGGGAAGTGATAGGGACCGTAGTTATTGGAGCAGCGGCTGACCGTTACGGGCAGGCCGTAGGTGCGGTGATAGGCCAGCGCCAGCAGATCGGCTCCCGCCTTGGAGCTGCTGTAGGGGCTGCTGGTGTGGATGGGGGTCTCTTCGGTAAAGAAAAGATCCGGCCGGTCGAGGGGCAGATCGCCGTATACCTCGTCGGTGGAAACCTGATGGTATCTCCGGATCCCGTATTTCCGGCAGGCGTCCATCAAAACTCCGGTGCCGAGGATATTGGTCTTGAGGAAAATGTCCGGATTTTCGATGGAGCGATCCACATGGCTCTCTGCGGCGAAATTCACGATTATGTCCGGCTTTTCCTCTTCAAAAAGCCGATAGACGCCTTCCCGGTCGCAGATATCCAGCCGGACAAAACGGAAATTCGGCTGGTTCATGACCGGCTCCAGCGTGGAAAGATTACCGGCATAGGTCAGCTTGTCGAGGCAGACGATGCGGTAATCCGGATATTTTTTGAGCATATAGAAAATGAAGTTTGAGCCGATAAAGCCGGCTCCGCCTGTAACGATAACAGTCATATCAATCTTCTTCCTTTCTGATTTTCCCGCGGGCGGCGGGAGTTTAAAAGCGCAGCTTGGCGGTGGCGACCCTTCTCAGGTGCTTGCCATAGGGAGATTTGCCATAGAGGTCGGCAGATTTCAGCAGCTCCTCCTTGGAGATCCACTTTTTGCGGAAGGCGATCTCCTCCGGGGCGGAGATCACAACGCCCTGCTGGTTCTGAATCGTTTTGACGAAGGATGCCGCGTCCATAAGGCTGTCGACCGTTCCGGTGTCCAGCCAGGCGAAGCCGCGACCCAGGATCTGCACTTTCAGGCTGTTTTCCTGAAAATACAGACGGTTGAGATCGGTTATTTCAAGCTCGCCGCGGTCGGAGGGCTTGACGCGCTTGGCCAGCTCCACCACCCGGTTGTCGTAGAAATAAAGACCGGTTATGCAGTAGTTGGATTTGGGCTTTCGGGGCTTTTCTTCAATGGAAAGGACGTTCATATTGTCGTCGAATTCCACGACGCCGAACCGCTCCGGGTCCTTGACATAGTAGCCAAAGATGGTGGCGATGCCGTTTTGCGCATTGGCAACAGCCTCGGCAAGGTGCTTGGTGAAATAGCCGCCGTAGAAAATATTATCGCCCAAAATCATGGCGCAGGGCTGGCCGTCGATGAAGGATTCCCCGATCAGGAAGGCCTGCGCCAGACCGTCCGGGCTTTCCTGAACGGCATAGGAGAGCTTGACGCCAAACTGCTCTCCGCTGCCCAGCAGCTCCTGAAAGCGGGGGGTGTCCGTCGGGGTGGAGATGATCAGGATGTCCCGGATCCCGGCCAGCATCAGCACGGAAAGAGGATAGTAGATCATTGGCTTATCGTAGATGGGCAGCAGCTGCTTGGACGTTACGCGGGTAAGCGGGTAAAGCCTTGTGCCGGAGCCTCCGGCCAGAATAATACCTTTCATTTTACCGATCCTTTCTTATTTGATATTCAGCTCTCGCTCTGCCGCGGCTCTTTCCGCGGGAGGCATTGCGTCTACTGCGCAGAGCAGGCGGTAAACCCGGTCGGTTTCGCTTTCGCCGGGCGGGTTGGTGCGCGCGGCGCGCTCCTTTTCACCCAGCCGCCAGGCGATCCGGAACCGGTCGGAGATCTTTTTCAGCTCCTCCTTGTTGGCGGGCAGCCTTCTTTTCTCCCGGGGCGTGAAAAGATAGGTGCTGTATGCGCTGCAAATGGGTGCGGTCGCACCGAAGGCGATCTGCTGCCCGTGGTCGAGCCAGAGGCATTTATTGCAGAGGTTCCGCACCTGCTGCACCGAATGGGAAACAAGAATGCCCGTTACGCCCTTGGCAAGAATATTTTTTATTTTCTGGGCGCTTTTATCCTTGAAGGCTTCGTCGCCTACGCTTAATACTTCGTCGAGAATCAGGATATCCGGATTCACCAGGCAGGCGATCGAGAAGGCCAGCCGGCTTTTCATGCCGCTGGAAAGCTGCTTGAACATATGGTTCTGAAAGTCTTCCAGCTCGGCAAAGGCGATGATCTCCTCGTATTTTTCTTCGATGAATTTTCTGGTATACCCCAGCAGCGCGCCGCGCAGAAAGGTGTTTTCCCGCACGGTAAGCTCCGGGTCGAATCCGGAGGCAAGCTCCAGCAGCGCGGCGATATTGCCCCGCGTGACGACCTGCCCCTCGGTGGGCACCATGATGCCGGTGATCGCCTTGAGCAGCGTGGATTTTCCGGCGCCGTTGGTTCCAACGATCCCCAGCATATCGCCTTTTTCAAGGGAAAAGGTCACGTTGCGATCCGCCCAGAATTCCTCGACCTTATATTTTCCGCTCAGCTTCCGGACAACATAGTCCTTCAGCCCGATGGATTGCAGATCTCCGGTCTTGTATCGGATCGATACGTTTTTACATTCCAAAACCGTCATAAAGAGCCATTCCTTTTAAACATAATACAAAAATTCGTTGTTGCATTTCTTATAGAGCAGGCAGCCTGCAAGCAGGGCAATGAGGGCGTAGGCCGCCGCCAGGATGTGGATGATCAGAGAGGGGACGAACCCGTCTATCACGACGCAACGGAAATAGAAAATATAGACGTATACCGGATTGAGATAAAAGATCGAGCGCAGATTTTCCGGCATGATGGTAACGGGATAAAAAATGGCGGAAACGTAGTTGAGCAGGGTGAGGAAAATGCTGTAGAGGTACTCAACGTCCCGGAAAAAGACGAAGAGCGCCGAAAGCACCATTCCCACGCCGAAGGAAAAAACCAGCAGGCACAGCACCGGATACAGCAGCGAGAGCATATGAAACCCGAACTGGATGTGATCAAAGATGCAGAACAGGATGAAGATAATAGTAGTCAGGGCAAAGTTGATCAGCGCCTGAAAGGTTTTTGAGAGAAGAAAGAGATATTTGGGCACGTTGACTTTGGTGAAAATAGAGGCGTTTGCCATCAGCGCGCGCATACAGCCCTGGGTCGCTTCGGTATAAAACGACATGACCAGCGTTCCGCAGAAGATGTAAATGATGAAATGATCCTGCGTTCTGCCGAATATATTGACGAATACAAACATCAGGATCAGAACATTGAGCAGCGGGGCCAGAAGGCTCCAGAGCATGCCCAGAACCGTGCGCTTGTATTTTTTCTTAAAATCTCGTTTGACCAGTTCTTCAAAAAGGAACCGGTTTTTTTTCAGCTTTTCAAGCAAGCAAACAACCTTCTTTCCTTCTTTCCTTTATTGTCGTTTGTCCAGCAGCGCTTCGATCGCGTCTACGCCGAGAACCGTGATGCCGAAGGCGTCCCGCATGCTTTTGCGCTCTGCAAAGGAATCGTCGATGAAAAGCGCGTTTTCGGAGGGTGCAACGTGATCGATCTTGCGTTCCGAGCGGGGCAGGCAGATGATGCGGTCGAAAAGCTCCGGCAGGATCCTGCGGGCTTTGAGATCGGCGATGATATCGGTTTCATGCCGGGTGAGCAGCGTAACGGGAATACCGCGCTCAACGCACTGGTAAACAAACTCCAGCGCCGCAAAATTGACGCGGTCGTGAACGATCACCGTATCGTCGAAATCCAGATAGACTTCATCATAGCAAATCTCCAGCCGGAAAAGGTTGCCCAGAGCGCGGTCTACTGTCACGCCGCCGATCGGCTCCGGAAAATCCAGCGGCATCTCCAGGGCGTCGAAAACGGTGAGCAGCGCGAGGTTGACTCCCGCCGCCCGCTCTACGCACATGGTTCCCGCCACCCGGGTGGCGCATTCCAGCAGGCGGCAGGCGCCCTTCCGGTCCCGCTTGAGCTGAAAGAACCAGACGCCCCGGAAGGCCATTTTTTCGTTGATCGCCCGGGCGATCTGCAGCACCTCTTCGCTGGGCGGTACCAGAGAAGAATTGACGCTGATGCCGTTTTTGACGCGGCTCCGGGTTCTGCAAGAGGCGAAGCGGAGGGCGCCGGTGCGGTCGGTAAAGCAGTCGATGGTGTATTCTTCCCCGGGCAGATATTCGCAGATCACCTGCTCGGCGGTGCGGCTGCTCAGCTCATATTGCAGCTGCTCTGCGGTTTTGAGGATGGCAAAGCCCTGGCTGCCCTGAGATTCCGCCGGCTTGATGATGACCGGGTATTCGGTGATCTCCGCCGGATCGGTATAGATGGCGGGCAGAAAGGGGCAGCCCGCCAGCCGGGCATAGGTTTTGGATTTGCTGCGGCAGATCTGAACCGTTTCATCGGGCGCGGTCAGCAGCTCCGCCCGGAGCTTCTCCCGGTTCCGGCTCAGCATGGCGATGGCGCTGTCCAGCGCGGGAAAGATGAAGTCGATGCTGTTTTCCTCCAGATGGCGGTTCAGCACGTCGATAAAATCGGGGGCGTCTATATAGGGGACGCCGCCGATATAGTTTTGATATACCCATTTCCCGTGATCCTCTGCGCTGGAGGCGCCGTAAAGGGTGATGAAGCGGATGTCCTTGAGCGCCCGGTGGAGCTCAAGGCCGATTTCTGAGCCGCAGGGAAACACCATAATATTTATCTGTTCCATATTTTTACCCGGGTACGGCAGGAGCAAATCCTCACCGCCGCCGTTCCTTTCTTTTAAAGGGCGATGTTATATTCCCAAACGCCTTTTAATTTCATTTGTGATGCGCTCGGAATTGTCCGGCCCGTTTACGGACATGTCAAAGAAGTATTGAATTCTTTCGGTGCGCATATTGATATCCTTTTGGGGATTTTCAATGTATTCGGCAACACAGTCGAGAGTTTCATCCCAGCTAAATGTCATGGGACCGGGGATTGAATTTTCAAAATCAAGATTGAATCCGGCCTGTGTTTCCCGGAACCAAACTATATCCGGACAATAATAAATTGCAGGACGGTTCAGCATTGCGAAATCAAGAGAAATAGAAGAATAATCGGTTATAACTATACTATAAGCTCCCATCTTCGTATAGATATCGGGTTCGTCATCATACCGAATTCTGTCATAATCTTTAATGCAATGTAATATTTTGCGACTGTAATTACGCCATGTATGGGGATGAAGTCTGATAAGGAATGTACCGTTTATTTTTTCCATCAACGCCTCAATTTTATCAAGAGAGTCAAGACAAGCGTCAATTAACTCGGCTTCTTTTTTAGGTGAATAACGGAATGTGGGAGCGTACATTATTACCGGCGCGCTGTCATCCGGCTGCATGCTATACATAAGAATGTTTCGCGGATGTCCTGCCATAAAGCAGCTTTCCCTCGGTATATTCCACACATCGGCTATCATATCAAGCCTTTCCTGACCGGGGCATACAAAGATAAAGTATTTTTCAAACTTTTCTCTGAATGGTGCGGCAAAGAAATATTTAATGCGCTTTTTAAGCTTTGTCATCGGGCTGTCTGACGGGTCGGGCAAAATATCGTTGCTGTACACAACACCCGGTTCGGAAACCGTTTTAACAACCTTTCCGTCACCCATAGCTTTAAATCCAACGCCGTGCCAAAGCTGAACAATTTTTGTACGGTTGTTAATTCCCGAAAGCCTGTCATAATCCGACATAACATTATGGTCGGTTATTGCGACCTCGGCATGGGAAAGAATTTTTCTGCTTTTCCCGGTGCCGAATTTATACACGGGTTTATTGTCTTCTTTAAGCTGGGAATAAACTTTGTCATCTTTTGTTAACCAGTACAGCTCAATTTCAGGATTATTTTCAATTATATATTCATAAAGATATTTGGCATTATCTAAGTATTTATGTCCCCTGAAACTTGTAATAACCCATAGATTTTTACGCTTTGGGACAGGAGTATAAAACCAATAAGCCAAGAAACCTAAGAAATTATATCCTTTTTTCAAAACTTTTTTAATAATTTTTCGCAGCTTTTCCGCGCCCAAAACAATATAAGAATATATTTTTAAAGGATATCGGTAATATCTGTTTCTTAATATAGCCTTATAACCGCGCCATGAAAAAGCATTTATCAATGCGCGGGAGTCCTTGTAAAAAGAAAGGTAGGCATTAAGTGAAAGTGTCGCTGCTTCGGGATAGGAACGAAAAAGTTCCGTAACAGCGCCATGATTATTTGTATCAATAGATGTTCTGAGATAATTATAGGTCTCGTGCTTGATCCGGTTTTCAAACGCGATTTTCGGATATTTATTCTGATGCAGGGGATACCAGTTCAGCATTCCGGAAATCCATCTCACATGGTCGATCCTCGTTTTCATGAAATGCTCGGTCATGGTTCCGCTCATATATACGCCAACGTTGCTTCTGCGGTAAACCGATGTGACATCATGAAGAAAGCCGGCGCCGCCTTCCCCCAGCTGCATCAGAAAAATCGGATGGTCGCCGATGATACCGGTATAATACCAGTCGGGAATTTCCAGATCATAATTCCAGCGAAAAAACAGGGTAGAGGTATGCGCCGGAAAAACCCAAACGCAATCATTGCAAGTAAAAATATCTGATTTGTAATGGTAAGACGGCTCACAATCAGGGAAAATAAGCCGTCCTTTTTTGTCTGTTTTGAACCAGGATCTGAGAAACCAGTCCTCAGGCGCTTCGATTTCCACCTTTGAAAAACAAATTCTCAGCTCCGGGTGCTCCTGCATATAATCATACTGCTTTTGCAGCTTATATTCATCGACCCAGTAATCGTCGCCTTCGCAAAAGGCGATATAAGGGCTGTCCGCATGGTTGCAGAGGTCGATCAGGTTCGCCTGCGCCCCCATGTTTTCCTCCCGCAGGAAGGGCACGATGATATCCGGGTACTTTTCGGCATATTCCCGGACAATGTCTGCCGTGCCGTCGGGGCCGTGATCCTCCCCGACAAATACCTTGAATTTGAAATTGGTCTTCTGCATCAAAAAGCTGTCGAGGGCGCTGCGGATGTAGTCCTCGTGTTTATAGGTGATGCAGCAGATGGTAACGGCGCAGCCGTCGTTTTTGGCGGCGCGCGCGGCGGTTTCGGGGCCGAGAACAAGTCCTTCTACGCTGCCGTCGGTGCAGTAGTGCCCCGTTTCTGCATCGAAGAGGGCGGCGTATTTAAAATGTTGATCAGTCTGCATTGAAATAATTCCTTTTATTTTTGTTGGTTTCGCAGGGCGTCGATGGTGTGCGCTACGCCTTTTTTCAGCGGATATTGCCCCGCCCAGCCGAGGGAATAAAGCTTTTCGCTATCCAGAACGGCGTGCGGAATAAAGGTCTGCTGGGCTTTGGCGGCGGCGTCCGGCACGGAGAAAACCACCTTTCGCCCCGTATAGGCGGCGACCTCCCGGGCAAAGCCGGCGATGGTGGCCGTTGCCTCCCGGTTGGCGATATTATACGCTTCGCCGCTTTTCCCCTTCAGCATGACCGAAAGGATCGCCGAGGCGCAGTCTGCCACGTAGCAATAGGAGCGGAGCTGCAGCCCCGGGCTGTTCAGAACGATATCCTCCCCGGCCAGAGCGCTGTTGACAAACTGCACGTTGGCGCGGTTGTCCTGCCGGGTGGCGTTGGGGCCGTAGGTATGGCAGGGACGCACGATGACGGCGTCGGTCCCGTATTGCGCCTGATAGGAAACGCAGAGGGTTTCCGCCGCCCGCTTGGAGGCGGGGTAGCAGGAGCGCGGCTGGGTGGGATCCACATAGCCGCTGAAGTCCTCCCGGAAGGCCCGGACAGATTCGGGCGCCCGGCCGTAAACCTCGCCGGAGGAAACAAAGACAAACCGTTTCGCGCCGCAGCTTTTGGCATAGTCCAGCAGATTGGCGGCGCCCAGGATATTGCCCATAATGGTGCCCACCGGGTCGCCGGCAAAGGCGGCGGGGTAGGCGTTGCTGGCGGCGTGGATGATATAGTCGGCGGAAAAAGGAAAGTCCGCCGGGGTGTTGACGTCGTATTCCACAAGGCGAAGGGCGTTCCCGCCGCTCTGGCCGAAACGCTCCTCAAGCCGTTTTTTGCTTCTGCCCGATGCATAGACGGTGATCCCGGCGCCGGTATCACGGTCGTAGGCCACCAGCATATCGGTGAGAAAGGAGCCGATCAGTCCGGTTGCGCCGGTGATCAGCACCGCGCTGCCCCGCAGCGCTTCCAGGCCTGCTACGCAGCCGATTGCCGTTTGCAGGTCCTGGTTGTAGACGTCGCTTTCGTATAAATACAAAATTCTTTCCTCACTTCTTGATCCAGGATGAGCGCTTTACGTTGAGCAGCGCCTTAAATATATCGATATCGTCGATGGTGGTGAGCTTGATGTTTTTTTCGGATCCTGCCGAAAAATAGACCTTTTCGCCCATTTCGATCATCAGGGTGACGGAAGCAACGGAGTTGGTGATCCCCGCCTCAAGGGCGCGCCGGTGCAGATCGCAGATCTTCCCGATCGTGAAGCCTTGCGGGGTCTGGGTGCGCTTAAGACTGTCGCGGGGGTAGCTCTCTTCCGAGGAAAGCTCGTCGTTGGTCACCACCATGGCTTCGGCGCAGGGGATTACCGAGATGGCGCAGCCGTACTGCGCAGTCTTGACAATACAGTCGGATATGATTTCCTGAGAAACCATGGGGCGGATCGCGTCGTGGATCAGCACGATATCGTCCCGGGAGTAATGCTTTTCCAGCTCATAAACGCCGTTGCGGATGGAGTCCTGCCCGTTTTTACCGCCGGGGATGATGTGCTTGAGCTTTGTGATGTTGAACTGGTTGGCATAGGCCTGAAGCACCGTTTCCCAGCCTTCGATGCAGACGACCGCGATCACGTCGATATCGGAATGGTTCTGGAAGGCCTCCAGCGTATAAATGATCACCGGCCGTTCTTCCACCGTCAGAAACTGCTTGGGGATGTTCTGATGCATTCGCTGGCCGCTTCCGCCTGCGATAAGAAGTGCTATGTTCATTTTTTAATCACCTTTCTGAAATTGATATTATTGCATCGCAGATGGCATCTGCGGTTTTTTCATCCAGATCCTCATAAAGAGGCAGGCAGAGCACCTGAGCCGAGATCCTTTCCGCAACCGGCGTGGCGTTCTGCTTGCTGCCGCGCAGGCAGGCAAGGGTGCTGGTGAGGGGATAGAAGTATTTGCGCGCGCCGATCCCCTGTTCCTCCAGCCTTTCGGCCAGCTTGTCCCGGGTGCAGCCGAACTGCGCGGGATCGATCACCACGGGGAAGTAGGCGTAGTTGCTTTTGACCCCCGGCGCAACGGCGTTGAGCTTCAGGCCGTTTACGCCGCTCAGCCGCGCGGTGTATTGCTCATAGGCGCGTTTGCGCGCCGCGATCGCCCGGTCGATATGACGCAGGTTGCAAAGCCCCATTGCGGCGCAAAATTCATTCATCTTGGCGTTGCCCCCGGCATAGGTCAGCTCCGTGGGGGAGGTCATGCCGAAGTTTTTCAGGTGGGTGAGCTTATCATAGTAGCCGCTCTCCCGGAATACCGCCGCGCCGCCTTCAATGCAGTGGAACACTTTCGTGGCATGAAAGCTGAGCATCGATGCGTCGCCCATGGAAAGAGCGCCGGCGCCGTCCTTTTCCACGCCGAAGGCATGGGCGGCGTCATAAATCACTTTCAGACCGTGCCGCCGGGCGATCGCCGCGATCCGTTCGTCGTCGCAGAGGTTGCCGTAGACGTGCACCCCGAGGATCGCCGTGGTGCGGTCGGTGATCAGCGGTTCGATGCAGGCGGGATCGATCGTGTAGGTTTCAGGGTCGATATCGCAGAAAACGGGGGTGAGCCCCTTGCGGATCAGCGCGTTGGTGGTGGAAACAAAGGTGAACGGCGTGGTGATGACCTCGCCCTTGAGCTCCATGGCCTCCAGAATACATTCCAGCGCCAGATGGCCGTTGACGCAGAGGGATACGTTGTCTACCCCCAGATATGCCCGCAGCCGGCTTTCAAGCTCCCGGTGCTTTTCTCCGGAGTTGGTGAGCCAGCGGGATTCCCAAAGGGGACGGATCTCCGCGACGTATTCCTCAAAATCTGGCATGGAGGAACGGGTTACGGCAATTTTTTGGTTCATTTTCATTATTACCTTCTTTTGTTGATTTCATAACGCGGCTTATTTGAGCAGCCGCTTTTTCAGGGCTTCAAAAAGCTTGTTTGCCGGCTTGCCGCATAGGGCAAAAAAGGCGAAAAGCCCGGTGAACAGCAGGCGCTCCCTCAGGGGCAGCCGCCTGATATAGGGCTTTGCCCGGGCTCTGAGCTTTGGATCGAGGGTTTTGCGGTATTCGGTGAACCAGACGTGGGTCATGTGAAAATCAATTTCCCGCCGGAACCGGCCTTCCGTTTCATCGTCAAAAAGCGCAAGCCAACGGGTTTCGTTTTCGATATGACGGTGATCCACCTGAGATAAATGATCGCTTGTCCAGGAACCGGCAAAGGCGTAGCGGTAGACGGCCATGATCCTGTCGCAGTAATAGATTTTCCCGCGGGCGGCGGCGAGAACCTGAAGGGGATAATCGTAAACGTCGGCTGCGGCGCGGAAGGCCGGCCAGCTATCGAAGATCTCCCGCCGGAACATCAGGGAAACGGTGGGGCAGAACATCCCGCCCCGCTTGACGACCAGCCCCGGCGCAACGGCGCCGCTTTTTTTGAGCGGGCGAAACGGGGAGAGCGCTCCGTCCGGCGTGAGCCGGTTGACCGCATGGAAGCAGAGGGTGTATGCCGGATCGCGCCGCAGGATATCCGCCTGAAGCTGGAGTTTATGGGGATCGCACCAATAATCGTCGCCTTCGCACAGAGCGATCAGCTGCCCCCGCCCGAGGGGGTGGATATATTCCTGGATCAGATTGTGATCCCGGTATTTGTTCTCCGCCTGCATGACCGGGCGCACGACGCCGGGATAGCGCGCGGCGTAATCCCGGATGATATCCGCCGTTGAATCGGTAGAGGCGTCGTCGTGAACAATCAGCTCGAAGGGAAAGTCCGTTTCCTGGGAAAGGATGCTCTCGATCGTCTGCGCCACGGTTTTTTCCTGATTATAGGCCATGCAGTAAACCGAAACAAGAGGCGGCGTATGGGAGCTCTGCTGCGAAAGATTCATGATATTCCTCCGGCGGTTTATTGGTGCATAAAGCTGCGCTGAAAGGGATTCCAATATTTTTCTCCGCTTAATTTTATCATAATTTATATTAAAAAGCAACATGGAAACCAAAAGTTTTAGAAGAACCGCTTTCGGGGCGGCGGGTTTTGCCGGAAGGAGGAGGGTGTGCAGATCCTCTTTTTTGCAGGATACGGAAAGAAAAGGCGGCTTTTCAAAATTTGTAATTTACAAACGGAAAGTTCTGCGTTATAATATTAGGAAATGACTAAAAGCAGGAGTGAATGAAAAGCAATGTATCGCATTATAAAGAAGGAAGCGTTGAATCCCACGGTTTCCAAAATGGTGATAGAGGCGCCGCTGGTTGCCCGGAAGGCGCAGGCGGGGCAGTTTATCATCTTGCGGGTAGACGACCGGGGAGAGCGGATCCCGCTTACGATCGCCGATTATGACCGGGAAGCCGGCACGGTGACGATCATCTACCAGATCGTCGGCGCGACGACCATGCGGCTGGACCAGCTGCAGGAAGGCGACCAGCTGGCAGACTTTGTCGGCCCGCTGGGCCGCCCCACGGAGGTGGAAGGCAAAAAACGGGTGGCCGTTGTCGGCGGAGGCGTAGGCTGCGCCATTGCCCTGCCGGTGGCCAAGGCGCTGCACGCCGCCGGAGCCATAGTGGATACCGTCGCCGGGTTCCGGAGCCGCGATCTGGTGATTTTGGAGCAGGAATTTCGGGCGGTGAGCGCAGAGTACCGCCTGATGACCGACGATGGATCGGCCGGCGAAAAGGGGTTGGTTACAGACGCGCTGCGCACGCTGCTGGAACAAAATTCCTATGACGAAGTGATTGCGATCGGCCCGCTGGTGATGATGAAATTCGTATGCCTTCTGACGAAGGAATACGGCGTAAAAACCATAGTCAGCATGAATCCGATCATGATCGACGGAACCGGGATGTGCGGCGGCTGCCGCCTCACGGTAGGAGGAGAAACGAAGTTTGCCTGCGTAGACGGCCCGGATTTCGACGGCCATCTGGTGGATTTTGATCAGGCCATTGAGCGCGGGCGAATCTATCATGCCTATGAGCAGGAGCGGTGCAACCTGCTGAAAAAGGAGGTGCGGGAATAATGGCGAATATGAGCATGGAAAAGCAGAAGATGCCGGAGCTGCGCCCGGAGATCCGCAGCAGGAATTTTGAAGAGGTAGCGCTGGGCTACAGCCGGGAGCAGGCGGTGGAGGAGGCGCATCGCTGCCTGCAATGCAAAAACAGCCCCTGCGTTTCCGGATGCCCGGTTCAGATCAATATCCCGGCCTTTATCAGAAAGATTCAGGAAGAGGATTTTGAGGGGGCGTATCAGATCATCAACGCCTCCAGCGCGCTGCCCGCGGTCTGCGGACGGGTTTGCCCTCAGGAAAATCAATGCGAAGGCAAATGTGTGCGCGGCATCAAAGGCGAGCCGGTCGCCATCGGGCGGCTGGAGCGGTTTGTTGCCGACTGGCATATGGCGCACGCCGCCGGGAAGCCGGAGCGGCCGGCGCCCAACGGAAAGAAGGTGGCGGTGGTGGGAAGCGGCCCTGCCGGCCTGACCTGCGCCGGAGAGCTGGCGCGCAAGGGATATCAGGTGACGATCTTTGAAGCGCTGCACGTTGCGGGCGGCGTTCTGGTATACGGCATCCCTGAATTCCGGCTGCCCAAGGCCATCGTAGCCCGGGAAATCGAAGGGCTGAAGGATCTGGGCGTGCAGGTGGAAACCAATATGGTGATCGGCCGGATCCTTTCGGTGGACGAGCTTTTTGAGCAGGGATACGACGGCGTTTTCATCGGCAGCGGCGCCGGGTTGCCCCGGTTTATGGGCATTCCCGGCGAGAATCTCAAGGGCGTTTTATCGGCCAATGAATTTCTCACCCGGGTCAACCTGATGAAGGCCTATCAGCCGGACAGCGAAACGCCGGTGCAAAGAGGCCGCCGGGTGGCGGTGGTGGGCGGCGGAAACGTGGCGATGGACGCCGCGCGCTGCGCCCGCCGGCTGGGGGCGGACGAGGTGTATATCGTATACCGCCGCTCCATGGACGAGATCCCCGCCCGGGCCGAAGAGATCCATCATGCCATCGAGGAAGGGATTATCTTCAAAACCCTGACCAATCCGGTGGAGATCCTCGGCGATGAGCATCAGAACGTCACCGGTCTCCGCTGCGTCGAGATGGAGCTGGGCGCGCCGGATGAAAGCGGACGCCGCCGCCCGGTGATGAAGCAGGGCAGCGAGCATATGCTGGAAACGGACGTGGTGATCATGGCGATCGGAACCTCTCCCAATCCGCTGATCCGCTCCACAACCCCCGGCCTGGAAACCAATTCCCGGGGCTGCATCATCACGGAGGAGGATACCGGCCTCACCTCCCGCGCCGGCGTTTATGCCGGCGGCGACGCCGTTACCGGAGCGGCCACCGTCATTCTGGCGATGGGCGCAGGCAAGCAGGCGGCCAAGGCCATGGACGAAAAACTGAGCAAATAAAAAACGCCGCGCATATTCTTTGGGAATATGCGCGGCATTGTTTTTTACAGAGGCTCAGGCCGGGACATAAAGTTCAACGAGATATTGCAAAATCAGCAGCGCGTCGTCGATGGAGGTGGCGCCGTCGCCGGTTACGTCATAGGCGCCGGGATCCGCCGGCATCTCCACAAGTTCGACGAGAACCTGCAAAACCAGCAATGCGTCATCGATGGTGACGTCGCCGTCGTTATTTAAGTCTGCTTCTTCCCAGACCGATTCCGGCGGAGAGAAACTGTAGGGGATGCGCACCTGATAGAGCTCCTTGGTGTCTGCGGCAAAATTCGGTGAATCGTAGCGATCGCAGATCAGAAGACCATCCTGATAAGTGAAGCCGTAGATGCAGAAATACTGTGGCGTTTCCTGATCCAGCTCGTAGACCTGCTGAGGAGAGCCGACGTCGGGATCCAGCCTGTAAACGGCGTCCGGTGTGGAATAGAGCAGGGCGGCGCCGTCGCTGCTCAGGCGGGAAAAGTTGCCCGGATAATAACCGGTTGCGCTGCCGTACCAGATCCCTTCAAGCTCTTGGATCACGGTGTGGTCGGCATCGTATCGTTTGATGGCGGCTTCGCTGTTGTCGAGATAATAAAGCGCTCCGTCCAGCAGCTGAAAGGCGGTTTTGGAATCCCGCCAGAAAGCGTTGTCGTAGGTCGTGTCCTGCGGCGTGGTGTCGTAATCCTGGGCCGCGTGGTTTCGCTGATAGAGCGCCGCGCTGGAGAGCAGGAAGTTATCGTGGTTGACCCGGCCGGTGATGTCTTCGACGGGGTCGTCGTAGGTGACGTCTACGTGATAGGCCTTGCCGTCGATGTAAACAATGTTCCAGGCGTGGTTCAGGATCTGGGAGCTGCACCACTCGCTTTGGATGCCCAGCTTGTCCAGAAGATAGATGTAGGTCAGCGCATATCCTTCGCAGACGCTGGTGTGGTTCACCAGGGTGCCGTAGATGCTGAAGTCCTCGGTTTCAAGGGCGTTGTTTTCAAGGTCGGTGGTATTGTAGGCGCAGGTGAGGATGATGCGGTCGTGAACCAGCAGCGCCTTTTCCAGATCGGTCAGATCGGCAGTCAGAAGATCGCCGATCAGCTCCTGCGCCGCGGCTTCGCATTGGCGATACATGGCCTGATAGGTCGCGGCGTCATAAGAGTAAGTGGGTTTTATTTGAACAAACTTGTTGTCACTCCATCCGAAGGCGAGCGCGTCTACCTGAAAGGCTTCCGGGATCCCGTACCAGATAAGCTGGGCAAGGGCGGTCTGGTTGGCGGCGGTCGCCTCCATGTTCAGGGAGGAGATATCGATGGTTTCCGGGCAGCTCCATAGCTGCTCAAACAAAAAGGTGCGGAGGGTTTCCTGATCGGGAAGCGACGCCTGGGATGCGGAAGAGCTGCCGGAGGCATAGAGTTGGCGCTCCTCATAAGAAAAGACGACGTTTTGCGGCTGCTCCGGAAGGGCAGAGGCGGCAAAAAGGCCGCAGAGCCAGAGCATGGCCAAAAGAAAAGCCAGTGGTTTGCTGATTTTTTTCATGCCGGAAAACCTCCATATCTTACAGGATCGATTTCACCTATTATTATAATACAGATTCCGGCGGTGTCAATGCTTTTTCGCCCGGCCGCCGCGGCGGCCGGGCGAAAAACGGTGCGGATTATCGCAGAGGAAGCTTAACGATTTCAAAATAGCCGTCCAGCAGCGTGTAGAGGGGCTGAAAGAACCGCATGATGTTCCAGATGCTGACCCCTGCGATTTTGAGCCGGCGGACCAGAGCCAGCTTGGCCTGATAGCTGCGGGCGTCTTCATACCAGACTTCGTGCTGGCGTCTGGCGCCGTCGTAATAGCGGAACCAGGGCGCCTGCGCCGTTTCGTCGTATTGGATCTCTGCGCCGTATTTCCGGGCCAGGGCGATGGCTTCATAGTTGCTGATCGAGCGGGCGGGACGTCCCTTTTCAAAGGGGAGGGTCCAGTCGTAGCCGTAGTTCGGCAGGCCTGCCAGCAGCTTTTCCGGGGGGATCTCTCCCACCGCAAATTCCAGAACCTGCGTCACGTTGGGCAGGGGCGCCACCGCCATGGGCGGGCCGTAGGTATAGCCCCATTCATAGGTCATGATCAGCGCCATATCGGCCGCCGCGCCCATGCCCGCATAATCGTGGGCCTCATAGAGAAGCCCCGGCTGATCACGGGAGGTTTTGGGCGCCAGCGCGATAAAGACCGGGTGGGGCGCCAGCTCCGCTTTCAGAAATTCGATCAGGGCGGTGTAGTCCTGGCGCAGCCGACCCGGGATATATTCCATATCCACGTCCACGCCGTAGTAGCCCTTTTCTGCGATCACTTTTTTCAGTTCGTCGACCAGCTGGCGCCGGTTCTCGGCGCTCTTCAGCAGGCGGACGCTCCGCTCGCTGTTGAATCCGCCGCTCTCATCGACGGTGGTCAGAACCAGCATCGGCGCTACCCCCGCCGATCTGGCCGCCGCGATCAACTCTTCATCTCCCTCGGGGGGAACCAGCGTTCCTTCCTCGGTTACGCCGTAGCTGAAAACGGAAAGATAGGTTAAGTAGGGCAGCGTCCGGCGCAGCACGGCCCGGTCGATGAAGGGATAGGCATAGCCGTTTACCTGCAGGGGCCCGCAGCGCTCCTCCGGGGAAGGCACGATCAGGCTGTCGCCGATCACCAGATATTTATTGGGGTCGACGCCGTTGGCGCGTACCAGCTGTTCTACGGATACGCCGTAGGTTTTTCCGATTTTATACAAACTGTCGCCCGGCTGTATGGTCACAATCGTCATGTGCGTACACTCCTTTCAAAAAAATATATGTTTTATCCTTTTAAAAGTTGATAAAAGGATTGACAAACCGCGAAAATTATATTAGGATTAACGTATAAAAATCAATAAAAGAAAAGAGGTTGTTTTTTATGGCTGATATGGTCGTCGATAAGGATCTGGATTTCAATATTGAGGCGGAAGGCCCTGCCGTTGACGCGAGCAAGAAAGTCCGGGTCGGTATCATTGGCTGCGGCTGGATCGCGGAGTCCCATGTGAAGCAGTATCTGAAATGCCCGGATGTCGAACTGGTTGCCGGTTCCGATATCATTCCCGGGAAGGCTGCCAAATTCTTTGAGAAGATGGAAGTCGAGGGCGTTCACTGCTATGAGGATACGGATGAGATGCTGGCGAAGGAAAAGCTGGACATCGTTTCCGTTTGTACTTATAACTCTCAGCACGCTCCCTGCGCGATCGCGGCAATGAAGGCCGGCGTGGATGTTATGCTGGAAAAACCCTTCACCGTTACGCTGGAAGAAGCGATCGAAGTGATGAAGGTGGAGAAGGAAACCGGCAGACTGCTTTCCATCGGCTTCCAGCCCCGGATGGATGAGAATATGAAGATGATCAAAAAGATCGTTGAATCCGGCGAGCTGGGCGATATTTACTACATTCAGACCGGCGGCGGCCGCCGCCGCGGGATCCCCACTCCCTACGGCACCTCTTTCATCGAAAAGGATAAGGGCGCGATCGGCGCGCTGGGCGATATCGGCTGCTATTCTCTGGATATGGTGCTCAACGCCATCGGTTATCCCAAGCCGCTGACCGTTTCCGCCATGAAGAGCGATTTCTTCGGCAAGAACCCCAAATACTGGGAGGCGGAAAATAAGCCGGCCGAGTACGCCAACATTTTCGGCGTGGATGATTTTGCCGCTGCATTTATTCGTCTGGAGGGCGGCGTTACGCTGGACTTCCGCATTGCCTGGGCCATGAATCTGGATACGCCGGGCGATACGATCATCATGGGCACCAAGGGCTCCCTCCGGATCCCCTCCACCGAGTGCTGGAACGGAACGGTGGGCGGCGCCATGAAGATCTACCATGACGTAGCCGGCAAGGGCTGCGAAACGGAGATTCCCATTCTCAAAACGAAGGAGAATCTGTTCTATTTGAAGATCCGGTCCTTTGTGGACGCCTGCAAGAACGGCGGCGCCGCGCCGGTTCCCTCTTCTCAGATCCTCTATAATCAGGCCATTCTGGATGGCATTGTGAAGTCTTCCGAGGCCGGAAAAGAGATCGAAATCGAGATCCCCGAAATATAACCCAACGCAAAAAAGCCGCTCCTGCACGGAGCGGCTTTTTTTGCGCGGCCGGGCGCGGAGCGGCGGCATCGGAAGCGAAAGGGGCGCGGTCGGGCGCGGAGCGGCGGCGCCGGGAACAGAAGGGGCGCGGCAGGCTTCCGGGGCGGCGGGATTTCTGTTTGCTTTTTTAGCAGACTATGGTATAATGATTATAAAGGATTGCGATACTTGAACTATATAGACGCAGACGGTCGCAAGAGAAATCGTGCCGTTTCCGCCGCAAAAGAGGCGGCTGTAAAAAGTGAGCGATCATATTGTATATTGAGGAGCGCGTATGGAATTTTTGTATTTTCTGGAGGGGCTGCGGAATCCGTTTCTGGATGCGGTCATGCAGCTGATTACCCGGATAGGGGAGGAAACGGCGTTTATGGCCGTTGCGGTGTTTTTCCTCTGGTGCGTGGATAAATATAAGGGCTATTACCTGCTGATGGTTGGATTCCTGGGCACGCAGATCAATCAGCTGCTCAAGGTCAGCTTCCGGATCGAACGCCCCTGGGTGCTGGATCCGGAATTTACTGTGGTGCAGAGCGCGGTTCCGGAGGCTACGGGCTATTCCTTCCCCAGCGGGCATACCCAAAGCGCCGTGGGAACCTTCGGCGGCGTTGCACGCTGCGTAAAGCGGCGGTGGATACGGATCGTCTGCATCGCCGTCTGCCTGCTTGTGCCGCTGTCCCGGATGTATCTCGGCGTTCATACGTTGGCGGATACCATTACCTCCGTCGTGATCGCGCTGGTTCTGGTCTTTTCCTTTTATCCCCTGATCGCCAGGGCTTCCGCCCGGCCGAAGGTGATGTGGATCCTGCTGGCGGCGATCGTCGCCTGGTCGGCAGGGCAGATTCTTTTTATGGAGCTGTTTCCTTTCCCCGAAGAGGCCAGCGGCGAAGAGCTGTTCAACGGGCTGGAAAACTCCTATAAAATGATGGGCGCCGTTTTGGGATTCGTGGCGGCCTTTTGGCTGGATCGGCGGTATATCCGCTATGAAACCGGCGGCTGCTGGTGGGTGCAGCTGATCAAATGGATCGTTGGCCTTGGGTTGGCCGTTGCTCTTCAGGTTTTGGCAGGAAAGCTTTTGGGATTCCTGCCCGTCCTGATCCGCCAGCTGACGTCCTATTTCCTGCTGACGGTTTTTGCCGGCGCCATATGGCCGCTGAGCTTCAAGTATCTCCGGCGGCTGGAAGGAAAAAAATCAGGCGACGCATAAAAAAGCATCCGCCCGGAAGGTTCGATCCTTCCGGGCGGTTTTTTGCATGGAGGCAGACGGGTTTGCATCGGTGCTGATGGGGTTAATAAAAAAACTGGCCCGCCGCTTTGGGAGAACCTGCCGTTTGGCAGAACCTGCCGCTTTGGGAGAACCTGCCGTTTGGCAGAACCTGCCGTTTGGCAGAACCTGCCGTTTGGCAGCGGCGCGCCGGTATTCAGAATTTTTCTTGCATGAAGGGCAGGCTCCCGTGGGGGAAAGGCCGGTTGGCAGAGCCTGCCGTCTGGCAGCGGGTTATTGCTTCATCAGGATTTTTACGCCGTCCTTGCCGTCTTCCAAAACCACGCCCATCTCGGCAAGCTGGTTGCGGATCGCGTCGGCTCTGGCAAAATCTTTGGCGGCCCGGGCGGCGGTGCGCTCCTCCACCAGCGCTTTGATTTCCTCTGGGATCTCGGCCGATTCCGCGCCGCCGACGATATTCAAAACGCCGGTCAGCTCGGCAAAAAGGCTTTGCATCGCCGTTAAAAACGCAGGCGCATGGCGCTCGGTGAGCCGGGTGTTGATCCAGCGCGCAAGATCAAAAATAACGGAAAGGGCGTCGGCGGTATTGAGGTCGTCGTCCATTTTTTCGACGAATTTTTCCCGGAAGGAGGAAAGCTCCGCCAGCAGCGCCTCCTCTTCCGCCGTCGGACTGCCGGAGGCTGTTTTCAGGGCGTATTCCAGGTTGTTTTTTGTGGTGTAAAGACGCTGCAGGCTGGCTCGTGCCGCTTCCAGCACCTCCTGGCTGTAGTTGATGGGGCTGCGATAGTGGGAAGAGAGCATAAAGATCCGGATGGCTTCGTAGCCGTAGGCCGCCGCCGCATCCCGCACCGTGAAAAAGTTTCCGGCCGATTTGCTCATTTTATGGTTATCCACATTGATGTGGCCGTTATGCAGCCAGTAGTGGGCAAAGTCGCAGCCGTTGGCCGCTTCGCTCTGGGCGATCTCGTTTTCATGGTGGGGGAAGATCAGATCGACGCCGCCACAATGGATGTCGATGGTTTTGCCCAGAAATTTACAGGCCATGGCGGAGCATTCGATATGCCAGCCGGGGCGCCCCATCCCCCAGGGTGATTCCCAGGCCGGTTCGCCGGGCTTGGCGGCTTTCCAGACGGCAAAATCCATCGGGTCTTCCTTCAGGTCGTTGACGTCGATCCGGGCTCCGCTCTCCAGCTGATCCATGGGCAGATGGGAGAGCTTGCCGTAGTCTTTGAATTTGCGGGTGGAGTAGAAAACGTCGCCGCCGGATTCGTAGGCGTAGCCCTTTTCGATCAGCGATTCGATGATTTTGATGATATCGCCGATGCAGTGGGTCGCCCGGGGGTGGACGGTGGCTTTTTCAATGCCCAGCCCCTGGGCGTCGGTATAGTATTCCTGAATGTAGCGGTCGCCCAGCTCCGCCAGGCTGACCTGCTCTTCTGCCGCTTTTTTGATCATTTTGTCGTCGATATCGGTAAAGTTCTGCACAAATTTGACTTTATAGCCCCGATATTCAAAATAACGGCGCAGCACGTCGAAGGTGATGAAGGGACGGGCGTTTCCGATATGGAAAAAGTTATAGACGGTCGGCCCGCAGGAATACATCAGCACCCGGCCCGGCGTGATGGGTACAAATTCCTCTTTTTTTCTGGTCAGCGTGTTATATAGTTTCATCTTCCCTGCTCTCTTTCTCTTCTAATTTTTTTTCCAGCTCCCGGAGCCGCGCAGACATCCGGCATAACTCCTGCGCCAGCGGATCGGAGATGTGAACCTGATCCAGCGGATCGGCCACCCGCTGCCCGTTTTGCCGGATCACCCGCGCCGGTACGCCGACCGCCGTCGAATGGGGCGGGATTTCCTCCAGCACAACGGCGTTGGCCGCGATCTTGGCGTGATCCCCGATGGTGAAGGGACCGAGGATCTTGGCGCCGCAGCCCACCATGACGTTGTTGCCGAGGGTGGGATGACGCTTCCCGGTATCCTTTCCGGTCCCGCCCAGCGTTACTCCCTGATACAAAAGGCAGTTATCGCCGATCACCGTGGTTTCCCCGATGACGATCCCGGTGCCGTGGTCGATGCAAAGCCCTTTGCCGATCTGCGCCGCGGGATGGATCTCCACGCCGGTGCGGAATTTGGCATACTGGGAAACCCAGCGCGCCAGAAAGAACCGTTTATGCCGGTAGAGCCAATGGGAGATCCGGTAAAAAAGGACCGCATGAAATCCGTTGTAGAGCAAAAAGATCTCCGCTTTGCTGCGCGCGGCGGGGTCGCGCTCCATAAAAGCGTTGAGATCGGTTCGTATTTTTTGAAACATGATAAAACCTCCTAAAACAAATGCCTCCGTTGCCCCAAAGGGCAACAGAGGCGTCGAATTAAAACGCGGTTCCACTCTGCTTTATCGCTCAGCGTTCCGATAACGGGGAAATCCGCCTCCCACTCATGCAGGAGGAGCTACGGCGGAGCGCACGCTTGGGGAACCTGCTGCTTATCGGGCTTTCAGCCTGCGGCCCCGACTCTCTGGAAAGACAGATTCCTTACTATTTCCGCTGTGTATAATATTATATGATAGGATTCGGAAAATTGCAAGTGTTTTCGTCAATTAAATGACCGGTACAGAAAAAGCTGAGGAAATCAATGGAATTTTCCAAATTTTTTCACACTTTTTTCACAGAAGTAGGGTATAATGTATCTGAAAAGCGGGAAACCCGCATGGATTTTTCCTAATTGATTAAAATGCGCAGGAGGATTTGAGCATGAACGAATATAATTTTGATCCCATGACCGGAAAGCCGGTGAAAAAAGAAGACCCTGCCGCCCCGGAAGCTACTCCGGCAGCAACACCGGAAACGACTCCGGCAGAAGCCCCGGAGGCTACTCCGGCAGCAACACCGGAAGCTGCTCCGGCAGAGGCCCCGGAAGCTACTCCGGCAGCAACGCCGGAAACGACTCCGGCAGAAGCTTCGGAAACTCCTCCGGCAGCAACGCCGCAAGCCACTCCGGCAGGAGCAGAGCAGACGGAGAGTACCTATCACTATGTGCGGCCGGAGTTTGGGGAAACGTATTTCCGGACATCTGCCGCACCGTCGGAGCAGGCGGAGCAGCCGGGCGGCGCGCAGGCTTCCGCTTTCCGGCAGGATACATCCTATCAGGAACCGGCGCAGCAGTATACGCCGCCCCAGGAGTCTGCCGGCTATACCGGCGGATACGGCGGTTATTATCAGCCGTCTCAGGCGCCCGTGAAAAAGAAGAAGGAGTCCAGGCCTTTGACGACGAAGATGCTGGTCCCGATCGTGGCCGGCGTGGCGGTGCTTGCGCTGATTCTGGGGCTGGCCGGCGGGATTCTGGGAGTGCGGTATTGGGGCGATACCCCTGTTGCAGAAGGAACGGCCGTGATTTACAAGACCACAAAGCTGCAGGATGAAAACGGCGATACGGTGGAAGAGGAGCTGACGGTTTCTCAGGTGGCGGCGCTGGTGAAGAACAGCGTTGTGGAGATCACCACGGAGCAGATCGTGACCGGATCCTTTATGCTGCAATATGTCAGCGAGGGCGCGGGCAGCGGCGTGATCATCACGACGGACGGCTATATCGTGACCAATCATCACGTGATCGAGGGGGCGACGAATATCAACGTCCGGCTTGCGGACGGAACGGAATATGCCGCAAAGCTGATCGCCAGCGATTCCAAAACGGATCTGGCGGTGATCAAAATTGAAGCAACGGGGCTGACCCCTGCCGCCTACGGCAGCTCTTCGGAGCTGGAGGTGGGGGAAACGGTCATTGCAGTCGGCAACCCGCTGGGGCAGCTGGGCGGCACCGTTACCTCCGGTATCATCAGCGCGCTGGATCGTGAAATCACCATCGACGATACCACCATGCAGCTGCTTCAGACCGATACGGCGATCAATCCCGGAAACTCCGGCGGCGGGATGTTCAATACCAGCGGCCAGCTGGTGGGGATTGTGAACGCCAAGTCTGCGGGCGAGGAAATCGAGGGGCTGGGCTTTGCCATTCCCATCGACACCGCCGAGCAGGTGATCGAGGATCTGATCACGAACGGATATGTGACGGGCCGGGTGGATCCGGGCATCACCTTCGTTGAGATCAATGATTCCATGACGGCCATGATGTATCGCGTCAGCGAGCTGGGGCTTTATGTTTCTGCGGTGGGCGACGGCTCCGACGCGGCCAATGCCGGCCTGCAGTCCGGCGATTATGTGGTTTCCATTGACGGAACGGCGGTGACGACGACGGCGGAGGCAAACGCCGTGATCGACGCGAAAAACGTAGGCGATACGCTGACAATGGTGGTCAAGCGCAACGGAACGGAAACGACCGTTACCCTGACCCTCAGCGAGTATGTGCCTTCCGTTTCTTCGGTTTCCCAGACCCAGAGCCAGAATAGCGCAAACGGCGGAAATATAATCGGATTCTGATCCGGGCGCGGAGAAGCCGGGGCCTCGGGGCTCCGGCTTCTCTTCTGCTTAAAAATACAATTGGAGGGTGAAAAAATGTTTGATGTGGCGCTGAACAACGGCGTAAAAATGCCGGTGCTGGGACTGGGCGTATATAAGACCCTGGAGCCTTCGGAAATGAAAACAGCGGTGAACGCCGCGCTGGAGGCGGGATATCGCAGCTTCGATACGGCGCAGATGTATCAAAACGAGGAGCTGCTCGGCGCAGCGCTTGAGACGTCTGCCATTGATCGGAGCGCCCTTTTTCTGACCAGTAAGGTCGATCTGGGAAACATGGGCTATCAGGCCGTGCTGGATTCCTTTGAAGTCAGCCTGAAAAAGCTGAAAACGGATTATCTGGATCTTTTTCTGGTTCATTGGCCGGGTCAGCAAAAGCTGCGCCTTCAGGAAACCTGGCGCGCCATGGAGGCGCTTTATGCAGCAAAAAAGGTACGCGCCATCGGCGTGTGCAACTGTTTGCCCCGGCATCTGGAGTGGATTCTGGAGATGCGGGGCGTGGTTCCGGCGGTGAATCAGGTGGAGCGCCACCCGCTGCGGGTGGGGCGGGAGCTGCAGGACTGGTGCGCCGCCCGCGGGATTCGGATGGAGGCCTGGTCGCCGCTGATCCGGGGGAATTTCAATCTGCCTGCCATTTTGGCGCTGGCGGAAAAATATCAGAAAACGCCGGCGCAGATCATTTTGCGCTGGGACATCCAGGGCGGGTATGTGGTGATCCCGAAATCCGTTCATCCGGAGCGGATTGTGGAAAACGCGGGGATTTTCGATTTTTCTCTGGAACCGGCGGATATGGCGGTTCTGGACGGTCTGGATATCGGGCATACCATCAGCCGCGATCCCCGAACCTATGATTTTTGACCGCTGTCATGCAAGGAGGGAGCGATGATGGAATATCAGAAATTTCAGGATAAGCTGATCCTGCGGCTGGATCCCGGCGAGGAGATCTGCGGCAAGCTGCTGGCGCTGGCGGAGCGGGAGGATATCCTGCTGGCGGAGGTGTCCGGACTGGGCGCCGTCCGGTCCTTTACAATCGGGGTATTTGATACGGTTTCAAAGGAGTATCATGCCAATGAATTTCAGGGCGCCTATGAGATCGTTTCCCTGATCGGAACTCTGACGCGTCAGGACGGGCGGCCTTATCTGCATCTGCATTTTGCCGCCGGCGATCAGAGCGGCCGCGTGGTTGGCGGACATCTGAACCGGGCGGTGGTCAGCGCGACGGCGGAGATCGTCGTCACCCGGATCGACGGCGCGGTCGGGCGGCGTTTCGACGAAGGGATCGGCTTGAATCTTTTTTCTTTTTCCCCAAACAATGAATAACCCAAAAGGGCGCGTTCCGATCGGAATGCGCCCTTTCTGCGCCCCCGGTCCGGGGCGGAAATCGGCGGCAATGTATCTTTTTCCTCCGGCGGGAAATGCTAAAGAAGAAGTGCCCTGGAAGCAGGTGGAAAAAAGCCGGATTTTTTTGCGTTCTTCCGTTGACAGGGGTTTACAATCGTGTTAAAATTAACCATACTGGGAAGAATGGGGATTCTTAGGAAATGCCCTCGGAATAACGGGCTGAAAGGAGGAAAAAACAGTATGCTGCAAGCCGTATTGATGACGCCGGGAACCATGCCCATCTGGAACGTCATTTTGCTTGGGATGGGGATCGTTTTTCTCGGTTTGATCTGTATAGTGATCCTGTGCACCATTATGGGGAAGGTCATGACGTTGCTGGGCAAGGCGGAAGATCGGCCTTCCGCTCCCGTTGAAGAAGCTACTGCCCCTGCGGTGATCCCGAACCGGCAGGAACTGGTGGCGGCTGTTTCCTGCTGTCTGGCGGAGGAGCTGGGAACTGATGTAACAGCGATCCGCATTTTATCAATCAAGAAAATATGAGATATCAGAAAGGAATCTATCTGCCATGAAAATGTATAAAGTCAATGTCAACGGTACTCTTTACGAAGTGTCGATCGAGGTGATGGACGGCGTTCCCGCCGCACCTGCCGCCGCACCTGCCGCACCCGCCGCAGCCGCGTCTGCCGCTCCTGCCGCGCCTGCTGCTGAACCCGCTGCGCCCGCAGCCGCGCCTGCTGCCGAACCGGCTACTGCGCCTGCTGCTGCCGCTCCTGCCGGCGGACAGACGATTGCCGCGCCGATGCCCGGCACGATTCTGGCCGTCAACGTCCAGAACGGCGCTGCCGTAAAGCGGGGCGACGTGCTCTTTATTCTGGAAGCTATGAAGATGGAAAATGAGATTATGGCCCCCTGCGACGGTACGGCGGCCGGCGTCAACGTGACGAAAGGCGCGGCTGTTTCTACCGGAGATGTCCTTTGCGTCCTCCAGTGATTTTGTGATCGGAGGCTGCTTCAATGATTGAATCCATAATGAATTTTCTGGATCAGACAGGCTTTTCCATGCTGGCCGACGGCGATAACGTGAAATGCCTGATCATGATTCTGATTTCTTTTGTGCTGGCTTATCTTGCCATTGTGAAGCAATATGAGCCGATGCTTCTGCTGCCGATTGCCTTCGGTATGCTTCTGACCAATCTGCCGGGCGCCGGGATGTTCCATGAGGAGCTTTTCGCCGGCGGGCATGCGAACTGGGATCTGTTTGGCGGCGCGGAGTTTGTCAATTCGGCCAATCTGACCTCCCCGACGATGTACAGCATTCTGGAAACCGGAGAGGTCTATTTTTCCAATGGATACGGCAATTATATTTTCGGTCACCTGACCGGCGTCACGCTGGACAGCGCCGCAATGATCGACGCGACCGGAGCGATTGTGAACGCGTCCGGCGAAGTGATCCAGGAAAACGCCAATATTGTTCTGGACCTGATCGGGCTGACCGTGAAGGACGGATCGCTGTATAACGGCTCTACGCTGATGGCCACCGGCGTGCAGGAAATCTCTGCCGGGCTGCTGGATTACCTCTATCTCGGCGTCAAGCTGGGGATCTATCCCTGCCTGATTTTCCTGGGCGTCGGCGCCATGACCGATTTCGGGCCGCTGATCGCCAATCCCAAGAGCCTGCTGCTGGGCGCTGCGGCGCAGCTGGGTATTTTTGTCACCTTCATCGCGGCGCGCCTGCTCGGGTTCACCGAGGCGCAGGCAAGTTCGATTGGCATCATCGGCGGTGCCGACGGTCCTACTGCGATTTTCGTTACCTCCATGCTGGCGCCTGAGCTGCTGGGCCCCATCGCCGTTGCCGCTTATTCCTATATGGCGCTGGTGCCGGTGATCCAGCCGCCGATCATGAAGGCGCTGACCACCAAAAAGGAGCGCCAGATCCGGATGGAAACCCTGCGCCCCGTCAGCAAAACCGAGAAAATCATCTTTCCGTTCCTTGTGACCGGGTTCGTCGCCCTGCTGGTGCCCTCCGCCGCCGCGCTGGTGGGCTGCCTGATGCTGGGCAACCTCTTCCGTGAAACCGGCGTGGTAGACCGGCTGAACAAAACGGCTCAGAATGAACTGATGAATATTGTCACCATCTTTTTGGGGGTCACCGTCGGCGCTACCGCGACAGCCAACACCTTCCTTTCCTGGAATACCATCAAGATTATTGCAATGGGCGTGATCGCCTTCGGTCTGGGAACCGCAGGCGGCGTACTGCTGGCCAAATTCATGAACCTGTTCCTCAAGAAGAAGATCAACCCGCTGATCGGGTCTGCCGGCGTTTCCGCCGTGCCGATGGCCGCCCGTGTTTCGCAGGTGGTGGGCCAGAAGGAGGATCCCGGCAACTTCCTGCTGATGCACGCCATGGGCCCCAACGTGGCCGGCGTGATCGGATCGGCTATTGCAGCCGGTGTGCTGATCGCCATGTTTGGTTAAGGAGGAATATATAATATGGAAAAAAAGCCTTTATATATAACAGACACCATTCTCAGAGACGCGCATCAGTCCCAGGCTGCGACCCGTATGAGGATCGAGGATATGCTCCCCGCTCTGGAGCGGCTGGATGATATCGGCTACTGGTCTTTGGAGTGCTGGGGCGGCGCGACCTTCGACGTTTGCATGCGGTTTCTGGACGAGGATCCGTGGGAGCGGCTGCGCACCCTGAAAAAGCATATGCCCAAGACCAAGCTGCAAATGCTGCTGCGCGGCCAGAATATTCTGGGATATAAGCATTATGCCGACGACGTGGTGGATGAGTTTGTTGCCAAGTCCATTGAAAACGGCATCGACGTCATTCGTATCTTCGACGCGCTCAACGACGTCCGCAACGTGGATCAGGCGATGAAGAGCTGTAAAAAATACGGCGGGATCTGCGAGGCCGCGATCAGCTATACCACCAGCCCGGTTCATAACGAAGCGTATTTTGTCAAGCTGGCCAAAACGCTGGAATCCATGGGCGCGGACGTGATCTGCATCAAGGATATGGCCAATCTTCTGCTGCCGATGGATGCCTACAATCTGGTGAAGAAGCTGAAGGAAGAGATTCATGTCCCGATCCATCTGCATACCCATAACACCACCGGAACCGGCGATATGACCAATCTGATGGCGGCCTGGGCCGGCGTGGATATCGTGGACTGCGCTCTTTCCCCCATGGCAAACGGCACGTCCCAGCCCTCAACCGAGGCGATGGTCGCCACCCTGCAGGGTACCGAGCGGGATACCGGCCTGGATCTGAATAAGCTCAGCGATATCGCAACGCATTTCCGCGGCGTGGCCGACCGGCTGAAGGCCGATGGGATTTTGGATCCCAAGGTGCTGAACGTGGATGTCAAAACGCTGCTGTATCAGGTTCCCGGCGGGATGCTTTCCAATCTGATCTCTCAGCTGAAGCAGGCCGGAGCCGAAGACAAATACTATGAAGCGCTGGCTGAAATCCCCCGGGTGCGGAAGGATTTCGGGTATCCGCCCCTGGTTACGCCTACCAGCCAGATCGTTGGTACCCAGGCGGTCATGAACGTAGTTCTGGGCGAACGGTATAAAATGATCGGCAAGGAATCCAAGGGTCTGCTGCGCGGGGAATACGGCCAGGTGCCCGGCGAGGTGAACGAAGAGGTGCGCCGGAAGGCGATCGGGGACGAAGAGGTCATCACCTGCCGTCCTGCCGATCTTTTGGAGCCGGAGCTGGAAAAGTACCGGGAAGAGGCGGGCGATCTGGCGCGCTGCGAGGAGGATGTCCTCAGCTACGCGCTGTTCCCGCAGGTGGCTTCCAAATTCCTGGAGAAGCGCAATAAAGCGGAAGCCGGAGCGGATGATCAGCCCCGGGAGCTTTACGTGGAAGATCTGGGCTACTGAGCCATCTTTACGCCCCCTTCGCCGCCAGAGCGAAGGGGGCGTTTTTTCAGAGATTGTCAGGAAAGCTGTCAGTATTTTGTGAATTTCCTGTTGATAGAGAAAATGAGCGAAAAAGATTCAATTTCTTTACAAAAAAGTGTTGACAAACGGGACGTGGAGTGGTATTATAATCAGGCACCCGCAAAAAAGGGGAACCGGACGAGCGGGGAAGCAGTGGACTTTGAAAATTAAACAGCATCATGAAAAAGGACCCGTTA
>CALXGQ010000007.1 GCA_944387895.1 uncultured Clostridia bacterium
TAGGACCTCCTTGATATATTTTTGTTGGGTTGGCGAACCTCAACTTCAAATATATCAAGGAGTTTTTATTCTGTCCATAGCTAAAGCTCTTTTCCCCACTGGCAGAGCCAGTGGTTGTCCTACGAAAACAGAACCGCGGCGGAGATGGATTCTCCGCCGCGGTTTCACACTATTATTTTGCCGTCACGCCGCGCCATTCAGAGGCGCAAAGCGCGCATGGCGTTCAGGATCGCAAGAACCATAACGCCGACGTCGGCAAATACTGCGATCCACATCCCGGTCAGCCCGAAAGCGCTGAGCGCAAGCACTACGCCCTTAACTGCAAGGGCAAAAACGATATTCTGCCGCACGATCCTCATGGTTTTGCGGGCGATCCGAATGGCATCGACGATTTTGGAAAGCTGATCATCCATCAAAACCACGTCCGCCGCTTCAATGGCCGCGTCGCTGCCCAGAGCGCCCATCGCAACCCCGACATCCGCGCGGGTCAGCACCGGCGCGTCGTTGATTCCGTCACCAACAAAGGCAAGATTGCTGCCGGCCGGCTTCTGCTCCAGCAGTTTTTCCAGCGCCGCCACCTTCTGATCCGGCAGAAGCTGCGCATAAATCTGATCAATTCCGACCTTTTCCCCCACGCTGCGCCCCGCTTCCTCCCGGTCGCCGGTGAGCATCACCGTTTGGGTGACGCCCATGGCTTTCAGGCGGCGGATCGATTCGGCGGCGTCGATCTTGATCTCGTCCTCGATCACGATCCGCCCGGCATATCTGCTGTCCACGGCGATATGAACCGTCGTACCGGGGTCGGTGTTTTCCGGTACCGCAACGCCCGCTTTTTCCATCATTTTCCGATTACCGGCGGCAATCTCCTTTCCGTCGACCGTGGCGATCACGCCCATGCCGGCAATTTCCCGGGTGGATGCGACCCGGGAGCGATCCGGCTCCTTTCCATATGCCCGCAGGATCGACGCGGCCACCGGATGACCGGAATAGCTTTCCGCAAAGGCGGCCAGCTCCAAAAGCGCCCCGTCTTCCATTCCCTCCGGATAGACTGCGGAAACGGTAAAAACGCCCCGGGTAAGGGTGCCCGTTTTATCAAAAACAACGGTTTTTACCTTGGCAAAAGACTCCAGATAACTGGCGCCCTTGATCAAGATTCCATGCCGGGAGGCGCCGCCGATCCCGCCAAAGAAGGAAAGGGGAACCGAAATCACCAGCGCGCAGGGGCAAGAAACCACCAAAAAGATCAGCGCACGATGGATCCATTCCCTCCAGTTTCCATCAAAAATCGGAGGAAGAACCGCCAAAAACAGCGCTCCGATCACAACGCAGGGCGTATAATACCGGGCGAAGCGGGTGATAAACCGCTCGGCCCGCGCTTTTTTTGCCGCGGAATTCTCCACCAGCTCCAAAATTTTGGAAACGGTGCTCTCTCCAAAGCTTTTTTCCGTTTTCACCCGGATCACGCCAGTCAGATTGACCGATCCGCTGATCACCGGATCCCCTGCTCCGCAGTCCCGGGGCAGGGATTCTCCGGTCAGAGCGGCGGTATTCACCGTGGTTTGCCCCTCCAGAATCCTGCCGTCCAGCGGAACCTTTTCGCCAGGCCGCACCAGAATGATCTCTCCCGGCGCAACCTCTTCCGGCGCAACGACCCGCTCTTCTCCGTCCCGCAGCACCGTCGCGCTGTCCGGGCGGATCTCCATCAGCGCCGCGATGGATTTGCGGCTCCGCCCCACCGCTATGCTCTGAAACAGCTCGCCGGTCTGATAAAACAGCATCACCATTACCGCTTCCGCATATTCGGCGGTAAAAAAGGCACCGATCGTTGCGATCGCCATCAAAAACTGTTCGTCAAAAATCTGACCCCGCAGAATGTTGCGCCCGGCGCGCCACAGAACATCCCAGCCCACAACAACATAAGGCACCAGATAAACCGCAAGCCGAAGCCAGCCCTTCACGGGAAGAAGCGCCGCCGCAACCGTCAGCACCGCCGCCAGAACGATGCGGATCAAAATCTTCTTTTGCCTGCCCGACATCGCGCCACCCCCTCTACATCAAAATCCGGCAGTCCGGCTCTATTTTCCGGCAAAGACGAACCACCTTTTCCATCACTTCGTCAAATTGATCGTCCTGCGCTTCAATCACCAGCTTCTGGCTCAGAAAATTCACGCTGACATCCAATACGCCGTCCAGCTTCCGGATCCCTTCCTCCATTTTCGCCGCGCAATGCCCGCAGTCCAGATCTTCCAGTTTGAATGATTTTTTCATTTCTCTTCCTCCGTTAAATGATCGTAGCCCTGGCCGATGATCCGCCGCACATGGTCGTCTGCCAGAGAATAAAACACCGTTTTCCCTTCCCTGCGCGACCGCACCAGCTTTGCGTCCTTGAGCACCTTCAGCTGATGGGATATGGCCGACTGCCCCATCCCCAGCAGCTCGGCGATCGCGCATACGCAAAGCTCCGATTCAAACAAGGAATACAATATTTTGATGCGGGTCGTATCGCCGAATATTTTGAACAGATCCCCAAGGTCACACAGCAGCTCATCCTCCGGCAGATTCGCCCGCACCGCCGCAAGGGTTTCTTCATGGCGATGGGCCATAATATGATCCTCCATTCATATGAATTTATATTCATATGTTATCACACAGTATTCCGTTTGTCAAGGATATTTTAAGAATTTTTCAGGAAATTCAATTTTTACAAAATACTTGACTTTTGCAGGAGCGGTATGCTAAAATAGTTAAAAACCTTGACGGAGAGAGTAGCGTTCCGGCAAAACCCCAGCAGCGAGCCGGGGGCGGTGGGAGCCCGGCGGAAGTAGCGGAAATGCGAAGATCACTCCTGAGTTGAGAGCTGAACGCCCGGGGCTATTAGGCTTCTCCGCAACCCCTGCGTTATCGGGGGCGGCAGATGATTGTTTGCAGGAAATAGGTGGTTGAAGTGAAAGCGTGCGCTTTCATCCTGTTTTGCAGGATGGGAGCGTTTATTTTTTTGGAAGGAGCACGGAACATGTATCAAAACGTATCCCCAAACCTGAACTTTGTTGAAGAAGAGAAAAAGATCCAAAAATTCTGGCAGGATCAGAAGATCTTTGAAAAAAGCATTGAAACCAAAGCCAAAGGTCTTCCCTATGTCTTCTACGACGGCCCGCCCACGGCGAACGGGAAGCCCCATATCGGCCACGTTCTGACCCGCGTCATCAAGGATATGATCCCCCGGTACCGCACCATGAAGGGATATATGGTTCCCCGCAAGGCCGGCTGGGATACCCATGGCCTGCCGGTAGAGCTGGAGGTTGAGAAAAAATTAGGGCTGGACGGCAAGGAGCAGATCGAGGAATACGGCCTGGAGCCCTTTATTGCCCATTGCAAGGAAAGCGTTTGGAAGTATAAGGAAATGTGGGAGGATTTTTCCCGCACCGTTGGCTTCTGGGCGGATATGGACAATCCCTACGTGACCTATCACAATGATTTTATCGAGTCGGAATGGTGGGCGCTGAAGAAGATTTTTGAAAAAAAGCTTCTCTATAAAGGCTTCAAAATCGTTCCCTACTGTCCGCGCTGCGGAACGCCTCTTTCCTCCCATGAAGTGGCGCAGGGCTATAAGGCGGTAAAGGAACGCAGCGCCGTCGTCCGGTTCAAGGTCGTGGGGGAAGACGCCTATTTTCTCGCCTGGACCACAACGCCCTGGACGCTGCCCTCAAACGTAGCCCTCTGCGTCAATCCCGATGAGAGCTACTGCCGGGTAAAAGCCGCGGACGGCTATACCTACTACATGGCCGAAGCGCTTTTGGACAAGGTGCTCGGAAAGCTGGGCGGCGATGGCGTGCCGGCCTACGAAATCATCGAACGCTTCACCGGCCGCCAGCTGGAATACAAAGAATATGAGCCGCTTTTTGATTTTGTCCGGCCGATTTGCGAAAAACAGAACAAAAAAGCCCATTATATCACCTGCGATTCCTACGTCACCATGACCGATGGTACCGGCATCGTCCATACCGCCCCCGCCTTTGGTGAAGACGACGCCAACGTGGGGCGCAAATACGATCTGCCCTTCGTTCAACTGGTGGACGGCAAAGGAAATCTGACGGAGGAAACCCCCTACGCCGGTATTTTCGTCAAAAAGGCGGATCCGCTCATCCTGACCGATCTGGAGAAGGCGGGGCTGCTCTTTGACGCGCCCAAATTTGAGCACGATTACCCCTTCTGCTGGCGCTGCGACACGCCGCTGATCTACTACGCGCGCGAATCCTGGTTCATTAAAATGACGGCGGTGCGCGACGATCTGATCCGCAACAACAACACCATCAACTGGATCCCCGAAAGCATCGGAAAAGGGCGCTTCGGCGACTGGCTGGAAAACGTGCAGGACTGGGGCATTTCCCGCAACCGCTACTGGGGCACGCCGCTGAACATCTGGCAATGCTCCTGCGGGCATCTGCACGCGGTGGGCAGTATTGAAGAATTGAAATCCATGTCGGAAAACTGTCCGGAAGAGATTGAGCTGCACCGGCCCTTTATCGACGCCGTTACCATCAAATGCCCGGTCTGCGGCGGCGAAATGCACCGAGTGCCCGAAGTGATCGATTGCTGGTTCGATTCCGGCTCCATGCCTTTCGCCCAGCACCATTACCCCTTTGAAAATAAGGAGCTCTTTGAATCCCAGTTCCCCGCCGATTTCATTTCCGAAGCGGTAGATCAAACCCGCGGCTGGTTCTACTCCCTGCTGGCCATCTCCACCCTGATCTTCAATAAAGCGCCCTATAAAAACGTCATCGTTCTGGGCCATGTTCAGGATGAAAACGGCCAGAAGATGAGCAAATCCAAAGGCAATGCCGTCGATCCCTTTGAAGCGCTGGAAATCTACGGTGCAGACGCGATCCGCTGGTATTTCTATACCAATTCCGCGCCCTGGCTCCCGAACCGCTTCCACGGCAAAGCCGTTACGGAAGGGCAGCGCAAATTTATGGGCACCCTTTGGAACACCTATGCTTTCTTTGTGCTTTATGCCAACATCGACCAGTTTGACCCCACTCAATACCGGCTGTCCGACTGCCGCCTGACCATCATGGATCGCTGGATCCTTTCCAAACTCAATACCATGGTGCGGGAGGTGGATCAGAATCTGGAAAACTACCGCATCCCTGAAGCCGCCAGAGCGCTGGAGGAATTTGTCGACGATCTGAGCAACTGGTATGTGCGCCGCGGGCGTGAACGCTACTGGGTTCAGGGTCTGGGCGAGGACAAGCTGGCCGCCTATATGACCCTTTATCACGCGCTGGTTGTCACCGCCAAGGCCGCCGCGCCGATGATCCCCTTTATGGCAGAGAACATCTATCAGAATCTGGTTCGGAGCATTGATAAAAATGCGCCGGAAAGCGTTCATCTCTGTGATTTCCCTGCGGTGGAGGAGGAGCGGATCGACGCCGGGCTGGAAGCCGATATGGATCAGCTGCTGCACATTGTTGTGATGGGACGCGCCGCCCGCAACGGATCCGGCCGGAAAAACCGGCAGCCTCTTTCCTGCATGTACGTTGAAAGCAGCCACCCCCTGGGCGACGCATTCCTGGAGATCATCAAAGACGAGCTGAACGTCAAGGAGGTCCTCTTCCGGGAAAATCTCAGCGAATTTATCAGCTATGAATTTAAGCCCCAGTTAAAGACCGTCGGGCCGAAATACGGAAAACAGCTCAACGAGATCCGGGCAGCGCTGGCAGAGATCGACGGTTCTGCCGCCAAGGCGGAGCTGGATGAATGCGGCGCTCTGATCCTTGACCTTCCCGGCGGGCAGGTCAAGCTGCTGCCGGAGGATCTTCTGATCAGCATTGCCCAGAAGGAAGGGTATTACACGGTGCAGGATAAGGGACGCATCGTTGTTCTGGATATCCGCCTGCCCGATGAACTGATCCGCGAGGGAATGATCCGCGAGATCATCTCCAAAATCCAGACGATGAGGAAGGAATCCGGATTTGAAGTAATGGATCACATCCGCATCTATATCAAAGGAAACGAACGCCTAACCGCCCTGCTGAAAGAGGACTTTTCCGAGGTAGCCAGCAACACCCTGGCCGACAGTCTGGCGGAAGATCAGACCGCGCCTGAGTTTTCCAAAGACTGGGATATCAACGGCGAAAAAGTAACGCTGGGCGTAGAAAAACTGTAAACCAATCGAAAACCGCCCCCGCTTTTAAAAGCGGGGGCGGTTTTCTTCTTCTAAAATACGGTTGATCAAAGCTTTGCAATCCGCGACGGAGGAGATCTGCCCGGCGGCGGCTTTATACTGCGCCGCATGACGGATCCCCTTCAAATACCAAAGGAGATGCTTGCGAAATTCCACGCAGCCCCTTTCCTCGCCCTTATCGGCAACGGTATAGGCAAGCTGCTTCAGGCAAAGGGAAAAACGCGCTTCCAAAGAGGGCTCCGCGCCCGGATTGCCGGCTAAATAATCCTTGATTCTGCCGAATACGTCCGGGCTGCCCAGGGCACCCCGCGCCAGCATGATGCCGGCCGCTCCGGTTTCCTCCAGAATCCTTGCTGCGGAGGGGCCGTCCGTCACATCGCCGTTGGCGATCACCGGGATCGAAAGAGCTTCCCGGATCCTGCGGATCTCTCCGTAATCCGCCCTGCCGGAATAAAACTGCGCACGGGTGCGGCCGTGCACCGTAACAAAGGAAGCGCCCGCCGCTTCAACGGCTTTTGCGAAATCCACCGCCGAACCATCCGCCCGGTCGATGCCGATCCGCATCTTTACGCTGACCGGCAGCCCGGAGCCCCGCACCGCGGCGTCAACCAGCTCCGCCGCAAGAGCCGGCTCGGCCAGCAGCGCGCTGCCGTCGCCGTTATTAAAGACCTTTGGCGCCGGGCAGCCCATATTCAGATCGATGCCGGCCGGATCAAAGGTATCACGAACAAAGGACGCCGCATAGCCCATCGCTTCCGGATCCCGGCCAAAAAGCTGAATCAAAATCGGCTTTTCCTCCGGCGTATGACGCGCCAGAGCCGCGGTTTTCCTGGCACCGTGAAAAATCGCCTTGGCGCTGATCATCTCCGTTACGGTATAATCGGCGCCGCACGCACGGCAGATCCGGCGAAATCCGCTGTCGCCCGGTCCGGCCATCGGGGCAAGACCGATTTTCTTGCAGGGTGAAAAGCTCAATATCCTTCTCCTTATGAAAAAATGTCCCGGTCGGAAAACCGACCGGGAACGATTTCAGCTATGATTACTTCAGCTCAACAGTTGCGCCGGCTTCAGTCAGCTTATTCTTGATCTCCTCAGCTTCATCCTTGGAAGCGCCTTCCTTGATGGTCTTGGGAGCGCCGTCGACCATCTCCTTGGCTTCCTTCAGACCCAGGCCGGTGATCTCCTTAACAACCTTGATCACGTTGATCTTAGAAGCGCCGGCATTGGTGAGAACAACATCAAACTCCGTCTTTTCAGCCTCGGCGGCAGCACCAGCGCCGGGGGCGGCGGCAACTGCTACGGGAGCAGCGGCGGAAACGCCGAACTCTTCCTCGATGGCATGAACCAAATCAGCCAGCTCCATAACACTCAGGGTTTTGATCTCTTCGATAATATTCTTGATATCAGCCATTTCTTTTTTCCTCCAAATTAAAATTATATTGATATTTTACGCAGGGGTCGCTTCGTTCTTCTGATCCACAACAGCCTGCAGGGCGCGGGCCAGACCGGAAACATTGCCGTTAAGAGCATACAGCAGCATGCAGAGCAGGTTTTCCTTGCTGGGCATGGTGGCCAGCTTTTCCAAATCGGCTACAGAAACAACCTTTCCTTCTACGAAACCGCCCTTGATGGTGAAGTACTCATGGGTTTTGCCAAACTCATAGAGCACCTTGGCCGGGGCGACGACATCATCGTTGGAAAGAGCCAAAGCGGTGTTGCCGTCCAAAACGTCGGCCAACTCGCCCAGCCCGGCTTCTTTCGTTGCAAAACGCGCCAGCGTGTTCTTGACAACGGCATAATAGACGCCGGCTTCTCTCAGCTGATGGCGGAGAGCCGTATCATCGGCGACATTGATCCCGCTGTAGTCCACCAGAACACCGGTGACGGCATTCTCAAGCTTTTCTTTCAGCTCTGCAACGACAGCCTGTTTCTGAGCAATGATCTTATCGTTTGCCATGAAATGTTTTACCTCCATTAAAAGTTCAAAAAAATGCTCCCAAACACGCAGAACACGCTTGGGAGCATAAAAATCCATTGAAAAATGAAACTCCTCGGCGGGATATTAAGCCGTTGGACGGCACCAGCTGTCTGCGAAGCATATTTCGACACGACAATCATAGCACAGCGGCTGGTGATTGTCAAGACATTTTTTTACATGAATTTGGCCTGGTTGACCTTAACGCCGGGGCCCATGGTAGAAGCAACAACGCAGCTTCTGACATACTGACCCTTTGCCGCGGCGGGACGCGCCTTGACGATTGCGCCCATCAGCGTATTGAAGTTCTCGGTCAGCTTTTCCTGGCCGAAGGAAACCTTGCCGACAGGGCAATGGATAATATTGGTCTTATCCAGACGGTATTCGATCTTACCGGCCTTGATCTCGGAAATCGCCTTGGCGACATCCATCGTAACGGTACCGGCCTTGGGGTTCGGCATCAGACCCTTGGGGCCCAGCACACGGCCCAGACGTCCGACAACGCCCATCATGTCCGGCGTTGCGACAACAACGTCGTATTCAAACCAGTTCTCATTCTGGATTTTGGGGATCAGCTCTTCGCCGCCGACAAAATCAGCGCCGGCTTCCTTCGCTTCATCGGCCTTTGCATTCTTGGCAAAGACCAGAACGCGGGTGGTTTTACCGGTTCCATGGGGCAGCACGACCGCGCCGCGAACCTGCTGATCCGCATGGCGGGAATCGACGCCCAGCTTCACGTGCACCTCGACCGTTTCATCGAATTTGGCGCGTGCAGCCTTGATAACAGCTTCCATCGCCTCTTCGACATCGTAAAGCTTTGCGGAATCGATCAGCTTGGAGCTTTCAATATAAGACTTTCCTCTTTTCACTTCATTCATCCTCCTTTGTGGTATTACGGAATGTTCCTCCCACAGATTTCCGGGCTTACTCTTCTACCGTAACGCCCATGCTTCTCGCAGTACCTGCGATCATGCTCATTGCCGCCTCAATATCGACAGCGTTCAGGTCGGGCATTTTCTGCTCGGCGATTTTCCTTACCTGCTCCTTCGTCAGCGAAGCAACCTTGGTCTTATTCGGAACGCCGGAGCCGCTCTCAATGCCGGCCGCCTTTTTGATCAGGACCGCAGCAGGCGGAGTCTTCGTGACAAAAGTGAAAGAATGATCCGCATAGACCGTGATCACAACCGGGATAATATACCCGATGTCATTCTTTGTTCTCTCGTTGAATTCCTTGGCGAACGCCATGATGTTGACGCCGTGCTGACCCAGTGCGGGGCCAACCGGGGGCGCCGGAGTCGCCTTTCCTGCCGGAATCTGAAGTTTGATGAACCCTGTTACTTTTTGAGCCATTTTCAAACACCTCCCTCGTGTTTCAATGTGGTAATATTGCGGAAAGATTTAAAGTACTCTCCTCCCACTTGCGAAAACGCGCCTTGCGGCACGATTCAGCCTTATTCTACCGGTGCAACCTGCTCGAAGGAAACCTCAACCGAGGTATCGCGCCCGAACATGGATACCACCACTTTCAGCTTGGAGGATTCGGGATATACCTCCTCCACCACGCCGACAAAACCGCTCATATTGGAAGCGACAAAGCGCACAGAATCGCCTTTTTTATAATCGGTATGAACCACGCGCTTTTCAACGCCCAGCTTTTCGATCTCTGCCTGCGTCAGCGGAAGCGGCTCTGAAGTGGAGCCGACAAAGCCGGTAACGCCCTGGATGTTCCGGACGATATACCAGGTTTCGTCCGTCAGCACCATCTTCACCAGAACATAGCCCGGAAAGATCTTGCGCTCATACTCTTTCTGACCCTTCTCTGTCGTTTCAACCACGGTTTCGGTAGGAACAGAAATATCCTGAATGACCTCTTCCAGCTTGCGGTTTTCAATGATTCTGCGCAGATTGGTCGCCACCTTATTCTCATATGCCGAATAAGTGTGGATCGCATACCATTTTGCCTTATCAGCCATAACTCATCTGTCCCTTTCTTAAATCAAATCAGCCGATCAGGCCGCCGATCCAGTTGGTCAGAGCCTGAATACCCGTGAAGAAAATCCAATCGAACAACCAGATAAAAGCACCCACGACCACAACGCATACAATGACGATCGTCGTATTGTTGACGACCTGCCTGAAAGTCGGCCAGATGATCCTTTGGGTCATCTCGATGCGCACTTCACGAAACCAGTTCCTGATTCTGGAAAAGATGGATTTCTTCTTTTTAGCATTTTCTGCCATAACTGCATCCTCCTCGTTTCATTGGAAGTTTACTTGGTTTCTCTGTGCAAAGTATGCTTTTTGCAGAACTTGCAGTACTTGTTCATTTCCAGCCTGTCGGGATCGTTCTTTTTGTTCTTCATTGTGTCGTAATTTCTTTGTTTGCACTCCGTGCAAGCCAGCGTAATCTTGACTCTCATCTTTGCGGCACCTCCTGTTTTTTGGCCTCCCTGCCCTGATATTGAAGGGGAATTTTCTGCACAAAAAAATAAGCCCTCTGGCAGGTATTTAGAATTATAGCATATCTCCTATCGATAGTCAAGCTGTTTTTTATATTTTTTCAGCGGAGGCCGGATTTCGGCCTCCGCCTGTTTTTCTTATTTCAACCGCTCAAGCAGCAGCTGATTGATCAGCTTGGGATTGCCCTTGCCCTTGCTCGCTTTCATGCACTGCCCCACCAGAAAGCCCAGCACATTGGTGCGCCCGCCCCGGTATTCTTCGATCATGCCCGGATTGGCCGCCAGCACCGCTTCAACGATCCCGGCCATTTCTTCTTCATTGCTGTTTTGCACCAGACCCTCGCGCTCTACGATCGCCATCGGCTCCGACGCGTCCTCCAGCATGATGGAAAGCACCTTCTTTGCGGCAGAGCCGGAAATGGTGCCGCGATCCACAAGCTGCAAAAGCGCCATCAGGCGCGTGGGCGCGACCGGGAAAAGATCGATCTCCTCCCCGCGTTCGTTGAGATATTTGGCAATATCCCCCAGGATCCAGTTCGCCGCCGCTTTCGCCAGCTTCGGATCGATCACCGTGCAGGCATCGAAATATACGGCGCGGGCATAGCTGCGGGAAATCAGCCCGGCGTCTGTTTCGGAAAGATGATAATCCAGAACATAGCGCCTGGTCTTTTCGTTGGGCAGCTCCGGGATCTCCTCCTTCAGCCGGTCAATCCACGCCTGCTCCAGAGAAAAGGGCGGAATATCCGGTTCGGGGAAATAGCGGTAATCCTGCGCGTCCTCCTTAGAACGGAGCAGCACGTTGACGCCCTTTTCATCATCCCAGCGCCGGGTTTCCTGCGTAACAACGCCGCCCTGCTCCAAAATCTCGATCTGACGCGCCGCTTCATAATCGATCGCTCTCTGGGCGCCGCTGAAGGTATTGATATTCTTCATCTCGCAGCGGGTGCCGAACTCCGCGGAGCCCCGGGGCCGCACCGATACGTTGACATCGCAGCGGATGGAGCCTTCCTGCATTTTGCAGTCGGAAATCCCGATATACATCAGAATGGTCCGGATGGTTTCCAGATACTCCCGCGCCTCCTGCGAGGAACGCAGATCCGGCTCGGAAACGATCTCGATCAGCGGAACGCCGCAACGGTTGAGATCCACCAGCGAATAGGGGATCCCCTCCTGATGCAGCAGCTTCCCGGCGTCCTCCTCGATATGGATCCGGGTAATGCCGACCCGCTTTGTTTCCCCGTTCAGCATAAATTCCACCGCGCCGTCGTAGCACAGCGGGATATCAAACTGGGAGATCTGATAGGCCTTCGGCAGATCCGGGTAATAATAATTTTTCCGATCCTGCTTCAGCAGCGTATGGATCTTGCATCCGGTGGCGTGCCCCATACGAACGGCATACTCCACAACCTTCCGGTTGAGCACCGGCAGAGCGCCGGGCATCCCGGTGCAAACCGGGCAGCACTGGGTGTTGACTTCGCCGCCAAAACTGTTTTTACAGGAACAGTAAATTTTGGTTTTGGTATTCAGCTCGGCATGAACCTCCAGGCCGACCACTATTTCGTAATCTTTCATTTTTCGCCCTCCGCTTCGATCATTTTTAAAAATTCTTCCTCCTCGATAACCGGAACCCCCAGCTCCTGCGCCTTTTTCAGCTTGCTGCCCGGTTTATCGCCGAGGATCAAATAAGACGTTTTCCCGGAAACGGACCCCGAAACTCTGCCGCCCAGCCGCAAAATGGCCGCGGTTGCTTCGTCGCGGGTCATGCGATCCAGCCCGCCGCTCAGCACAAAGGTTTTACCGTCCAGAAGATCCGACGTTTTTTTCTTTTGATAGGCCATCTGCAGCCCGGCACGGCGCAGGCGGGAAACCAGAGAACGGTTCTTTTCCTCCGCAAAAAAGGAAACCACGCTCTCTGCGGTAATGTCGCCGAAATCTTCAAGGGCGGCGATCTCCTCCGCGCCGGCGTTCATCACGGCGTCGATGCTGCCGAAATGGCCGGCCAGAAGCTCCGCAGCCCTGGCGCCGATATTCCGGATCCCCAGCGCATACAAAACGCGATCCAGAGGAGCGTCCTTTGAGGATTCCACCGCCGCCAGCAAATTGGCAGCCGATTTTTCCCCCAGCCCCTCCAGCTCGGAAAGCTGCTCCTTTTTCAGGGAATAGAGATCGTCGATCTCCCTGATCAGCCCGGACTCCAGAAGCTGCTCAAGAATGGCCGGGCCCAGCCCTTCGATATCCATGGCCCCCTTGGAGCAGAAATGCTCCAATCTGCGGCGGATCTTGGCCGGGCATTCGGCGTTGCCGCACCGCAGCGCGATTCCGCTCTCATCGGGAACCAGCCCGCCGCCGCAGACCGGGCAAACCGCAGGCATTTCATAGGGGCGGCTGTCCGCAGGTCGTTTTTCCGCAACAACGCGCACCACCTCCGGAATGATATCCCCGGCCTTCTGCACAACGACGGTATCCCCCACCCGGATATCCAGATCGCGGATATATTTGCGGTTATGCAGCGTCGCTCGGGAAACCGTAGTTCCGGCAAGCCGCACCGGCTCCAGCTCCGCATTCGGGGTGAGAACCCCCGTGCGCCCGATCTGAACGGTGATATTCTTCAGAAGCGTTTCCTTCTGTTCCGGCGGATATTTATAGGCGATCGCCCACCGGGGCGCCTTTGCGGTTTCGCCCAGCAGAGCGCGGTCGGCAAAGCGATCCACCTTCAAAACGGCGCCGTCGATATCAAAATCCAGCTCCTCCCGCATCCCGTGGAACCGCTCCACCTCCGCAAAAGCCTCGGTGATATCGGCATACCGCCGGTAAAAGGGGCTGACCTTGAAGCCCAGGCTCTTCAGATAGTCCAGGCTTTCCGCGTGGCTCTCCGGCATCACGCCCTTCATCTGCTGGATATTGAAAACAAAAATATCCAGCCCCCGCTCCGCCGTCACGCTGCTGTCCAGCTGGCGCAAAGACCCGGCCGCCGCGTTGCGGGGATTGGCGAAGGTCTTTTTCCCCGCCTGTTCATACTGCCGGTTCAGCTTCTCAAAGCTGGAACGCGGCATATACACCTCGCCCCGCACCACGATATCCACCGGCTCCTTCAAACGCCGGGGAATACTGCCAACGGTCGCCAGATTGCGCGTTACGTCTTCACCGACCTGACCGTCCCCGCGGGTGGCGCCCCGGACGAACACGCCTTTTTCATAGGTGAGCGCCACCGAAAGGCCGTCGATCTTCAGCTCCACGGCATAGCTGGCATGAGGGCAGAGCTTTTTGACCCGTTCGTCAAACGCGATCAGCTCATCATAGGAAAACGCGTCCTGAAGGCTCAGCAGCGGCACCTCATGGCGAAAAGCGGCAAAGCCCTCCGCCGCAGCGCCGCCCACCCGTCCGGTGGGAGAATCCGGCAACCGCAGCGCCGGGAAGCGCGCCTCCAGCTCGGCAAGCCTGCGCATCATCATATCATAGTCATAATCTGAAATGACCGGCGCGTCCTCCAGATAATAATGCCGGATGTGCCCGTTGATTTCCCGGGTAAGCGCCTCTATTTCCTTTTTTGCCTTTTCCTCAGTCATAAAACTTCCTCAAGCTTCCGGACCAGAAGAAGGGTATTGCTTCTGATCCGTTCATATTCGTTGACATATTCATAAGGATATTTCATATTGATGATCCGCTCGATCCGCCCGCTCCCGCCGGAGATGACCTTGGAGGAGGCGCCGGCGCCGCAGGCGGCCACCGTATGCAGATCTTCCATCATATAAAGATTATAGCGGCAGAGCTTGCCCGGCCGGGCGAACCCGATGTTTTCACCGTTGGACACCGTGTTTTTCTGGCGGTACATATAATAAGGCAGAAAACCGGCGCCCAGCAGCCGCCGGTAGGCGCGGTCCAGCATCCGCTGGACATGATCGTTCGCCGGATCAAAATATCCGCCGCTTCCATGCAGGCGGGAGGACCGCTTGATCGCCAGCGTATGGATCGTGATATTATCTGCGCCCGCCGCCAGAACATCCTCCAGAGAAGCGGCGAAGGATTCTTCGCTCTCTCCGGGCAGACCGGCGATCAGATCGGTGTTTATACTATCAAAATCCAGTTCCCTTGTCAAGGCAACGGCCTCCAGATACCGGGCGCGGCTATGCCCTCTTCCGATTTCTTTCAGCACGCGGTCGTTGGTCGTCTGGGTATTGATGCAGACCCGCGTAACGCCCATGGCCTTCAGGAGCCGCAGCTTTTCTTCCGTCACCGTATCCGGGCGCCCCAGCTCATAGGTCAGCTCCGGCACCGTGCCTGCGCAGGCCTTCAGGAGGGAAAGAAGCCGCTCTGTCTGGGCAAGATCCAGAATGCCGGGCGTTCCGCCGCCCACATAAACGGAGCGGACTGCAAGGTGATGCTTTTGCAGAACCGCAGCCTTATCGCGAATTTCCTCCATCAGGTGTTCCAGATAAGGGGCGATCAGATGATGGCTCTTCTCGGCGGCAACGCTGATAAAGGAGCAGTAGCTGCACCGGGAGGGGCAAAAGGGAATGGAAACATAGATGCTGGCCTCTTTGGCACAGTCGGTCTGCACGGTTTCCATCACCTTGCAGATCTGGTGGAGAAGGGGGATCTTCTCCGGCTGCATACAATATTCCTTCAGCAGAAACCGCCGGGTTTCCGCCGGGCCTTTTTCCTCCAGCAGGCGGCGGTATATCCCCGTCGGCTTAATCCCGGTGAGGATTCCCCAGGGCGGGCGGATCCCCGTCGCCCGGTTGAAAACCTGGAAGATCGTATACTTTACGGCTGCCAGAACGCCCTCCCGATCCGGGCGGGTTATTTTTTTCTCCGCCTGATAACGCCGCTCTCCGTCCCAAAAGGTTGCGCGGGCGCAAAGCCCCCGCCCGCCGGCGACGACCCGCGAAGAAAGGCGCCGGCCGCCCCGGGGACACGCCTTGAACAATACGGCCTCCCCCGGAAAAAACAGCAGCGACATCCCTGTTACGTCGTATTCAAATTCATGTCCGCTGATTTTGATTTCCATTTCAGATCCTGCAATACTGATTGTTCTTTTTCTCATAGTCCAGCGACGTCGGCGCGCCGTGCCCGGGATAGCAAACGCAGTTTTCTCCGATGCTGAAAAGACTGCTGCGAATGGACTGAATTTCCTCGGTCAGATTTCCAAAAGGCGGAAAATCGCCGCCGACGGAATCCCGGAAAAGGGTATCGCCGGTAAACAAAAGATCGCCGACCCGATAGCAAACGCTGCCCGGCGTATGGCCCGGCGTGTGAATGACGCCAAAGGAAAACCCGGCCGCCTCCACCACGTCGCCGTCCCGGAGCGGAACCGGCGTGGTTTTGCAGACCAGTTCCCGCTGGTAGATCCGCAGAGAAAGATTATACGCCGGGCGGCAAAAGCAATCGCAGTCGAAGGCGTGGATATACACCGGGCAGGAAAAGGCCGCGGCCACCGCGTCCACGCCCTCAATATGATCCGCGTGGCCGTGGGTCAGCAAAATCGCGGCGATACGCAGGCCTTCCTGTTCCGCCGCCAGCCGGAGCTCCGCGCCGGTGCCGCCGCAGTCGATCAGAACCGCTTCGCCCGCCGCCTCGTTTTCCAGCAGATAACTGTTGCAGCGCATCGCGCCGGTTTCAAAGCATTTGAGTTTCATGCCAGCTCCTCGCTATCGATCATGATATTGATCGGGCCGTCGTGCAGCGCCTCGATCTCCATCTCTCCGCCGAAAACGCCGCCCTTGACCGCAACGCCCAGCGCGCGCAGGCGCTCCAGCGCATAGTCATACAATTCCTCCGCCTCCGCATAGCCCATGCTCCTGGTAAAGGAAGGGCGAAAGCCCTTTTTAACGTCTCCGTAAAGGGTGAAGTTGGAAACAAACAGCATCTCTCCCCCGACGTCCGCAAGGGAGCAATTCAATTTTCCGGCGGCGTCGTCCATCACCCGGAGCCCGGCGATCTTCTTCAGGGCTTTTTCAATGCTCTCCCGGCTATCGGAACCGGAAAAACCGCAAAAGACCAAAAGCCCCCGGCCGATTTCCGAAACCCTTTTGCCGCCGACCCGCAGGCAGGCGTTTTTGACAACCGTACAAACCGCTCTCATTCCTCTTCTCCTATTGATTGGCGCGCTGAACGTCCAAAACGTCCGGATCCTTGCGGATTTTGGACGCAATATAATTCAGATGATTCAGGCTCTTCACCTCGATGCTGATGGTAACCGTCGAAACGCCGTCCTTTTCCTCCCGGGAAACCAGGCTGCGGATATTCACCTTCATATCCGCAAAAATCCGGGTCAGGTTCGCCATCACGCCGATGGCGTCGTTGACATGGATCAGCAGCGTCGTTGTAAAGCTGTTGCTTTCCGAGGTTTCCCAGCTCGCCTTCAGCCAGCGATCCGGCTCCTTCTCCATCCCCCGCCGCGCATTGACGCAGTCGGTTTTATGGATCGAAACGCCGTAGCCCTTTGTGATAAACCCGCAGATATAATCGCCCGGCAGGGGATTGCAGCACCGGGCAAATTTGATCAGGCAGTTATCGATCCCCTCGACCGCCACGCCGCCGGCGCTGGCCCGGGGATGAGAGACCGGCGTGATCTTCATCGGCCGGTTTTCCTTTTCCAGCTGATCGCAGTAATCCCGGATCCGGCGCTCTACTTTGGAAACCTGCAGGCCGCCGTAGCCGATCGCCGCCAGCATATCCTCCACCGCATTGAAATGAAGCTGCTGCGCCACCGTTTTCAAAATATCGTCGCGGGTTTCCTTATTCAACCGGATCCCGTTGCGCCGCAGCGCCTTCTCCAAGTCGTCCGTTCCGTTTGCGATGTTTTCGTCCCGGCGCTCGTTTTTGATCCAATGACGGATCTTGTTTTTCGCTTCGCTGGTCTTGACGATCTTCAGCCAGTCCCGGGAAGGGCCGTGGGTCGCCGACGAGGTGGTCAGCACCTCGATGATCTCCCCGTTTTGCGGCTTGTAGTCCAGCCCGACGATCTTACCGTTGACCTTGGCGCCGATCATCTTGTTGCCCACCGCGCTGTGGATCGCATAGGCGAAATCGATCACCGTCGATCCGGCAGGCAGATTCACCACATCGCCCTTCGGCGTAAAAACAAACACCTCATCGTCGAAAAGATCGATCTTCAGCGCCTTGATCAGATCCTCAGTATCGGAGGTATCCTCCTGGCTTTCCAGAAGGGTACGGATCCACTTCAGCTTATCGTCCAGCGTCGCCTTGCCGCCCTGCACTCCGGTTTTATATTTCCAGTGGGCCGCAATGCCGTATTCCGCCGTATTGTGCATATCCCAGGTGCGGATCTGAACCTCAAAGGGAATCCCTTCCTTACCGATCACCGTTGTGTGCAGGGACTGATACATATTCGGCTTCGGCGTTGAAATATAATCCTTGAACCGCCCGGGGATGGGATTATAAAGATCATGGATCACGCCCAGCAGATAATAGCAGTCGTTCACCGTATTGACGATCAGACGAAAAGCGTAAATATCATAAAGCTCTTCAAAGGTCTTGTTCTGGGTGAAAAGCTTGCGGTAGATGCTGAAGGTATGCTTGATCCGGTAGGTCAGGGTATAGGGGATGTTATAGGCGTCCAGCTTCTCGCAGATGTTCTTTTTGGTGTTTTCGATAAAGACCTGGCCGTTGACCTCAAATTCGGCAAGCTTATTTTCGATCATTTTGCAGCCGTCCGGATCCAGATAGGTGACGGAAATATCTTCCATTTCCTGCTTGACCTTCTGCATTCCAAGCCTGTGCGCCAGGGGCGCATAGATCTCCAGCGTTTCCAGCGCGGTTTTCAGCTGCTTTTCACGGGGGCGCGCCGCCAGCGTGCGGACGTTATGCAGGCGATCCGCCAGCTTGATCAGAATCACCCGGATATCCTTTGCCATCGCCAGAAACATCTTGCGCAGGTATTCCACCTGTTCCTCTTCCTTGGAGGTATAGGGGATCTGGCCCAGCTTGGTTACGCCGTCCACAAGATTTGCGCAGTCCTCGCCGAATTCCTTCTTGATGACGTCGTATGTCAGTTCCGTATCTTCAATCGTATCATGCAGAAACGCCGCCGCGATGGAATCGGCGTCCAGCCCGAATTCATAGACCAGCTTCGCCACTTCGATGGGATGACAGATATACGGCTCCCCCGAATTGCGCTTCTGCCCTTCATGGCATTCTTTGGCGCGCAGATAGGCGCGCTCGATCTTATCAATGTCGAATTTCTTATCGTCGTTTTCCAGCGTCTTTTTAAAGTCGTCAAACAGCTTTTCTTCTATACCCATACTGCGTCACCCGCCTTTTTTCTGATCGTTTTCAGTATTTCGGAATCCTCCAGGCTGACCCGCTTTTCCGCATGGATCCGCAGATCGCAAAACAGAGAGCCCAGCCTGCTGTATTCTAATATGCCCAATTCCCGCAGGATTTTCATGCCGTGATAGGTGGCACCGACCGTCATCGCGCACCGCTGATCCTGCGCCACATGATCCGGAAGGGAATAAAAATCAAAAACCGCCGTTCCCGCCTCGGCCTGCTTTTGCAGATACCGGTAAAGAGCCGCCATATGGCAGCGCGCCGGAACATCGGCATGATCGATCCGGCCGCTCTCCATCCGGTTCAGCTCTTTTTCAATCTGCTCGCTCTGCTCCTGGGCATAGCGCATATCCCTGACGGACATCTGTATGTATCGGCGGCCGTTATAAACATTGACGTCCGCCTCGAAAATCAAATCCACCCGATCCCCCGGCTGGTAGCAAAAGCTGGCGGGAGAAACATTGAAATAAAAGGCCGTCACCCGCGCCGTGCCGCAATGAAGGGTCAGCCGCATATGATTGCCGTTCGCCGTCGGAACGGCGTCGGCGATATAAACGCTCTGCATACAAAAGGCCGGCGTTTCGTTCCCGCGGCCAAAGGGCGCCAGCAGATCCAGCTCCCGGATCCGGTCGGGCGTCAGATCCTCCGCCCGCAGAACGCAGTCCGCCTCGATGCTCTCGTCAAATTCACCGGATTCCAGAAAAAGATCCACCTGCGCGCAAAAGGCGTCTCGGAATTCTTCCAGACGATCGGTGCGCACCAGAAGGCCGGCGGCATAGGAATGCCCGCCGAACTTTTCCAGCTTGTCCTGCAACTGTTCCAGCGCCCCGAAAAGACTGAAAGGCTGAATGCTGCGCCCCGAGCCTTTGGCATAGGCGCCGTTCACCGTAAAGAGGATGCAGGGCTTTCCGTAGCGCTCCTTCAGCCGGGAAGCCACGATGCCAATCACGCCGTTATGCCACTCCTCGCTCCAGAGCACGATCGCGCTCCGAACGGCGCTTTGGGGATCCTTTTCGATCATGGCGACCGCTTCCTCCAGGATCCGGTTTTCCGTTTCCTGCCGGCGGTTGTTTTCCATGCAAAGCCGATCCACCAGCTCTGCGGCATGGTCGGGGCTTTTCGTTGTCAGCAGCTCAACGCCCAGCGCGGCGCTGCCCATTCTGCCGGAAGCGTTGATCCGGGGCGCAACGGCAAAACCGATCGCCGCCGTATCCACCGTCCGCTCCCCGACGCAGCGCGCCAAAAGGGCTTTCAGCCCAATGCAATCGTTCCTTTTCAGCCGTTCCAGACCTTCCCGGACGATATACCGGTTTTCTCCGCGCATCGGCATAACGTCTGCAATGGTGCCGATCGCGGCAAAGGAGAGATAGCGCTCCGCCGCGCCGCTCATTCCGGCGCGCTGCTCCAGCGCAGTCACCAGCTTGAACACCACGCCGACTCCGGCCAGCTCGGCAAAGGGGTATCCACATCCCGGCTGCTTGGGATTGATGATCAGAGCCTTCGGCAGCTCCGCCTGACATTCATGATGATCCGTTATGATGACATCCAGGCCATACCCTCTGGCCTCCTCCACCTCCCGAACGGCGGTGATGCCCGTGTCCACCGTAATCATAAGCCCGGTTCCCCGCTCCGCGATAGCGCGCACCGCAGCGCTGTTGACGCCGTAGCCTTCCGTGAAGCGGCTCGGAATATAATAGTCCACCGTTGCGCCCAGCGCTCTCAACGCCTCGACCAGCAGACTGGTGGCGGTAATGCCGTCCACATCATAATCGCCATACACCGTGATCCGCTCCCCGCCCCGGATCGCCGCCATAATCCGCGCGACGGCAGCCTCCATATCCCGGAAAAGAAAGGGATCATGCAGCGCGCTGCTGCCGGTATTCAGAAATTCCGCCGCTTTTTCAGGGGTATCAAAACCCCGGTTGATCAGCACTCTTGCAAAATAATGCGTACAGCCGAGAGCCTGGCGCAATGCGGCAACAAGCTGCTCGTCCTGTTTTTTGATTTTCCAGTTGCGCATCGGCGCCGCCCCCTTTCTCATTTTAATATAATAATATATTATAGCAAAGTTTTTAATTAGAATCAATATCTAAAATACGAAAAACGTGCTTTTCTGCAAAATGTCAGAAAAGCACGTTTGATCAGGAGCGCGCGATCAAGAGAAGGCGTTTATCCTCCAGAACATCCCGGTTTAAATCGTTCACCCGTTTGATCGCCGATACGGAGGTGGCATATTTTCGCGCGATATCCCAAAGCCGCTCTCCCCGCTCGCCGTAATATACGATCAACGGCGCCCGGCACTGCTCCGGGATCGGATGCTCCGTATCCAGTTCAACGGCCGAGATGACGTCGTAGGATTCCCGGGCAAATATCATCACCGAACAAAGAATTTCCGTTTTCAGCTCCGCTCGTTCCCCCTCCACGCTCCAGCTTGTGTTCAGCACGCAGGGATGTATTTCACACCGCATCTGCCCCGATAGACGCTTCAGCTCCTTTTTAAGTGTAAAGGGTAAAGCCTTGTCAATGCTGCGATAGTGTCCGTCTTCCCGCAAAAACAGGGAAACGTCCAGAACGCCCTCGACAGAAAGGGTCTTATCCTGCCCGGTGATCCGCTGCACGACCGGCGTGGCAAGCGCCTGAATCACCTCGGCGTCCGGCGCGTCCACCGGGATTTCATGCCGGAGCGTTTCTGCAATTTCACATTGCTCTGTCATCTCTTCTACCGTCAGACGTTCGTTTTGCAGCGTCAGCGGATATCCGTTGGAATAAGCGTCCGTCAGCAGCTGGTGTTCCCGATTTTCATAAAGCTCGCCCTCGATCAGCAGCGTTGCGGTGATGGAGATCAGGGCATTTTTTCCACTCTCGTCCGCCTCTACGTCGGTGCGCAGATTTTGGATCGAAGCCCTTGCTTCCATGCAGCAGCCGTCGTCCTGCTGCTGCAGCTCCAAGATCTGGCTGAAGGGGATCGCCGTCGAGGTGCTTTCGACCCTGCCGGGATCGGATTCGGGCGTATATAATACATAGAGATCCGCCACACCCTTGACCACGGCTTTACCGGGAAGCACCTTGACATCCTTGATACAGACCGAACCTTCTGTTTTCAGGATCTCCTGCACCTCGGCGTTGATTTCTATTTCGCCCTGAACCTTGGTTGTATCCGCGACATGCTCCAGAATGGTAAAAACCGTAGCGGGAACAAACAGCGCCTCCGCCTTATCGCAGTCCATCTCCTCGATGGTTTCTGTTTGCTGCTGGTCCTTGACCTTTACCGCAATGGCTACCGTTGCTCTGGCGCTGACCTTGCGCGGATTCAAAAGCCTGCAGGAGGTACCGGCGACCCGTGCGACCGCCTGAACCCACGGATCCTCCCCTGTTTCCTTCAGCGGCAGGCTTTCGCGGAAAGCGACCGTTTCAGAAAGGGCCTTGATGCCGCCATCCTCCTCACCCTGGTATATCACGGTGAAGCGGCAGCTGCCCTCCAGGGAAAGACGGTCGCCCTCCACCTCCTTTTTCAGAATCACCGGAACGGCGCTGCATTGAATGATTTTCTCCGCTGCAGGCGAATAGTCCGGGATCAGAAGATCGCTTTCGCATTTCTCTTCCAGAAAATTTTCATACAGCGTTCTGGCCGCTGCCACCCTTGTTTCCTGTTGACTGCACTCCATTGCCCACGGCTCCTTTGCTTTTTATTATTACCTATGCCGCGGGCCGCAGGAATAGAACGGTCAACTGACGTTATGTATTTTAAAAAAACGTTTCAACAACCCCCGCAGGAGCTTCGGCGGTTTCACAACAACGATCTGCATACCATCATCTCCTTAACAGAATTTTGCAATCACTACGCCCATGATCAGGATCAGAACGCAGCAGACGGCAATGATCAGAATATCCGGGAGAAAGATTTGAATCAGGATCCCCAGCGCAATGGCGGCCGCAATGCAGCTGACTGTTTTAAAAATTTTGGTCTTTCTCACAGCATCAACTCCCTTCCGAGACATTCTCGCCTTATTCTATGCGAAACTGAAAAGGATGGTACCAATGATAAAGATCGGTTGAATACAGCAGATTTACCCGTGCCCGAAGCTCTGCCGCAGTTGCTTCAATTTCATGCTCATCTTCCGTTTTTAAATATGCGTTGAGCTTATGGAGCAGCATTTCCAGCTCTTCAAGACGTCCGGTAGGGATCAGGCGGTGGGCCCAAAACTGCTGTTTCTGATAATAACGATCCAGTTCTTCGGCAAGTTCTTTTTTTTCAGGCAGCGTTTCTGCTGCGCTCACCGCGTCCAGCCGGGCGGTCATGCCGGCGGCAAATTCCGATACAAACCACAGATCCCAAACCGAAACGCCGATAATAAACACGATAATAATAACAAGAGATATCCAGGTTCTTTTCATTGTAACTCCCGCTCTACCAAAAAGGTTTTTCCCGTATCGTCCATCGTCAGCATGAAAACCGCTTCCAGCGGCAGCCGATACCCGGCCAGGATCCGCTCAAGCTGTTCTACTGTCACCGATTTTTCCCGCATATTTCTTTCGATGCAGTGCCCGTCCATGACCAGAATGGCCGGAACGCCCCCTTCGCCATCGACCCGTATCTTCATCGCCGAAGCCGGCGGCGGCGCCGCGTCCGGCTTCGGGATCACCGAAACGGTACCGTTTGTTTCCAAAACCGCCGTCTGGATATCCTCGATCCGCATGATCCCATTCCCCCGCATCGCCTCCATGATATCCTCCATGGAAACGCGCGTGCGGAGAAGCTCGTGCTGATTGATTCTGCCCTGATAGATCAGCATCACCGGTCTCCCATAGCAAAAAGCCCGGAAACGCATGGATTTCAGCGCAAAAAGCGACATCAGCAGCTCCAGCGCAACCATCAGAAACATCGGCATGACCCCCCAGAGCAGCGGCATATTCATATCCTGAAGGGGAAGCGCCGCCAGCTCGGAAAGCATGATGGTGATCACCAATTCCGAGGGCTGAAGCTCTCCGATCTGCCTCTTTCCCATGATCCGCATGGCCAAAATGACCACCATATACAAAACAATACACCGAAACGCACTTACCAGCATCTGCCTCACCTCTCCTTTATTTTGATGCAGACACAGGCAAATATACCGGCATTCTGCCGGAATACGGCGTCCCGGACAAAGAAAAAAGCTTTTACCGCGGTGCGCAGTAAAAGCTTTTCTTCTGTTTTGCTCCTATTCCAGCGCGGAAAGCCGCGCCTCCAGATCCGCCACGTATTCCTCCAGCGTAATGCCGCGCTCATAGATCTCGCCGGCGATTTCAACGCCGACGTAGCGGTAATGCCACGGCTCATAGCTGTATCCGGTAATGGATTCCGCGCCTTCCGGATAACGCAGGATAAAACCGTATTCATGAGCATGGGTGGAAAACCATTCAAATTCCTCTGTCTGGTCATAATTCTCATGCAGACAGGCATATTTATTCACGATCTCCGGAATGCAGACGTCCGCCGCAAGGCCGGTATGATGTTCGCTTGCGCCAGGCGGGGAGTAGTATTCATTCGTCAGGCTGACCGCCTCGTCGTAGGAATAGCCCTGCTCTTCCCAGTAAGCGATTTTGTTGTAATATTTATTATACTGGCTTGAATAAGAACGGTAACCGGAGTACAAAGTATAACTGTATCCCGCTTTTTCTCCGGCCGCGATCAGCTTGCGCAGCGCGGCGGCACAGGTGCTGTTCAGCTTATAATCTCCGGAATAGGTGACAAGATCCGAGCCGACATAGTCATCCGACACCTTATGATCCCGATTGACCAGGATCATAAAGGGATCGTTGAGCACCGCCTCGATTTCTTCTTTGGTGGTGGGATCCGGATTCAACGTTCCGCTGCTCCCGGTTCCGGTGCTGCCGCTGGATCCGCTGCCGGTGCCGGAGCTTCCGGTTCCGCTGCTGCCAGTAGAGCCGCTGCCGGTGCCGGAGCTTCCGCTCCCGGTGTTGCCGGTTTCATCATCTCCGGTTTCATCATCTCCGGTTTCATCATCACCGCTACCGGAGCTTCCGGTTCCGCTGTTGCCGGTTTCATCATTGACGCTGCCGGTTTCATCATCTCCGGTTTCGCCGGTGCCGCCCTCTTCCCCGCCGGTCGTTTCAACGACCGGATCCTCCGGCGTTGTTTCCTCCTTGGGCTTTGAAAGGGACCAGACCAGCGCAACGGACAAAATGGCAATGCAAAGCACGCCGGCGATCAGGGCTATGATACGTTTATTTTTCATTTTCTACCTCCGTTTTTTAGAAAGGTGCAATTTATGAAGCGATTATGGAATTATTACAAAATCAAGTGGACTGCCTTTTTCGTTACGGTTTTTGTTCTGGGAGCCGGACTTTCCGCGCTGTATCTTGCCCGCCCAAAGACAGGCGGCGAGGTGCAGCCGGAAAGCGGCGGATATGAAGCCCCGGCGGAGAACCCGGCCGGGTATTATTCCAACGAAGCGTTCGGAGCGCTCATCGAAACCAATCTTTCGGAGCTTGGCTTTTCAGAAAGCATCACCTTCGCCGGAAAAGGAGAAGGCCGGTTCACCATCACCGGGGTTCTGACGGCGCCGGAGCGGCTGACCGCGATTTGCAGCGAGCTGGAACCCTATTCCGCCCTTCTGGACGTTCTGAAAGACGAGCCCGTTGCCATAAACGGCCATATCGGAGAAAACGCCGAAGGGAACGGATGCTTTATCGCCGATACCATCACCTTCTCCGCCTATACCTTTCCCGCGGCGATCGCCACCACTTATATCGAGGAATATACCGGCCTCAACGATTTACTGAAGGTACCGATGGATCAGATCACCCTTTCGGAGGACGGCATTACCTTCCGGGAGGAAGTGCCCCTCGCTATTCAAACTGCTTTGTATAATCAGCAGGCTTCTTCTCCTTCGGCATGAACCGCGCAAGAGTCGCGGAACCGGCGGCGGCTATGGCTCCGATCAGGGGAAGCTGCCAGTGATCCAGTTGAAACATCGAAATAAAAGGAACCGGGAAAACCGCGACGGTTTCCAGCAGGATCATCAGCACCACCCAGAGGACGGTAACAAAGATGCCATAGGGGCGCGCGCTGAATTTCCGCAAAACGAACCCGGAGGCGGTGGTGATCACGGCATAGAAAACCGCGAGAAGCGCAAAGGAGATATGCCCGGCCGCCGGACGAAAAACGCTGATAATGGTATTATCGGCAAAGCTGAGATATTCGCCCTCCTCCACAACGCAGGGGCCGTTAAAGAGGCCGTTGAAGGCTACCACCAGCGTTATGATCAGCAGATAAACCGCCAGAAGAACGGCGGGCGCCGCACCGAAGCCGAAGCAGAAAGAAAGCCCCTGGCTGTCTTTATCACGGTTGAAAAAAACCGACCGCGTGAGCAATAGCCGCGCCAGGCAAAGGAGCGCGATGAACACAAAGCCGACCAGGCTGCGGAAAAAAACGGTATTATAATAATAATCCGTGCTGAAGGTCGCCATAAAAAGCAGAACCAGAAGGGCAAAATAGAGCACCGCCGAAAGGATGCCGATCAGTACGGAGCCGGCCTGCAGCCTGATTTTCGCGCCTCGTTTGAAGTACACCAGAAACGCCGCAAAGCCCGCGGCGATCACGGCAAGAGATACGATATAGCAAAGAAGGATCTCCGTCACGTCAAATCCTCCTTTTTCCGCTTAAAGGGCAGCGGCAGAACAAAATAGGCGATCACCAGATTAAAGGCCAAAACGGCTGCAATAAACCCGTAGGTTACATAGACGTTGGAAAACAGCAGCATAACGGCAAACATCAGATAATAGGAAAGGGCGACCGCAGAGCCGGAGAGATAATGCTTTTCCATTGCAAGCTGATAGCCTATAACGGAAACAAGGAGATAAATCACGCTGCTGATCAGCATCAGCAGGCCGAAAACCATAGCCTGGCTCCAATCGATCTCGCCCGTATAGATCAGCACGAAAATCAGAAGATTCTGCGCCAGAATAAAGCCGCTGCCAAAGGTCAGGCCGCCATAGCTTTTGCGCTCCGATTTCAGAACAGAACGGTAGGACGCCTGCTTCAAGGCCTCGGATCCCAGATAGAACAGCAGCAGCAGGATCACGCCGCCGGTCAAAACATAAACGTCCGCGTCGCTTTCCGACGATATGGTGATGGCCGTCAGGAAAGACTGGCTGAAAAGGATCAGGGCAATGCCGAGAAAAAGCAGCACGAAGAAGAAGGTGCCGAAGCCATAGAGAACCGCCTTGAACGCCGTTTCCTTTCTCTTTTTTGAAAAAAGCAGCAGGAGCAGCACGCAGCAGGGAATCGCCGCGCCCATCAGAATCGCCGGCAGAATCATGCCGATTTGATCAAAGATACTCGTTAAACTCTCCATTATTTTTCATCCTGTTTCATCGATAATTTTGCTGCGGACAGCGTATTCTTCAGCAACATGGTTATGGTCATCGGGCCAACCCCTCCGGGAACCGGCGTGATATAGGAGGCTTTTTCAAAGCAGGACGCAAAGTCCACATCGCCGCAGAGCTTTCCGTTCTCATCCCGGTTCATCCCCACGTCGATCACAACCGCGCCTTCCCGGATCATATCGCCGGTGATAAATTTGGGTTTCCCGATCGCCACGACCAAAATATCGGCCGCGGCGGTCTTTTGCGCCAAATCGCGGGTCCTGGAATGACAGATCTGCACGGTGCCGTTGGCATGAAGCAAAAGCATCGCCTGCGGTTTCCCAACGATGTTGCTTCTTCCGACCACAACGCAGTCCTTCCCCGCCGGATCGATGCCGCTGTATTCCAGAAGCTTCATCACCCCCGCCGGCGTACAGGGCAGAAAATCATACTGCCCCAGCATGATCTTGCCGACGTTTTGAACATGAAATGCGTCCACGTCTTTTTGCGGATGGATGGCCGCGATCACTTTATGCTCGTCCAGATGCCGGGGAAGCGGGAGCTGAACCAGGATTCCATGGATGGCGGGATCGCCGTTCAGCTTTTCGATCAGCGCCAGCAACTCCTCTTCGCCGGTATCCTCCGGCAGCTCATAGTTCTCGGAATAAAAGCCCACCTCTGCGCAGGCCTTGATTTTATTGCGGACATAGACCTTTGAGGCGCTGTCCTCCCCCACAATGACCACTGCAAGCCCCGGGCGCACGCCCTCTGCCTCCAGCTTCTGCACCTCTGCCCGGATCTCTCCGCGCACCTGCTGAGCAATACTTTTTCCGTCTATTATTTTTGCCATGGCTCTTCCTCTTTTCTCTTTTCTTCCCGATCCTCCGCCGAAGGCGCGCCGATGTCCTCTTCCGGCGGCAGATTCTTTGGCGCCGCTTCCGGCTCCGCCTCTTCCGCCGATTCATCCCCGGGCTCCGGAGAATCCTCTTCCGGCGCCGATTGCGGTTCCTCCGTCGGTTCGCCCTCCCCGGGCTCATCCTGCTCCCGGAGCTCCTCGAACTGCGCCTCGTAATTGGAAACCGGCTCCTTCCGGGGCACGCTGAGCACCCGGAGCTTTTCCGGCTTCTTAACCCGGAGGATCACAAACAGGGCGATCGCGGCCACAGCCAGCAGAATCGCCAGCACCATATTGACGCGGATCCCAAAAATATGAAGGTTATACGCGCTATCGCGCAGCGGCTCCATCCAGGCGCGGCCGATGCCGTACCACGCGGTATACATCAGAAACAATTCACCCCGGAACCGGCGAAAATCCATATAGCCGAGAATCAGCAGCAGACCCAGCAGATTCCAGAGCGATTCATAAAGGAAAAGCGGGTGCACATACTCTGCGATGCAATCGACGCCAACGCCCATCCGCCAGGGCAGATCGGTCTGAACCCCGAATACTTCGACATTGAAAAAATTGCCCCAGCGGCCGATGATCTGGCCAACCATAAACCCGATCCCGCCCAGATCCAGCAAATTCAAAAAGGAGATCTTTTTATGGCGGCAGACAAAAAACGCCGCCAGACATCCTCCGAAAATGCCGCCGTAGATGGCCAGCCCCCCGTTCCAGACGCTGATCATATCGAGCAGGGAATCGAAGCTCTGCAAATCGCCCAGTATGTACCACACCCGCGCGCCGACAAAGCCGGCCGGAAGGCCGATCAGAAGGATATCCAGGATATCGTCGCCTTTGATGGAAAAGCGCTTTGCCAACCGGTCGCAGACAAAATACGCCACAAAGATCGCCGCGCAGATGATAATCGCGTACCATTCGATGGTGATGTTATCGGTGATTTTAAAAGCAGTTGGATTGATGGTAAATTCGCCGATCCCAAGCCCGGGGAACGACACGGTATTGTAATCCATTTTTACCCCTCCTTCAATGGATTGATCACAGAAAGACAGCTGCGTTCCTCGGAAAACATCCCCATAGCCCGTTTCCGCATATCCGCGGCGCTGATTTTTTGCAGCGCCTCAAGAGCGTCGAAGGTTTCGGCGCCGTTGAGGTGATTGCCGACCATGCGGTTGACCATGCCGTAGGCCTGATCGGTTTCCATCACCAGAGCGCCGTAAAGCCCGTTGCGGATCTCGCGGAACCGTTCCTCGTCCGGCGTACCATCGATCAGCGCCTTGATATGCTTGAATGCGCACCGCTCTACCGCCTTCGGATCGTCGCTTTCGCCGCTGATCACGCAGAAAGAAAAATAATCCGATAGATCATACCAGCAGTCAAATCCGCTGTTGATCACGCCGGTCTCATAAAGCTCGCTGTAAAAGGGAGAGGTTTTGCCGAAAAGGTATTCCAGAAGGATCTCGACCTCCATCTCCTTTTGAGAAAGGGCAAAGCCATCGACGTCCGTATCGTTATCCTTGAATCCAAGATGAAAGATCGGGCGGGAAACCAGCATATTGCGCTCCACAAGGCGCGCGCCCGCTTCGTCCGGCTCATGAATGGGCATCGATTGAAGAGGCAGCTCCCGGCGCGCAGGAAAATAACGGTCGACCGCATCGAGGACCCGCCCCCGGTCGACATCTCCCGCCACCGCAAGAACCAGATTCAGCGGATGGTAAAAGGTGTTGTAGCAGTCCATCAGGATCTCGGGGGTCAGGGAGTAAATGTCCTCCGCCGTGCCCGCGATATCCCGCCGGATCGGATGCTCCTGATAAAGACCCTGCACCATTGTGAAATAACCCTGCCAGCCCGGCTCGTCCTCATACATCTTGATCTCCTGGGCAATGATCCCCTTTTCCTTTTCCACGTTCTCTCTGGTCAGATAGGGGTGGGTAACAAAGGAGAGCAGCACCTCCAGGTTATCCTCAAAAAAATCGCTGCAAACGAAATAATAAGCCGTTTTGTCGTTGGAGGTATAGGCGTTGGCCTTTGCGCCGGTTTTGGCATAAAAATCAAAGGCGTTGCCTTTTTCTCCTTCAAAAAGCTTATGCTCCAGAAAATGCGCAGTTCCGTTCGGAACCGTTACCTGCCGTCCGTCCGGCGCAGTAAAGGCATAGTTGATCGACCCGAATTTAGCCGATATCATCGCCGCTTTTCGCGCCTTCCCCGGCATCTTCATGAAATAAATCGTCAGGCCGCTTGGATGAATCAGCTTTTCATACGCTCCGCCAATCGCCGGACAGGTATAAACCTTGGATTGTATCATTGTTCGCCTTGAACCCCTTTCAAAAAGTAGACTGTGTCCAGCGCGGCCTCCCGGGCGATGGCAATCACCGTCTCCCGCGAAACGGCCTCGATCTCGCCAATTTCCTGCTCCGGCGTTTGCAAAACGCCCCGCAGCGTTCCGGAAAGCATCAGAGAGGCCAGCGCGCTTTCGCTGTCGGATAAGCTGCGGATGCTGTCGATCAGATAGATTTTGGCATGATCCAGCTCCTCCTGAGAAAAATCACCGGCGGCCACCGCTGCCAGCTGGCTTTCAATCTCCTGCCGCGCTTCCTCATATTTCGCAGCCTCCACGCCGCTGGAAACAAACATCACGTTTTTGAAGCGATCGATATTGGAGGAGCAGTAATAGCAAAGGGAAAGCCTTTCACGCACGTTCATAAAGAGCCTGGAGGTGGCGCTTCCGCCGTAGAGCACGTTGAAAAGCCGGCAGGCCGCGCCGTTTTCAAGGGCGGTCTGCCCCAGGCGATAGCCGAGATTCAGCTTACTCTGGTTCAGCTCCATCGGCTCAATGATTTCCTTTGCGCTCCCGGCCGCGCCCTTTATTTCCGTTTCGGGCATGGCGCCCGGGCGGTCGGGGAAGCGTTCCGCCAGCGGATCCAAAAATCCTCCGCCGTCCTTCCCCACGCTGCTGATCACCACATAGGCTTCCCGCATCATCCGGGCATAAAACCGATAAAGGGATTGGGGATCAAAGCTCTTGAGGGTTTCCGGATCGCCCATTTCATGGATCCCATAGGCCTCGCCGGCGCACATCAGCTCTTTGCAGCGCTCTGCGGCGTAAATCCGTTTATCGTTGAACTGCGCCTTGATTTTATCGGCGAGATTGACCTTTTCCTGCTCCACATAATCCGGAAGAAAGCCCTCGTTTTCAATCAGGGGGCAGAAAAGGATCTCTTGCAGAAAATCCATCATGGCGGCGCGCAGATCTTCGCCGTCGATGGCATATTCATTGTCGAGATGGGTGAAGGAGAAGGATAAAAGCTCCATTTCCCCGGCCTTGCTGGCAGTAATGGAAAAGGAAGCGCCATAGTACCCTGCAAGAAGGCGGCTGATCTGGTCCATCCGCGGATACCGGCGACACCCACGGCTGAGTACCCCGGAAAGCAGGGACAGCCCCGTTGCATTTTCCGCAGTCAGCGGCATCACAAAATCCACCGATACATACCCGGTTTTGAACCGCTCCGTAACGCCGTAGTTACAAATCACGCCCCGCCGGGGCTTTTCCTGAACAAATCTCATTCCTTACTCCTTCTATCAACCTGAAAATAATCGCTTTTTATATTATATCACATGATCCCGCAAATGAAAAGACGAAACCGCCGGAAATTCATGAACAAACTGTTACAAAGTAGTTTTCCAGCCCTGCCACTATATTTTGGGCAATTTTCAGCGCATTATCCTCGCTGCACAGCATTTCATATTCCACCGGATTGCAAAGATATCCCGCCTCGATCAAAACGGCCGGATACCGGGTCTGGCGGCAGACATGAAGGCTTTGCCGCCTGCTGACCGCCGCCTTTTCCCCAACGCCGTCCCAGAGGGTTTGCGCCAGCTCTTCGGCCAGCCCGGCGGAAACCGGAGAAGAATACAGCGCCAATGCGCCGGAGAGCCGATTGTAATCCGTCGTTTGGCTTCCCGCGTTGTGGTGAAGAGAAAGAAACAGATCCGGAGCCTGTTCGGCGGCTATTTCCACCCGCTGCTCCAGCGTCACCGTTTCATCCGACGATCTGGTCATCAAAACCGTTGCGCCGGCCGCTTCCAGCTCTTGCTTCAGCAGGTTCGCCAACGCAAGATTCAGCGTGCTTTCCGCCGGATATGCGCTGCCGCCCGGCCCCAGGGCGCCGCTGTCCTCCCCGCCATGGCCGGCGTCCAGCAGGATCGTCTTTCCCGCCAGCCCTTCGCGATGGAACCGGACATAAACCGTTATGCTGTTTTTCTGCGGCAAAACCTCATAGCCCGCTATGTCTCGCCCGGCAGAAGAGGTGATGCTGATCACCGCCTTCCCGGCGTTCCGCCGAACCGTAAAGCGCAGCTCCCCCTGCGTGCAGTCGGTATCAAATTCTTCGGTCAGCCCGGCGGTAAGAACAACCTCCAGCGCCGTACCGTCGCAATATGTATAATAAGCCGGGGATTCCTCCGCCGCAATCCGCAGTATTTCATAGGCATAGCCGGCGGCGTCCCCCGGCAAAACCTCTTCGGTTCCCAGCAGCTCCTGCTCGACCCAATAGCCGTTTTCCAGCAGCGCGCGCGTTCCCTCCAGCGCCACCACCGTCACCTGCGCTCCCTTGCTCAGCGGATCGTGATCCATCTGAGAGCCGCCCGCACTTTCGTCAAAAAGATAGGCGTTCTCCTGCAGGATCATCTCCTCCCGATACCCTTCGGCATAGAGGTTCAGCTCCAGATCCGTATCAAAGGAAGTGGCGTCGACAGTATAATAAAAACCGGTCAGCGTAAGCTTGTCCCCCGCCGGAAAGGCAGGGATCTGCCACCGGGCGGTATAAAGCGTGGGGTCCGATTCAGAAGGAGAAAGGGGGATCATCAAGCTCCCGTTGGAGAGCGCGACCGCCGCGCCGGAGGGCGCCCGGAGCGAAAAACAGATCGTTTCCCCCGCGCCGCGGCAAACCTTCCCCCGGGGATAGGCGGAGCTTTCATCCGGAAGGGTCGTCCCTCCGCCTTCGCTGCGGTAAACGGTAAGGGTCTTTCTTGCGCCGCCGGAGGAAACCGCAATGGTATTGGCTCCCTGCTCCAGCGTGATATATGCGGAGAAAAAGCCACTGCTGCTCACCACGGCCGCAACCCCGTTCACCTCTACGCGGGCGCCCGGCGCGCAGACCCCGGTGACAGAAACCCCGCCGCCGGAAATCGTTCTGCCGCTCTGAGGCGCAGTCACCTTCAATTTACCGGAGGTTTTCAGCGGGAGATATTCCACTTCCTGATCCTCCGCAACGGCAGACTCCAGATTCGGCCGTTCCTCTTCCACCGATGCATCGGCGCCGTAATATGCCTGGATCGAATCCAGAGCGCCCAGAGGATTCTCCGCCATCATTCCGTACCGGAAAAAGCAATGCCCCGCATAGCTTTCCTTTTCGGCGGCGTAGCGCAGCTGCCGCTCCATGATCGTGCCCTCATCCCAGCCGACTTCGTCTGTTCCCACTTTATAAAAGGCGATGCCGATATACAGCCGGGTTCCGCTCTTCCGGCACAATGCGTCCCACCAGTCCACCAAAACGTCGTATGGCGCCGCTTCCAGATCAAAGCTCCAGTAAATTTGCGGGCAGATATAATCCAGCCAGCCCTCTTCCACCCATTTTTTACTATCGGAATAAATCGCCGTATAAGAGCTCATGCCGCTGGTTGCGCTCCCGGCAGGATCCACAGACTGATTGGCCCAGATCCCAAAGGGGCTCACCCCGAACTGAACGTCGGGGTCCAGCGTTTTGATCAGCGTGCCGGCGTCCTGGATCAGCCGGTCGACCGACTGACGGCGGAAATCCGCCAGCGATAGGCCGCCGCCGTATTTTTTGTATGCGGCGCTGTCGTCGAACCCGCTCATGTTATAGGGGTAAAAATAATCGTCGAAATGGATCCCATCGATCTCATAGCCCCGCACCAGCTCCTCAATGCCGCTTAATATCAGCGCGCGCGCCTCGGGCAGGCCGGGATTATAGTAGACCCCCGAATCACAGGTAACGGTATATTCCGGATGGAGCGCCGCAGGATTTTCCGCCGCCAGATTTTCCCAGACCCTGCTCCCCGTTCCGATCCGATAGGGATTGAGCCATGCGTGCAGCTCGATCCCCGCTTTATGCGCCGTTTCAACAAAATAGGAAAGCGGATCAAAGGAGTCTGCCGGCGCTACGCCCTGGGTTCCGGTCAGATAAACGCTCCAGGGAAAAATCTCCGACGGATAGAGCGCGTCGCCCATCGGACGCGCCTGAAAGAAAATGGTGTTCAGTCCCATATCGGCGCAGTTATCGACAATCTCCCGGATCTCCGCTTTCAGCGCGGAAACAGAGAGCCCCTGAGCGGACGGAAAATCAAGATTGCCTACGCTGGAAACCCAGCAGGCCCGCACCTCATCAATCTCCTCCTCTACTGCCCGGCAGCTGATAAAGGAAAAGGAATTGACAAACGCAAGAGCCGCCACCAATATAAAAACCACAGCCTTTTTCATGCTTTTGCTCCTTGATAAATTCATTTCCTGACGTTTTCATTCTATGCACAACGCAAAAAGCCTTATACATTATATGTATAAGACTTTTGGGCTCAGAACCGATCCGGCTCCGTATCTTCTTCGGCATAGCCGAGGTTATTATATAAATCTAAAAACGTCTGATAAACCTGATCGTTGGTATACTCATAAGCGACCTGATCGTAAAAAGCGATATCCTCGTTCAGGATCAGATGATGCTCCTTTTCCCCTCCGATGATGATGATAATGGAAAAGGCGGTGATGGGGTGGGGCTCCGAGGAAGAAGCCCGCCGCACGTCCAGCGTGCGGATCATTTCACAGATCTGCTCGATATCCTCCTGAGCGGTGACGACCTTATGGCGGAAATAGGAATCATCGGTTCCGTCGTCGTAAAAATATTCGCGCTGGATCTCCACGCTTTCCACCTGTTCCTGGGGAAGATAAAAGGTATTATGCTGCACCTTGAAGTTGCAGCCGGAAGCCATGAGCAGCACAGCCGCCAGACAAAGAAAAAGCCGTTTTTTCATAGGTCACTCTCCTGAACCAGAGCGCCGGAGGAAGACTCCAGCACCGCTCCGTTTACCGCGTCCACCATGCAAAGATAGGTTCTGTCGTTCAGCATCGATATAAAGCGGATCTCATACTGCTCCGGCGCGCCGGTCATACTCAGCTCAACCTGCACATAGTCGTAATGAAAATCCTGATTATTGCTGAAAGCCTGGGCGGCGGTGGAAATCGCTTTTTCGCTGTCCACCGGCAGGGTCGCCGCGTCGAAGGCATTGCCATACTTCACAAGCTCAAAGGGCGTCAGCCCGTCCTCGGCGTAATCCGCTTTGGAAAAGCGTTCCACATGACCGGTTCTGGAATCCACTTCCGCCACATAAATATCCGAATATTCCGCTTCCTCCGGCGTTTTTTTCGTATAAAAAAGCTTGACCGTCCCGTTTCCATCGGAATTGAGGATCATTTCGATGCCGTAGAGGGAAAGATCCTCCTTATTTTTGGCCTGCAGATATTCCTTCATCGCCGCGGCGATGGGTACGGCTGTGTTATTGGTCTTGCCAAGGCTTTCATCGCTCTGCACAAAATCGCTGATGATCGGAACAGAGCAGGAGGAAAGGGAAATCAGAACCAACGCCGCCAGCAGCGCTAAAAAACTTTTTTTCATAGCAGCTCCTTATAAACGATACAAATAATCGATTTCTTTTTGCGTCAGGGCACGATACTGCCCCGCACGCAGCGTGCCGATGGAAAGATCCGCCAGCTTGTCCCGCTTCAGGCGCAGAACCTCCAGCCCCAGCGCTTCACACATTTTCCGGATCTCCCGGTTTTTTCCTTCGTAAAGGGTCAGGTAAAAAACCGTTCTGTCTGTCTTGCTGTCCAGAATTTCGATCTCGGCGGGCCGGGTCGTATAATCGTCCTCGGCGATATAGATCCCGTTCTCAAAGGCCTTGATCTGCTCCCGGTTCACCCCGCCCTTCACGATAACGCGGTAGGTTTTCGGGATATGATTGCGCGGATGCGTCAGCTTATTGGCCAGATCGCCGTCGTTGGTCATGAGCAGCAGCCCCTCGCTGTCTTTGTCCAGCCGCCCTACCGGGTACAAACGCACCCGTTCCCGGGCGATCAGATCAGCCACGCATTTCCGCCCCTGCTCGTCGCTCATCGTCGTCACATATCCCCGGGGCTTATACAGCATCAGCGTGATCTTTTCCCGCACCGCCGGTTTGATCACGCGGCCGTCCACCCGGATCAGATCCCGCGCGCCGTCGGTTTTATCCCCCAGCCGCGCAGGGCGGCCGTTCAGCGTGACGCGCCCCTCTTCGATCATGGCTTCCGCCGCACGCCGGGAGCATACGCCGCAGTCTGCAATATATTTTTGGATTCGCACTAATTTTTCCTGCATGATGATTCCTCTGTCTTTATTTCTTTTATTGTACCTTCTTTTTATCCCTTTTTCAAGAATAATCGTCGAAAAAATCCAAATATTCCTTCCAAAAAGCCCTCTTTTTTTTCAACGGATTCCACAGACTCCATCAAAACAAGAGGGCTTTCTCCGATTTTGACGCCCTGATACCAGTATTCTACCGTTCCGGCTACCGTTCCCGCCTCCCGGTTCCCGTATATAAACGGTCCGGTGCGCTTCACCCGGCTCTCCGCCCCGCCGTCGTATTGAAAGACCGGCGCCGCCACCCTCTGGCTGTTGACCGCCAAAACCGTTCCCCCGTCCGCCAGCGGCAATTCCACCGAAAAGGAAGCCTGCCCGGCGAGAACAACGGTTTCCAGCGTGGAGAACCATTTTTCATAGGCGCGAGTGTGGATCGTCCAGTCGTTTCTGCGCCCCAGCGTTACGCAGATCAAAAGCCCTCCGTCGCGCTGCGCCGCCGTCACCAGGCACCGCCCGGCCGCCATTGTATAGCCGGTTTTCCCGCCGATGCAATCCTCATAAAGAGAGAGCAGCCGGTTATGATTGACCACCTCCTGGGTACCGATGGTGCGGCGCTTCGTGGCGGTGATGATCCGAAACTGCGCGTTTTCCATTGCCGCCGCCATGATCAGCCCCAGCTCCCGGGCGGTCGTATAATGATTCTCGTCGGCAAGACCGCTCGGATCGGAAAAATGCGTATCCACAAGTCCCAGATCCGCCGCCTTCTGATTCATCATGGCAACAAACGCCGCAACATCGCCTCCGCCGGCAAACCATGCCAGCGCCACCGCGCAATCATTGGCAGAGCGCAGCATCAGGCCGTAAAGCAGATCCTCCACCGTATAGCGTTCCCCCGCCTTGATATAGAGGGAAGAACCTTCCACTCCCGCCGCTTCGGCAGGGATCTCCACCGTTTCCGTCAGCCCCACCGTTTCCAGAACCACCAGCGCGGTCATCACCTTCGTGGTACTGGCCATCAAAAGGCGCTCTTCCCCGTTTTCCTGCTCCAAAACGGTGCCGGAGCGTCCGTCCATAATCAAAAAAGCGCCGCTCTCGCCATATGCCCAAAGCGGAAACATCAGCAAAATGGAAAATATCAGCAGAAATCCAATCCCTTTTCTCACAAAAAATCACCTGCCCCATTATACGGGCAGGTGATCGGTTTTTATGCCTTTTTCAGATCATTCTCCGTCCTTCTTATCGCGCACAAGGCCGGTGATCTTATCGATCAGCTCCGGAACGAGATCAACCAGCTTGTCCACTCCGGTTGAAGATTCTGCAACCGGCAGCATCCGCACCTGATCGCCGCGCGCTACCAAAAAGCAGACCGGCGTGACTTTCACGCAGCCGCCTGCTCCGCCGCCGAAATGCTCGTTTTGCGGGCTGGCGCCGAAGCCGCTCCCGCCGCCGGCAAAGCCGCAGGAAACCTTTGAAACAGGAATCAGGGTAAGATCCTCGCCGATCTTGACAGGATCCCCGATCACAGTATCCACGTCCACCAGCTTTTTAATGCCGTCCAAAGCGCCGTTTACAACAGTTTCCGCCTTATTCTCCATCTCTCATGCTCCTTTTTCAACTTGACGCGCCGCCGTCAGGGGATCGGAGCGGCGCCGCTTTGTCATTAGTATACCATTAAACGGGGGATAAATCAACATTATTTTCAAAAGCCGGCGCCTCCGCGGCGGGCTGAAGAACATCGTCGAAGCTCTGCTGCCCTTCCACCTCATCGCCGGGCTGCTCCAGCCGGGGCAGCTCCGGAAGCTGATCCAGCGACGCAAGACCAAAGCAGCGCAGAAAATCCGGTGTGGTGCCATAAAGCCAGGGCCGCCCCGGTGCGTCCAGACGCCCCTTTTCCTCGATCAGCCCCTTTTCCACCAGCGCATTGATGCCGTAAAAACAGTCTACGCCGCGGATCTGCTCCACATAGGCCTTTGTTACCGGCTGATTATACGCCACGATCGATAATATCTCCAGCGCCGCATTGGAAAGGGGCGTATTTTTCCGGTGATCCAGTGCCTTTTTGGTGATTTCCCCGTAATAACGGGAGGAGCACATCTGATAGCTGTTTTCAATTGTCAGAATGTCCAGACCCCGGTTTTCCGCCCGGTAGCTTTCCCGCAGCTCGCCGATGATCTGATCCAGCCGCTCCGGTTCGATTTCCAGCACCTCCGCCAGCTTGCTCCGCTCGATGGGATCGCCGCTGGCAAAAAGAATGGATTCCACCGCGCCGCTCATATAGTTCAATTCCATTTTCTACTCCTGATTTTTCAATATTGAAACCGCTTATTTCTTAAACTTCAGATAAAGGTCGTCGCTGCGCTCCTCCATCTCAACGTGCCTGGACTTTGAAAGCTCCAGCACCGCCAGAAAGGTAGCGACGATCTCCGACCGGGATTTTGCATTGCGGAAAAGACTGCCGAAGCTGCAAACGACCTGCCGTTTCAGAGTCCGCAGCACGCCCAGGATCCGCGCCGAAACGCTGACGATCGGGCGGCCGACAATCCCCTCAAAGCTTTTCAGAGGCGGCGGCAATGCCCGGGAACTTCTGCGCAGCACGTTCCGATAGGCCTCCGTCAGAGCCGATGTTTCATAGGTGCGCCTGTGCTTTTTATCAAATTCCAGCTGCTCCGCGGGGCGGACATAGGTGATCCCCGCATTTTCCTGCGCCTTACGCATCGTGCCGAGAACGGCTTTATAGCGTTTATATTCCGCCAGCGCTTCGGCCAGGCTCATCCGCGGATCTTCCTCCTCGCTCTCCGGCCTGGGCAGAAGCATTCTGGATTTTATCAGCATCAGCTGAGCCGCCATCTCAATAAACGCGCTGGAGACCTCAAGATCCATTTTCTTGAGGTCTTCAATATACTCCATATACTGCTCCAGAATCAAGGCGATCGGAATATCGTAAATGGAAACCTTGTTCTTGGCGATCAAATGCAAAAGCAGCTCCAGAGGTCCGTCGAAAACCTCCAGAGAAAACTTCAACTCCCCCATTTTTTCTCCTTCCATCGCGCCGTTTTATCATAAAAACCAGAAAAGAAGGTTCCATACCTGCACCAGCAGGGAAACCGCTCTGGTTTGAACAAAGCTGATAACGGTGCCGAAAATATCCGGGATCGGCAGATATCCCGGCAGGATCAGCAGCGCGATGAAGATCAGCTGCACCACTCCGCTGTTCTGCGCCATAAACGATGCGTAGCGGGGCGCGAAATAGCCGATGATCCGGGAGCCGTCCAGCGGATGGATCGGGATCAGATTAAAAACGGCCAGACCGATATTCAGCATCGTCATATAATAGAAAAACATGATCAGATAATCCACCCAGGAGAAGGTGACGCTGAAAAAGAACAGCAGCGAGGAAACGATGCAGAGAATCAAATTGGATACCGGCCCCGCAAGGGCGGTATACATCATCCCCTTGGCCGGGTTTTTGAAATACATCGGATTCACCCGCACCGGCTTGGCCCATCCGAAATGGATTAGCAGCATCACAACAAAGCCGAGCGGATCGATATGCCGCAGCGGATTCAGGGAAAGGCGCCCTTCCTGGCGCGGAGTGGAATCGCCCAGCTTTGTCGCCATCCAGGCATGGCAGCATTCATGCACCGTGAGCGACAGCACCACCGCAGGAATCAGATACAGCAAATTATAAAGATACGGCGCCAAATTCGCCCATAAATTACTCATTTTTCTCCCTCCCCGGCGATCGCTTCCATCTGATCGATCAGCGCTTCCCGGCCCAGCTTTGTTTTGGATGAAAACATCAAAAGCCGTTCCGGCCGGAGCGCACGATACCGTTCTTCCAGATTTTTGAAATTCTGGGCAGCGGCAGTCTTGGAGAGCTTATCGGCCTTCGTGGCGACCACCCAGTAGGGGATGCCGGCCTGCTCCAGAAAACCGGCCATCTCCAGATCGGCGTCCGTTGGTTCATGGCGGAGATCGACCAGCGATACCGCCAGCCGCTTATCGCTTTCAAAATTGAAATACGCCTGCATGAACCGCGCCCATTTATCCTTTTCGGCCTGAGAAACCCGCGCATAGCCGTAGCCCGGAAGATCCACCAGATAGAGCTTCCGGTCGATCTCGTAATAATTGATCGTTGCGGTTTTCCCGGGCTTTTCGGAGGTGCGCGCCAACGCCTTACGCCCCAGCAGACAATTGATCATGGAGCTTTTCCCCACGTTTGACCGGCCGCAGAACAGAATCTCCGGCAAGCCGGTCTGGAATTGGGACGGGCGCACCGCGGAAATACGCAGCTGAACCTGATGAAGATTTAAACCCATACTTCCTTTCCCGTTTCCTTCTTGCCGGCGTTATGGGGCGGGCAGATGAAGGCCTTTCTTTTCTTATTCCCGATCCCGAGAACGCCTTTGAGCACTTCGTCCGCATGAGAAACCGGGATGAATTTGATCGCCTTGCTAACCGCCGGATCGATTTTCTCCAGATCCGGCTGATTGGCTTTCGGAATATAGATCGTCTGGATCCCGTGCTTATAAGCGGCCATCGTTTTTTCCCGCAGGCCGCCGATGGGCAGAACGCGGCCGGTCAGGGTGATCTCCCCAGTCATCGCGATCCGGTTATCCGCCGGAATGCCGGTCAGCGCAGAGCAGACCGCCGTTGCGATCGTGATGCCGGCGCTGGGGCCGTCCTTCGGGACCGCGCCCTCCGGGAAATGGATATGCAGATCTTTGGTGCGGTAAAAATCACCGGCGATGTTCATCCGGTCCGCAACGCTGCGCAGATAGGAAACCGCCGCGCGGGCGCTTTCCTTCATAACGTCGCCAAGGCTTCCGGTCAGCTCCAGCTTCCCGCTGCCTTCCAGGGCGGAAACCTCTACCGTCAGCATCTCTCCGCCCACCGACGTCCATGCCAGCCCGTTGACGATACCGCAGCATCCGGCTTCGTATAAGGGCTCGTCCTTGTATTTTTTCGGGCCGAGAAGCGTTTCCAGATGCTGGGCGCCAACGGTGACGCTCTTTTTCTCCTCCTCCACAATCTGAAGAGCGGCCTTCCGCATGATTTTGCTGATACACCGCTCCAGCTCCCGCACGCCGGATTCCCGGGTATACCCTTCGATCAGCCCGCGGATCGCCATATCGCTGATGCGGATCTGAGCGGATTTCAGCCCGTGCTTGCGGCGCTGCTTTGGGATCAGATATTTTTTCGCGATATGGAATTTTTCCTCATCCAGATAGGAGGGCAGCTCTATCACTTCCATCCGGTCCAGCAGCGGACGCGGAATCGTATCCAGCGTATTGGCCGTCATCATAAAGAAGGCCTGAGAAAGATCCATGGGCACTTCGATATAATGATCCACATAATTACAGTTCTGTTCGCTGTCCAGCACCTCCAGCAGGGCGGAAGCGGGATCGCCGCGCAGATCGGAGCACATTTTGTCCACCTCATCCAGCAGGATCAGCGGATTGCTGCTTCCGGCCTTGATCACAGCGTCTGCGATCCTTCCGGGCATCGCCCCGATATAGGTTTTCCGGTGGCCGCGGATCTCCGCCTCATCGTGAACGCCGCCCAGGCTGACGCGCGCCAGCCTGCGGTTGGTGGCGTCCGCGATGCTGCGGGCGATCGAGGTTTTGCCAACGCCCGGCGGCCCGACCAGACAAAGGATCTGCCCCCCTACTGCGTTGAGGGAACGCACGGCCAGAAATTCCAAAATCCGGGTTTTGACCTCCTCCAGGCCGTAATGATCCTGCTCCAGAATTTTGCGGGCGGATTTGATATCCAGATTTTCCTCCGTATAGATCCCGAAGGGGATCTCCAGAACCAGATCCAGATAGCTGCGGATCACCGCGCCCTCATGGGACATCGGCGGCATTTTCGCCATCCGGTCGACCTCTTTATTCAGCTTTTCCTTGATTTCCTCGCTGGCCTGAAGCTGCGCGATACGGTCGTAATAATCATCGATATCGTCGCCGTTTTCGTTCTCGCCCAACTCGTCCTGAATCACGCGCATCTGCTCATGCAGATAGTAGTCCCGCTGATTGGCCTCGATGGATTCCCGCACCCGGGCGTGGATCTCCTGCTCCATCTTGAGAACCTCGATTTCACGGGTCAGAATCTCCAGCAGCAGCTCACAGCGTTTCACGGGATCGGTCTGCTCCAGCAGCTCCTGCTTATGCTCCGGCGCAAAAAAGCAATGCCCGGTCATCTGATCGGCGCTGCGCCCCAGATCATGCAGGGCAAAAACCTCCGGGATCAGATCTTCCCCCGCCTTCGGCGCCAGCGTCAGATACCCGCCGAAGGTTTCCTTTAAGGTGCGCAGCAGCGCTTCCCGCTCCGGCGTATCGTCGGCCACTTCCTCTTCCCGGATCGGATAGACGATCCCGATAAAGAACTTGGCTTTCCGCTCCGCCTTCAGCAGATCCGCGCGGCAAAGCCCCCGCACCGCGACCCGGATCGCCGCGTCGCCCAGCTTGATAACCTGCGTGATCTTCGCCAGCGTCACCATATCGCATAAATCGCGGCGGGTCGGCTCCTCCACCGTTATATCCCGCTGCGAAGCGATGATGATCAGACCGTCGTGCTTCACGGCGGCCTCAACGGCAGAAATGGAAAAATCCCGCACCACGTCGAAAGAAAGGGTGGTCCCCGGCATCACAACGATGCCCCGGGACGCAATCAGCGGGTGCTGCTGCAATGTATGTTCATTTTCAAGAATGTTGACTTCAGCCATATGATCTCCTAAATATGATGTTCTATTGAGTTATTTTCTAATTATACAAGAAGCCAAAACAATAATCAAGTCTTTTTCGTGAATCATAAATGAACGATTTATAAATTAAAACGGCAGCCTGAGCTGCCGTTTTATCATTCAACCATTAAAAGAAGCGTAGATAGTCCCCTTCCGCCTTCTCCAGACGCTGATCCTCCAGCGTCGTTTTGATCTGCGGCGCGCCGATGTAGGGAGCCTTAACGTCGGAATAGCACCATTCAACTGCGTTTTGGATGATCCGCCGCACATAGGGGTTCTGAAACGCCAGATTCGTTTCATGGCCGGGCTGGAAATAGAAGATCTTTCCGTAGCCGCGGGTGAAGGTGCAGCCGCTCCGGAACACCTCGCCGATATCAAACCAGCCCTGGAACACCACGTCGTCGGGCTTGGCAATATCGAAAAACTCGCCGTAGCATTCCTCCACGCCCAGCTCAAAATGCTCGGGGATGCCGCGGGCGATGGGATGGGAGGGACAGGTTGTGAAAACCCGCTCATAGGTTCCGTCCCGCCATTTCAGATTGCAGGTGGTACCGTTGAGCTTTTTAAAGACTTTTGAATGATGGGCGGAGTGCAGCCCGATAAAGCCCATGCCCTCCATGACGCGGTTGTAAACCCGCTCAACAATCTCGTCCGCGACCTCATGGTGCTTCATATGCCCCCACCAGATCAAAACGTCGGTATTGCTGAGCACCTCTTCCGTCAGCCCGTGCTCCGGCTGATCCTGCCACGCGGTACGCACCGTTACTTTATCCGCTCCCAGCTCACGGACGATTTCCGCCACCGTTTCATGAAGTCCGTTGGGATGAAGCTCCATCGCTTTGGTCGTAGCGTGCTCGTAGCGGGGGTTTTCATGGTAATATTCATTCCAAACCGTTACTCTGATCATTTTGTACCTCCAAATATCCGGCAAGATGACCGATTTTTTTAAAAATTATATCATATCCGCCAGACTTTTTCAATACTTTTTCACGGTGTTTTTATAATTGATAAAGCAGTAAGCCGTCCTCAACGCTCCAACGCCGTAATAAAAACAGAGGGTAATGGCCTCCGTATGATGAAAGGAGGAAAAAGCCACGCCCGCCCAGACCGAAAGATAAGGAAATTCCGCCATATCAAAGGCCGCCTGCCCCAGGGCAAGGTAGGAAACGACGCCGAAGGGAATCAGCAGGATCCCCAGCACCAGCGGCGCGGCGCGGTAATTCTTCCCAAGGCTCAGCGGCTCCAAAAAGACCAGCAGGTAAAAGACTGCGATATCGATCCAGCCCCCGATCTCCGGAAGCCCGGAACGCAGGCGGACGCCGGGGATCGTGGCGATCAGCACAACGGCAAAGATCGCAATAAAACCGATCATCCACCAGCCGGCAACGCGATCCAGCTCATCCTCCGGGAGCCCCACCGCCATCATTCCGGTCAAAATCAGCAGCAGGAGCAGCATCACCATGCCGCGGCCGTCAAAAACGCCGGCGCTGACCGTCATCGCCGTGATCACCGCCGCCGCGGCGGCGCAAAGCGCATTGAGCCACCGGATCATCTCCCCTTTATGCAGAAAATAAAACAGCAGCCCCGCCGGAATCAGCGGCAGCACCAGAATAAAGGAGATATCCCGCAGAATAAACCAGCCGATCGCCGCAGTTTCTCCCATCACCGGCAGTACACTACGAAATAATTTCATAGCCGCCCTCCCCACGGATCAGAACGCGCTCCCCGGCTCCGTTCATCAGATCCTTCACCGTTTGGATTGCAGAAAGTTTTTCCCCGCTTTCTGCAAGCTCTGTTGAAATCACGGCGCCCTCGCCTTCAAAAATCGACGCGGCGCTCTGGCCGAAAGCAAAAAACACCGGAAGCTCCATCTGATCGTTTTTCAACTGCCAGTAGTGCTCCAGCACCTTCTCCACCAGATAATCGTCCTGCTCGCTGCTCAAAATCAAAACAGCGGCGTCGTCTGTAAAAAGCTCCTCGCCCCGCACCTTCCGGATGTTTTCCACACACTCTTCCAGGCTCCCGCCCAACGCCGACACCGTTTCCCGCTGCGTTCCGATCGACTTTTCCAGCACCGGGACATAAAGCTCAAAGGTCGCCCTCAGCATCCCGTTTTCCTGATCCAGGGCGATCCCGGCGACCTGGGCGATCGAACGCAGATCGCGGCGCGGAAGAGAAAAAGAACCGATAACGGCCGCCACGAGCAACACCGCCGGGATCAGACGGTAGAAAAAGATCTTCACTTTTGCCTCCTTTCATTCATAGAAAAGCGGAACTGCCTGCGGCGCATCCGCCAGTAAGGCGTCCGAAAAATCGTATCCTGACTGCCGCTTTTCCGCCCCATCGTGTATAAATACGGAATACCCATGGAGTGCACCGACGCCAGATGCAGCAGCATCCCCACCCCCGTCAGGGCAAGACCCGGGAGGCCAAAGACCGCGCCGGTAAAAATAGCGATCAACCGGAGATAAAAAACGGCGCCCTTCAGATCCTTCACCATCAGGCCGGTCACGCCCGAAAAGGCGACAATGATCACGATCGGCGCGGAAACGATGTTGCTGGATACGGCGGCGTCGCCCAAAATAACGGCGCCCACGATATTCAGAGCAAGGCCGAGGCCGGTAGGCATACGGCTTCCCGTTTCCCGCAGGATCTCAAAAGCGAAAAAAAGCAGCAGTATTTCGGTAAGGGTTTGGATCGGAACCCCCTCGGAGGAGGCAAGAACCGTATAAAGCCAATGCGCCGGCAAAACGCCGGGATTGAAATTGACCACCGCAAGATAAAAGCCCGGGAGAAACACGGCGATCAGAAACCCCGCAAAGCGAAGAACCCGCCCGATATTGGCGTAGAGATAGCTTTGATAATAATCATCGGGGCTTTGAAACACCTCGGCAAATATATAGGGCAGCGTAAGCGCCACCGGAGATCCGTCCAGAATCACGCCGATCCGGCCCTCCATGATCTTGGAGGCCAGCACGTCCGGCCGGGAAGTTTTGCCGACCGTTCTGAAAATCGAATGGGGGCAGTCCCGCATCAGTTCCGCAAGGACGTTGCCATCGGGGATAAAATCGATATCGATGCGATCGATCCTTTTTTTCAGCTCCGCCACCAGCTCCGGGCGAACCACCCCCTCCAGATAACAGATCACCAGACGGTTATTGCTCCGCCGCCCCGCCGTGACAAATTCACTTTTCAGATTCGGCGTTGCGATCCTTTTCTTTAAAAGCGCCAGATTTGCCATGATATTTTCTATAAAGCCGTCCTGAGGGCCGAGGAGAGAGATCTCCGTTTCCGGCAGATTGGCGCTTCGCTGCGGGATCCCCTTGGTGTCGATGATGATACAGCACGCCGCGTCCCCGATCAGAATGATGCAGTCGCCGGCTCCGATCTGGATCATGGCTTTTTCCGGATCCCGCTCCACGGTCACGCTATGGTTCCCGATCCCTCCGGCAACCGCTCCGGCCGGCGTGGGTTCGTAGCAATGGGTTTCCAGGCTCAATATGACGTCGCGATCCGTTACATCGCTGTTGACCATCGCGCTGGAAAGCAGCGCGGCGATCGGCACCTCCGGATGATAGGGATTCCTGATCCGCTTCACCTTAAAGGTATCGTCGCGGGCGAATGCCGCGCGGAACATTTGCAGATTTTGCTCGAAATCCGGCTTAAATTCCATTCTCTCACGCCCTTTCTTCATCATTATCGTCTTAAACAGGAAAAATTATCCCTTGAAATCAAAACAAATATCCGATAGAATAGAAAGGCAAAGGAGCTGCTGCCATGAATTTCAAACACTATCTTTTTGATCTGGACGGCACGTTGACAGATTCCAGCCCCGGCATCGTCAACTCCGTCCTGTACGCTTTAAAAATGACCGGCGCGCCGGTGCTGCCGCGAGAGAAGCTGATGGCCTTTCTCGGCCCCCCGCTGATGGACTCTTTCCGCAACTACTGCGGCGCCTCGGAGGAAGAGGCGCAGGAGCTACTGCGGCATTACCGGAAATACTATGCGGAGAAAGGCATCTTGGAAAACGCCCTGTATGCGGGGATCCCGGAGCTGCTGGACGCCCTGCACCGCAGCGGCGTTTCCATCTACATGGCGACCAGCAAACCGGAATACTTCGCCCGCCAGATCGTGGATCATTTCGGGCTGAGCCGTTATTTCGCCTTTATCGGCGGCAGTACCATGGACGAAACCAGAACCCAAAAGGAGGACGTGATCCGCTATGTTCTGGCCGAAAACGGGCTGGATCCTGCCGACTGCCTGATGATCGGCGACCGGTATTACGACCTGAACGGCGCCCGGAAGTGCGGCATGATGTGCGCGGCGATGCTTTACGGCTACGGAAGCCGGGAGGAGCTTGCCTCCGCTGATTTTCTGATCGAAAAACCGCAAGACCTGCTGCGCATCTGAAGCAGGAAAACCACGTTAGCGATGAAAACGCCCGCAGCTCCGGGGAGCCGCGGGCGTTTTTTATGGACACCGGGCAAACCGGCAAGACCACCTTTCCCGACAAAGCAACAAACCCGGCTCCGCCGTTTGAGCGGAACCGGGCCTGTTTTGGGGGGACGACGGCGCTTGCAAAGCCGCCGCGCCTTTTCAGCCGAAGGCGGATCCTCTTATTTCAAAAATTCCATCATAAAGTCCGCGGTGAAATCCAGAGCGTCGACCCGGTATTTTTGGATCAGCTCCGGCCCGCAGGAATTGCTGCCGATCCCGCTCATCTTTCCGTCGACGCAAAGGATCGCCATCTTCGGATCGGGTACCAGCTCGTGGTCGTGCGCCGTCTGGGTCAGCTGCTCCTGAGAGAACCGGGAGGCATTGAAGGAGAAGGGCGTTTCCAGAGCCGCTATGCGGATCGCGCCCAGCTCCAGCCACTCGGTGCCCCAATGGCTCATATTTTCCTGCGGATGGATAAAAGGCTCCCGGGCGCCCACGTCCTGGGTATAGCAGCCATACTGCTGGGCATGGCGGAAATCGACATAGCTTCCGCCGGGGCCATAACCGAGATATTTTACCTGCCGGTTTCCTTCCTTCGGCAGGAACATCCGAACCCCGAACCGCGGCAGATACGGCATCACCGGATCGCGCTTCACATCCATATGCACCCGGACGGCGCCCTTGCCGTCGATCCGGTAAACGGCGGTAAAGGTCAGGCTGTTTTGCAGGTAGACCGCCGCCGCGCCCATTTTCACCGTGATGCAGACGCCGCCTTCTTCCGCGGAAACCGCCGTTTCATAGGGGCGGAAGATGGTGCGATTATAGCCAACACGTTCCCATTCGCGCCGGATCCTCCGGTCGTTATCGGTGGGAGCGCGCCAAATATTGTATTCCATCGGCCGCAGGAACAGCGCTTCTTCGCCGCGCGTCATCTGATCAAAAATACCGCGCCGCTTGGAGAAGAGATAGCAAAATCCCGCGCCCTGCACAACGACCTGATCGTCGTCCTCGGTAAAGCTGACGTTTCCGGCGGCAGGCAGGCTGATTCGGGGCTGATAGGGCTGAAGCTCCAGCTCGTCGAAGCCCAGTTCATAGCCCCGCTCCGCCCATTCGTTGCTCCTGAGCTGCTTCAGCACGAACCGGACGATGCAATGCCCGGCCGGAAGGGGTTCCATCGGGATGGTAAATTCCACCGTTTCATGGGGCTTTACGCTTCCCAACTCAACCCAGCCGCCGCCCAGCACGCACCCTTCGCAGAGAAGCTGATAGGTAATTTCGCATACCTGATCCAGATCGGTAAAGTCCAGATGGTTGGTGACGGAAAAGCGGTTTCCGCCCAGATGGGCAAAGCGCCCGGGGCGCATGACGTTCTTATACTCCAGAATCCCCGGCGACAAACGGCGGTCGGGATAAACCAGGCCGTCCACGCAGAAGCATCCGTCGTGGGGGAACTCGCCGTGATCCCCGCCGTATAAGAACCCTGTTTTCCCCTCTTCCGTTTTGATCTGAACGGCATGATCGCACCATTCCCAGACAAACCCGCCGCAATAGCCGGGATGCCGATTGGTGCACTGCCAGTAATCCTCCAGATCTCCGGGGCCGTTGCCCATCGCGTGGGCATATTCGCACTGGATGAAGGGAAGGATCTCTCCTTCCTGGTTCTCGGCGGGAAGAAATTCGTAGCGCGCTCTGCCGAGATCCTTGACCCTGGTATCGCTGAAATAGTGCTCGTCGATGGAATCGACCGGCGCATACATTCTGGAAAAGAGCTGAATGTTGCTGTAGTCCGCCTGATAATCGTCATAAACATTCGGCGTGCGCTCATAATGACGCAGGCGCGAAGGATCCCGCTCCCTGAAATAGGCCAGCGACGCCTCGGGGCCGCAGCCGTAGCCGGACTCGTTGCCCACCGACCAGATCACAACGCAGGGATGATTTTTATCCCGCTCCACCATCATCCGGGCGCGGTCAAGAAAGCTCTCGCGGTACGCCGGGCTGCAGGCCAGATAGCCATAGGTGTCCGTTCCCGGCTCTTTGATCAGCTCCGTGCAGCCATGGCTCTCGACGTCCGCCTCATCGATCAGATAGAAGCCCATTTTATCGCAAAGCTCATAAAATATGGGGCAATTGGGATAATGGCTGGTTCGTATCGCGTTGAAATTATGCTGCTTCATCAGGATCAGATCCTGATACATCTCCTCGTATGTTACCGTCGCGCCGCCGGTCGGCGAGCTGTCGTGCCGGTTTACCCCACGGAACCTGATGGCCGTCTGATTGAGATAGACCACGCCCTTGCGGACGCAGATCTCCCGCAGGCCGATCCGCAAAAGAATGACCTCTTCTTCCGTTTCCAGATACAATGAATAAAGATACGGGTTCTCCGCATTCCAGAATTTGGCGTCCTCGATCTTCATCTCCAGAAGATCCGTTCCCGTGCCGGAGGCAAGGACGCGGCCTTCCGCATCGGTCAGGCGATACGCCACCGGCAGCTTTCCGGCCGTATCCAGCTCCACCTTCACGGCGGCGGAGCCTTTTTCAAAATCGCAGGCTGTCTTGACAAAAATATCGCGGATATGCCGCTCCGGACGATACAGCAGGTAAACGTCGCGGAAGATTCCGCTGAAGCGGAATTTATCCTGATCCTCCAGATAAGAACCGTCGCACCATTTCAGGACGATCACCGTCAGGGCGTTTTTGCCCTCGGTCACAAAATCGGTCAGATCAAATTCATGGGTGCAATGGGACACCTGGCTGTAGCCCACAAATTTACCATTTACATAAAGATAAAAACAGCTGTCTACCCCCTCGAAATTCAGGTAGACCCGCCGGCCGCCGGCGCGCACCTCAAACTCCCGCTTGTAGACGCCGCAGGGATTATCCACCGGCACATACGGGGGATCAAAGGGAAAGGGATAGCGCACGTTGGTATACTGGATCTGATCATAGCCCTTCATCTGCCAGCAGGAGGGGACGTCGATCCGATCGTAAACGGCGGGATCCCCCTCTTCCCAGGGCGCATTCTTCAGATCGCGCACGGAGGAATAGTATTTGAAATCCCAGACGCCGTTTAGCATCTGCACCCGGCTGGAAGCGCTGCGCGGGCACCCGGCTTCGGCTTCTTCGCGGGTGGCGCAGGGAACGTAATAGCTACGATCCGGGCAGGTTCCGATATGCAGAACCGAGGGATCCTGAAAATACTCTTTCAGCAGCATATTTTTCATCTCCTTGTTTGTTTTATGAGACCATTTTAGCATACTTTTTCCGGAATGAAAAGCAAAATCTCAAATTCGCCAATATTTTTAGATTTCAGCAATATCGTTATAGTTTTCAGAATCTGTTGACATTCCCCAAAAAACCTGATAAAATGGCCTTGAACATCCACCATACAGCCGGAACAGGAGGCGTAAACATGAGGGGCATCAACGGGAAGGTTTTAAGTAAAAGCGGCGAAAAGCCGCTGGCGGGAATCCCGATCAGCGACGGCAGGAACGTGGTTCTTACCGATCCGGACGGACGCTTTTCTCTTCCGGGCTGGGAGCGGGCGCGGATGGTATTCGCTTGCGTTTTGACCTTTGGCCGCAGCGACTGGTATCTTCCGCTTCGTCCGGAGCAGGAAAGCTACGATTTTTATCTGGATCCGCTGAAAGGAGCAGACGCCTTTTCCTTTCTCCATGTTTCGGATACCGAAATTGAGGACCGCCCCTGCGCTTTTATCCCGTTTTTGCAGAAAACGGCGGCGGAGCAGCGTCCCGCTTTCTTCTTTCATGCCGGCGATCTCTGCCGAGAGAGCGGCGTGCGGCGCCATTATCTGGCCCTGAACAGCGAGGTTCTGGGCTGCCCGGTGCGCTTTGCGATCGGCAATCATGATTTCTGCGCCGGGGACTACGGGGAAGCGCTTTATGAAAGCCTTTATGGGCCCGCCTGGTATTCCTTCGACTACGGCCGGATCCATTTTATCGTCATGAGCATCGGCAAAGGCGACCATCCCTCCGGTTATCTGCCGGAGGATCAATGGAACTGGCTGGAAAACGACCTCCGGGCGGCAAAGGGGAAAAAGCTGATCATGATGAACCACACCCATTGCCCCGATCCCGGCTTTATGGCAAATACCGGCAGGGGAACCGTTGATTTTCCCGGTCTGGGGCTGCTGGCCTGGTGCTTCGGCCACTACCATATCCAGATGGCCCACGAATACGGCGGGATCCTCAAAATCTGCGGATCCACGGCAGACAGCGGCGGCATCGACTCCTCCCCGAGCGGGATCCGGAAAGTCAGCGTCCGGGGGGATAAGCTCCAAACAACGGTTCTCTACAACCAGAAAAAATACCGGGCAGAGAAGCCCCTCTGGAGCCGCAAGCTGCCCGGCCAAATTCAGTTTTCGGCGCTGATGGCCGCGGGAGACGACCTGATCCTCTGCACCGGCGACGACGGATTCCCCAAGAACTGCGGCGTCTTTTGCCTTAGTGGAAAAGACGGCAGCGTCCTCTGGAATTTCCCCACAGAGAACGGGATTTACAATCATGCCGCCCGCGCCGCCGGGAAAATCTACGTTCAGGACAGCAAAGGAACGCTCTACTGCCTGAGTGAGGAGCGGGGAGCGCTGCTCTGGAAAACCCGGTCGCCCCTTTCCGCCCTCGGATTTACCCGTTCCGGCGTCACCGCGGCGGAGGGGAAAATCCTCGCGGGCGGGCCGGATCGGATCTCGGCCTATGATCCAGCCACCGGCGCGCCCCTCTGGAGAACGGAGCCATGTGGCTGCCAAAATACGCCCGCCCGCTGGATCATCGATAAGGAACGCAACCGGCTGATTGTCGGCGCTCACTGGCTGGCTCTGAGAGCCTACGATCTGGAAAGCGGCAAGCTCGTCTGGAAGCAGGATTGCCGGGGCTGCTGGTTCCGCAGCTCCACCCCGCTGCTGCGGGACGGAAGGATCTATACTTTCGGCCTGGATCGGGCGGTGATTTTAAACGCCGATACCGGCGCGGTGATAACGGAAAAAAGCATCGGCTGCAATATGGACGTCAGCGCGGCGCCGCTCTGGGACGAAGGCGTTCTCTATGCAGCCAGCTCCGACAGCGGCGTTCTGGTGCTGGATCCGGAGAGCCTGAAGATCCTGCGCCGCTTCCCGGTTGGACCCGCGGGGCTTTTTACCGCTCCCTATCAATACGGAAGGCTGCAAACGGTAGAATGCACGCCCCAGATCCAGGGCGATACCCTGATTTTTGCCGCGTCGGACGGCGGCGTTTACTTCTACGATAAAAAGACGGCGCTGCTCCGCAGAAGGATCCAGCTGGGTGCGCCCTCCGTCACAACGCCCCTGCTGACCTCCGGCGGCATTGTTACGGCGGATTTTCAAGGCACGGTGCGCAAGTATCAAACGGAAGCGCTCTGAGCAGGGAGCCCTTTCGCAGGGTTCCTGCGATCACGCCGGATCCGGCAATCAAAAACGCGCATGATGCGTTTATCCGCATCATGCGCGTTTTTTCATTTTTAGAAAAGCCCGGAAATCACGCCGTTTTCATCCACGTCGATCTGCTCGGCCGCCGGTCTTTTGGGCAGGCCGGGCATCGTCATGATCTCGCCGGTCAGCGCCACGACAAATCCCGCTCCGGCGGAAATTTTCACGTTCCGTACCGTTACGATGAAATCATCGGGCGCACCCAGCTTCCCGGGATCGTCGGAAAAGCTGTACTGGGTTTTGGCCATGCAGACCGGCAATCCGCCGTACCCCAGCTCCATAAGGCGATCCAGCTGTTTTTGCGCCGCCGGAAGAATCTGCACGCCTGCGCCCCGATAGATCCGGGTAACGATCGCTTCGATCTTTTCCGAGAGCGTCATATCGTCGACATAGCTGAAGGTAAAATCGCCCTTCTCTTCCTCACACAACCGCACCACCTCGCGGGCAAGCGCCTCGCCGCCCGCTCCGCCCTCGCTCCAGACGGTAGAGAGAACGGCGCGGACGCCCTGTTCCCTGCATTTTTCGATCAGGAACCCGGTTTCAGCCGCCGAATCGGTCGGGAACTGATTCACCGCAACCACGCAGGGCAGCCGGTAAACGTCGCGGATATTGGAAACGTGCCGCAGGAGATTGGGAAGCCCCCGCTCCAGAGCCTCCAGATTCTCCTCGCCCAGCGCGGATTTTTCCAGCCCGCCGTGCATCTTCAGCGCCCGGATGGTCGCAACGATCACCACCGCGTTCGGCGTCAGCCCCGCCATGCGGCATTTGATATCCAGGAATTTTTCCGCGCCGAGATCCGCGCCGAAGCCCGCCTCGGTAACGGCATAATCCCCCATCTTCAACGCCATGCGCGTGGCGATCACGGAATTGCAGCCGTGGGCAATATTGGCAAAGGGGCCGCCGTGAACAAAGGCGGGCGTACCCTCAAGGGTCTGAACAAGATTGGGCTTGAGCGCGTCCTTCAAAAGCGCCGCCATGGCGCCCTGCGCCTTCAGCTGGCCGCAGGTGACAGGCTGATCATCATAAGTATAACCCACGATGATGCGGGCAAGCCGTTCCTTCAGATCGGAAATGCTCTCGGAAAGGCAAAGCACCGCCATGATCTCGCTGGCAACGGTGATGTCAAAGCCGTCCTCCCGGGGAACCCCCTGCAGCCGTCCGCCAAGACCGTCTACCACGTTGCGCAGCTGCCGGTCGTTCATATCGACGCAGCGCTTCCAGGTGATCTTCTTTACGTCGATCCCCAGCTCGTTGCCCTGCTGAATGTGGTTATCCAGCATGGCGGCAAGCAGATTGTTGGCCGCTCCGATGGCATGAAAATCCCCGGTGAAATGAAGGTTGATATCTTCCATCGGCACGACCTGCGCATATCCGCCGCCTGCGGCGCCGCCCTTGATGCCGAAAACCGGCCCCAGCGACGGCTCCCGCAAGGCAACTGTTACGTCCTTGCCGATGCGGCGCAGCCCGTCGGCCAGCCCGATCGTCGTTGTGGTCTTTCCCTCCCCCGCCGGCGTAGGCGTAATGGCCGTCACCAGAATCAGTTTGCCGTCCGGCCGCCGGGTTTCCTTCAGCAGGGAGAGATCCACCTTCGCCTTATATTTCCCATAATGCTCCAGATACTCCTCCCCCACATGGGCGGCCGCCGCTATTTCGGAAATCGGCTTCATTTGGCATCGCTGCGCAATCTCGATATCGGATAAATAAGCCATACGCTCTTACTCCTTATTTTTTAAAATATTCTACCGCCGAACGGAACATCTGCATATCATATTTTCCCGCCACGTTTTTATATAGGTTCTTCCCAATCCGTTCCGAATGACCCATCTTGCCGAAAACCCGGCCGTCGGGCGAGGTGATCCCCTCAACGGCGAAACAGGAATTATTGGGATTAAAGGCCACGTCGGACGTGGCGTTCCCCGCCAGATCCACATACTGGGTGGCGATCTGGCCGTTTTGCGCCAGGCGGCGGATCAGCGCTTCGTCCGCCAGGAACCGGCCTTCCCCGTGAGAGATGGGAACGGTGTAGATCTCCCCCACCTCCGTGGCCGCAAGCCAGGGCGACTTATTGGAAACAACCCGCGTGCGCACCAGCCGCGACTGATGGCGGGCAATGGTATTGAAGGTCAGCGTGGGGCAGCTTTCATCGGTATCCATGATTTTGCCGTAGGGAACCAGCCCCAGCTTGATCAGAGCCTGAAATCCGTTGCAGATGCCCAGCATCAGACCGTCGCGGTTCTCCAGAAGGTCGGTGACGCCGGCGCGCACCGCCGCGTTCCGGAAAAAGGCCGTGATAAACTTGCCGGATCCATCCGGCTCATCGCCGCCGGAAAATCCTCCGGGGACGAAGATCATCTGCGCCGTTTTCAGTTCTGCGGCAAACCCCTCGATGCTGCGGGCAATGCCCTCCGCCGTCCTGTTGTTGATGACAAGGATCCGGGCGTCGGCGCCCGCGTCGCGCATGGCGCGCGCGCTGTCGTACTCACAGTTGGTGCCCGGAAACACCGGAATCAGCACCTTCGGCTTCGCCGTGCGGACAGCAGGAGCAACCCGCTTTTCGGCTTTATAGGAAAAGGTTTCCATCGGCTGCGCGCCGTGGTCGATATTGCAGGAATAGACGCTTTCAAGCTTGCCTTCATAGATCCGCTGCAGCTCCGCAAGCGCCACCGATTCATCGCCGCGGGTCAGAACCGGCTCTTCCGTTACCGTTCCGATCAGCAGCCCTTCCGTATCCTCTGTTACCTCCAGCAGGAAAGAGCCATACCGGTATTCAAAAAACGTATCCAGCGGCAATTCCTCAAACCGGAAGCCATATCCTTCGCCCAGGCACATCTTCATCACCGCCTCGGCGATGCCGCCGTATCCCGGCGTATAGGCAGTTACCGCCCTGCCGCTCTGCAGAAGCCCGTAGACGGTATCGTAAAGCCGGAGAAGCGATCCCGGCTCGGGCAGATGGTCGCGGTTATACTCCGGCGCAAGGAGAATCACCCTGTTGCCGGCTTTCTTAAAGTGGTTGGGCGTGATCTCTGCGGCCTTGCCCGTTGTGACGGCGAAGGAAACAAGCGTCGGCGGAACGTCCAGCTTCTCAAAGGTTCCGCTCATGGAATCCTTGCCGCCGATGGCGGCGATCCCCAGATCCTTCTGCGCCTCAAAGGCGCCCAGCAGCGCGGCCAGCGGCTTGCCCCAGCGTTTTCCGTCCTTCCCGGGGCGCTCAAAATATTCCTGGAAGGTCAGATAGACGTCCTCAAATTTTGCACCGGTCGCAATCAGCTTGGAAACCGATTCCACCACCGCAAGATACGCGCCGTGATAGGGGCTTTTTTCCGCGATATACGGATTATAGCCCCAGGCCATGAGCGAGACATCGTCGGTATGCTTTTCCTCCATGGATATCAGCTGAACCATCGCCTGAACAGGGGTCTGCTGGTATTTGCCGCCGAAGGGCATCAGAACGCCGCCGGCGCCGATGGTGGAATCAAAACGCTCGGAAAGGCCGCGCTTGGAGCATACGTTCAGATCGCCGGCCGTTGCTCTGAGCAATCCGGCAAAATCGCCGGCGCCGATCTGCTTCTGATAGCAGGAGGGCGCGGCGGGGGTTACGTCGATATGCTTTTCCGCGCCGTTGGAGTTGAGGAAGGCGCGGCTGATATCCACGATCACACGTCCGTTCCATTCCATCACCAGCCGCGGCTCCCCGGTCACAACCGCCACAACCGTCGCTTCCAGATTCTCGCCGTCCGCCAGCTCCATGAACCGGTCGGCGTCGCCGGCTTCCACCACAACCGCCATCCGCTCCTGCGATTCGCTGATGGCCAGCTCGGTGCCGTCCAGACCGTCGTATTTCTTCGGCACGGCGTTCAGATTGATGCGCAGCCCGTCCGCCAGCTCGCCGATCGCAACCGATACGCCGCCGGCGCCGAAGTCGTTGCAGCGCTTGATCATGCGGCAGGCTTCCCGGTTGCGGAAAAGACGCTGCAGCTTGCGTTCCTCAGGCGCGTTGCCCTTTTGAACCTCGGCGCCGCAGCTTTCCAGAGAATGAAGGGTATGGGATTTGGAAGATCCTGTTGCTCCGCCGCAGCCGTCGCGGCCGGTACGACCGCCCAGCAGGATCACCACGTCCCCGGGCTCCGGGCAGGAGCGCCTTACGTTTTCGGCGGGTGCGGCAGCAATCACCGCGCCGATCTCCATCCGCTTGGCTGCGTAGCCTTCGTGATAAAGCTCATCCACAATGCCGGTGGCCAGCCCGATCTGGTTCCCGTAGGAGGAGTAGCCCGCGGCAGCCGTAGTGACGATCTTGCGCTGGGGCAGCTTGCCCTCCATCGTTTCCGCCACCGGCTTCAGCGGATCGGCGGCGCCGGTTACCCGCATGGCGCCGTATACATAGGATCGCCCGGAAAGGGGATCGCGGATGGCGCCGCCGATACAGGTGGCGGCGCCGCCGAAAGGCTCGATTTCCGTGGGATGATTATGGGTTTCGTTTTTGAAAAGCAGGAGCCACGGTTCTTTTTTGCCATCGGCCTCCACTTCCATTTTCACGGTGCAGGCATTGATCTCTTCCGATTCATCCAGCTTCTCCAGCTTGCCCTGCTTTTTCAGATATTTGGCGGCCAGCGTTGCAAGATCCATCAGATTCACAGGTTTGGTGCGCCCCAGCTCTCTGCGGACGGCAAGATAATCGTCATAGGCCCGCTCCAGCAGCGGATCTTCAAAGCGCACCGAATCGATCGTCGTCAGAAAAGTCGTATGGCGGCAATGATCCGACCAATAGGTATCGATCATGCGGATCTCGGTAATGGTGGGGTCCCTGCCCTCCTCCCGGAAATAGGCCTGACAAAAAGCAATGTCGTCGCAGTCCATGGCCAGCCCGTAACGCGCCACAAAATCTGCCAGCCCGGCTTGATCCAGCGCAAGAAATCCGGTCAAGGTTTCCACCGTTTCCGGGAGGGCGTACTCCGCCGCCAGCGTTTCCGGGAGCGCAAGATCCGCCTCCCGGGACTCCACCGGATTGATCACGCTTTTCTTGATGGTTTGCACTTCATCGGCGCTGAGAGCGCCGTAAAGTAAATATACTTTAGCGGTTTTCACCACCGGGCGTTCGCCCTGGGAGATGATCTGGATGCACTGCGCGGCGGAATCGGCGCGCTGATCAAACTGACCGGGCAGCGGCTCTACTGCAAAAACCACCGCGCCCTGAGCGTCCACCGCATCGGAAACCTGATCCAACTGCGGCTCGGAAAATACGGTGCCCACGGCGTAGTCAAAAAGCTCTTTTTCGATGTTCTCCACATCGTAGCGATTGATTACCCGCACCTTTTCAAGAGATTTGATCTGCAAAATATGACGCACTTCATAGCGAAGATCCCGGGCTTCATTGGCAAGCTCCGGTTTTTTTTCAACGTAGATACGATAGACCATTAGTTCTCCTTTCCGGCAAGCAGAGCCCGCCGCCCGATATCCCGGCGGTAAAATGAATGGGCGAAAGATATTTTTTCAACCTTGCCATATGCGGCGCTGATCGCCGCTTCCAGCGTATCCGCAACGGCGACGACGCCCAGAACGCGCCCGCCGGCGGTGTAAAGCTTTCCGCTTTCCAGCCTGGCTCCAGCCACAAAGACATCCTCTTTAAGGGCGGGAGGGATTTGCAGCTCAAACCCGGTTTCGTATTTCCCGGGGTATCCCTCCGAGGCCATGACAACGCAGCAGGCGCACCGGTCGCTGAACCGGACTTCGGTATCGGCCAGCCTGCCGTTTGTCACCGCCTGCATCACGGTGAGCAGGTCGCTTTCCAGCAGGGGGAGCACCACCTGCGTTTCCGGATCGCCGAACCGACAGTTGTATTCGATCACCTTCGGGCCCTCCGGCGTCAGCATCAGGCCGAAATAAAGGCAGCCCCTGAACGGGCGTCCCTCCGCCTTCATGGCGCGGATCGTGGGAAGAAAGATCTTCTCCATGCACGCCTGCGCCACCTCCGGCGTATAATACGGGTTCGGCGCGACCGTTCCCATCCCGCCGGTATTCAGGCCGCGGTCGCCGTCCAGCGCGCGCTTATGATCCATGGAGGAGATCATGGGCACCACCGTTTCTCCGTCGGTAAAGGACAGGACGGAAACCTCCGGCCCGGTCAGAAATTCTTCGATCACGACCCGGCTCCCGCTGGCGCCGAAAATCTGATCCTCCATCATCGACCGAACGGCCGCCCGGGCGTCCTCCCGCGTTTCAGCGATGATCACGCCTTTCCCCAGCGCCAGGCCGTCGGCCTTGATCACGGTGGGAACCGGCGCCGTTTCCAGATAGGCAAGCGCTTCGGCACAATCGGTGAAAACTTCATAAGCGGCGGTCGGAATTCCGTATTTCTTCATGAGATTCTTGGCAAAGACCTTGCTCCCCTCGATCTCCGCCGCGGCCGCGTTGGGGCCGAAGCAGGGGATCCCCGCTGCGTTCAGCGCGTCCACCGCGCCCAGAACCAGAGGATCGTCCGGCGCCACCACCGCATAATCGATCTTTTGCTCCTGGGCAAAGGCCACGATCTTCCCGATCTCTTTGGCGCCGATCGGCACCGGCGTAGCATCGGCGGCTATTCCGCCGTTTCCGGGAAGTGCAAAGATCTCCTCTACCGCAGGATTTTCCTTCAGTTTTTTGATGATCGCGTGTTCGCGGCCTCCGCCGCCCACTACCAGCAGTTTCATTTTTTTCTCCTTAAAACGATCAATGATGGAAAAGACGCATCCCGGTAAAAGCCATGGCGATGCCGTATTTATTGCAGCATTCGATCACCACGTCGTCCCGGATCGATCCGCCCGGCTCGGCAATATAGGATACGCCGCTTCTTTTCGCCCGCTCGATATTATCGTCGAAAGGGAAGAAGGCGTCGCTGCCCAGCGCCACGCCGCTCAGCCCCGAAAGATAGGCCTCTGCCTCCGCGGCGGTGAGCGGTGCGGGGCGCCGGGTGAAATATTTCTGCCAGACCCCTTCCGCGCAGACGTCCTCTTCATTCTTACCGATATAGCTATCGATCACGTTATCCCGATCCGGGCGGCCGATAGCGTCCTTGAAGGGCAGATCCAGCACCTTTTCATGCTGGCGCAGATGCCATATATCCGCCTTATTCCCGGCAAGACGGGTGCAATGGATACGGGACTGCTGCCCCGCCCCGACGCCGATGGCCTGGCCGTCCACCGCATAGCAGACGGAATTGGACTGGGTATATTTCAGCGTAATCAACGCAATGATCAGATCGCGCCTGGCGCTGGCGGGCAGGGTTTTGTTTTCCGTCACCAGATTTTCCAGCAGGGCGGCGTCGATTTTAAAATCGTTGCGCCCCTGCTCGAAGGTGATCCCGTAGACCTGCTTTCTTTCCACCGGATCCGGGCAATACGCCGGATCGATTTCAACAATATTGTAGTTCCCCTTCCGCTTGCTTTTCAGGATCTCCAGCGCCTCCGGCGTATAGCCGGGCGCAATGATCCCATCGGACACCTCGCGCTTGATCAGGGTGGCGGTGGTTACGTCGCAGATATCGGAAAGGGCGATCCAGTCGCCAAAGGAGCTCATCCGGTCGGTGCCCCGCGCCCGGGCATAGGCGCAGGCCAGCGGCGAATCGTCTAACCCTGCGATATCCTCAACAAAGCAGGCTTTCTTCAGCTTTTCCGGCAGCGGCGTTCCAACGGCGGCCGAGGTGGGGCTTACATGCTTGAAGGAGGTGGCGGCCGGCATTCCCAGCGCCTCTTTAAGCTCCTTCACCAGCTGCCAGGAATTGAAGGCGTCCAGAAAGTTGATATATCCGGGCCGCCCGGAAAGGATGCGGATCGGAAGGGCGCTTCCGTCCTGCATGAAGATTTTTGCCGGTTTCTGGTTGGGGTTACAGCCGTATTTCAGTTCAAATTCTTTCATCTTTTTTCCTCACTTGCAGTTCTTATTGATCAGCCGGGTTTCCATCGCGCCGGTGGTCAGATCCGTATAGCAGACATACAGGGAAATCTTATTATCGGCGTCCAGATTGCTCCAGATATCCTCCGTAAACGCGTCGATCTCGTCCGGAACGGAGATCCGCTCCGGTTCGCCCTGAAAGGTGGGAATGGGATCGCCGTCGCAAAGATAGGTATGGATAAAATGCCCCAATCCCTTCAGGGCAGGATAGGAAAAATGATAGCGGCAGCAGGCACTTCCTTCCGCGTCCGCGCTTTTCAAAATGCTCATCTCATAAGTAAAATCACCTTGACCGAAGGTGATCATGCCGCTGATCCGGGGCGTGAAATTCGGCCGGTCCGGCTCAAATTCCCGGGTCGCCAGCGAGGCGGCAAAATCTACGCCGTTCTTCAACCCCTCATAAATCGTATCCGTCTGGTCGCCGTTGGTCACGATCAGCTTGTTCTGATAGCGGCGCTGGGCGGCATAGATGATCAGGGAGGGATCCGCCACCTTGCCCGGATCAAAGGGCTCGGTATAGAGCGTTCCGTCCTTCACGGTAAAAACGCGGTTGCGGCTGTTTGCGCTCCGCCCCATAATGAAATAGGCGGTCGCCGCCGCCCGGCCGCTGCGGGTTTTGCCGATCACGATCCCGCGGCCAACGTAATGATTGCCCCGGATCCGCTCGCCCATGGATTGGATCTCATAAATATTCATATCGTTTCTCCTTTCAATATCGCGGCAGAAACCTGCTCAACAGCACGCGGCAGCAGAATCCATTCCGCCTGCTCCATCACCCGCTTCTGCAAAATCTCAGGGGTATCTCCCGGCTGGATCTCCACCGCCTTCTGGGCGATGATCCGGCCGCCGTCCGGGATCTCATTGACAAAATGAACGGTGGCGCCAGTCACCTTGACGCCGTAATCCAGCGCCGCCTGATGGACCCGCAGCCCATAAAATCCGCGGCCGCAGAAGGAGGGGATCAGCGAAGGATGGACGTTGATGATCCGCTCGGGATAGCGGCTGGTGAAATCCGCGCTGAGAATATTCATAAAGCCGGCCAGAACAATCAGCTGGATGCCGTATTTTTCCAGAGCGGCAAGCATCTTTTTTTCAAACTCCGCCTGCCCGGCGCACTCCTTTTTCACAACGATCTCCGTGGGGATCCCGGCCTTTTCCGCGCGCCGGAGCGCATAGGCCTCCCGGTTCCCGGCAAGCACCAGCGCCAGCTCTCCGCTGGAGAGTTGGCCGCAGGCGGCGCTATCGATCAGCGCCTGAAGATTGGTTCCCCCGCCGGATACCAGAACGGCGATTTTCGTCTTTTCCATCGCCTTACACCAACATCATCTTTTCATCGGACTCCACGATGGAACCGATGACATAAGCCTCTTCCCCGTTGGCCCGAAGAATCTCCAGAGCGCGGTCGGCGTCTTCGGCGGCGACCACGACGCTCATCCCGACGCCCATATTGAAGGTATTATACATATCCCGCTCGGGGATGCCGCCGGTTTTGGCGATCAGCTCAAAAATCGGGAGCACCCGAACCGCGCTCTTTTCGATGCGCGCGCCCAGACCGTCGGGGATGCTGCGGGGAATATTTTCATAAAATCCGCCGCCGGTGATATGGGATACGCCCTTGACTCTGACCTGCTCGAAAAGCGCAAGCATCGGCTTGACGTAGATCTTCGTCGGCGTCAGCAGCGTTTCGCCGATGGAGCTGCCCCCCAGCTCCGCCACCGGCTTGGTGATATCGGCGCGCTCCACGTCGAAAACCTTGCGCACCAGCGAAAAACCGTTGGAGTGGACGCCGCTGGAAGGCAGGGCGATCACCACGTCGCCGGGGATCATCGTTTTATTGTCCAGCACCTTTTCCCCGTCTACGATCCCCACGGCGAAGCCGGCAAGGTCGTATTCGTCCTCCGGATAGAATCCGGGCATTTCCGCCGTTTCCCCGCCGATCAGGGCGGCGCCGCTCTGAACGCAGCCCTCCGCCACGCCGGATACGATATCGGCGATCTTTTCCGGCCGGTTTTTTCCGCAGGCAATATAGTCCAGAAAGAAAAGCGGCTTTGCTCCGCAGCAGATCACGTCGTTGACGCACATCGCCACGCAGTCGATCCCTACCGTATGATGACGATCCATCAGAAAGGCCAGCTTCAGCTTGGTTCCAACGCCGTCGGTCCCGCTGACCAGAACCGGCCTTTTCATCCCGGTGAGATCCGGCGCAAAAAGACCGCCGAACCCGCCGATATCGATATCGGCGCCGGCCGTTTTGGTGCGGGCCACATGGCTTTTCATCAGCTCTACCGCTTTATAGCCTGCGGTGATGTCCACGCCGGCCGCCGCATAGCTTTCGGATTTTGAATTTTTCATTTTTTATTCCTTTCCGTTCCAGCAGTATGTGCAAAGCTCACACGCCGGAAGCCCTATGGCTTTGATGATATTTTCAAGGGACTGATACTCCAGAGAAGCAAAATCAAATTTTCGGCAAAGCGCTTCGCGCAGCTTTTTGCCCCGCTCTGTTGCGCCGTCGATATACTCGTCGATATACCGGAACCCTTCCTCCCCTTCCAGCTCCACGATCATGCGCCGGGCGATCAGCTCCATATCCGAAGCGGAGCGGGAAAAGTTATGGAATTTACACCCGAACATGATCGGCGGACAGGCGGAACGCATATGCACCTCTTTGGCGCCGTTCTCATATAGAAATTCCACCGTTTCCTTGATCTGCGTGCCGCGGACGATGGAATCGTCCAGAAACAGAAGCTTTTTATCCTGAATCAGCTCATGGATCGGGATCTGCTTCATTTTGGCCACCTTGTTCCGCTCGGTCTGATGGGCCGGCGTAAAGCTGCGGGACCAGGTGGGCGTATATTTGATAAAGGCGCGGGCAAAGGGAACGCCGCTTTCGTTGGCGTAGCCGATGGCGTGGGGCGTTCCGGAATCCGGCATTCCGCCCACGTAATCGATCCCTTCCGCCACACCGTTCTCCCGGTCGCTCCGGGCCATCAGCGCGCCGTTGCGATAACGCATGGCTTCTACGTTTACCCCCTCGTAGCAGGAGGTGGGATAGCCATAATAGCTCCAGAGAAAGGCGCAGATGCGCTTCTGATTGCCGGGAGGATTCAAAACAGTCAGGGAATCGGGGCTCAATTCCACGATTTCGCCCGGCCCCAGCTCCCGCTCCTGCTCATAGCCCAGCTTGATTGCCGCAAAAGACTCGAAGGTCACGCTGTAGCCCGTTTCATTTCTGCCGATGATGACCGGCAGCCGCCCCAGCTTGTCCCGGGCGGCGATCAGATTGCCGTTGTCCCGCAGGATCAGAATGGAAGCCGTGCCCTCCACGATCTCCTGAACGAACCGGATCCCCTCCGCAAAATTATCTTTTCTGCTGATCAGCGCCGCCAGAAGCTCGGTTGCGTTGACCTTCCCCCCGGTCATGGCGTCGAAATGGCCGCCGTTGGTCGTCAGATACCGCTCGATCAGCGCTTCCGCGTTGTTGACGATGCCGATCGTACAGATGGCAAAGGTTCCCAATTTGGAGCGGATCAGCAGCGGCTGGGGATCCGAATCGCTGATACAGCCGATGGCGGAAGTTCCGCGCATTTCTTCAAAAACGTGCTCAAACTTCGTGCGGAACGGCGCATTTTTGATGTTATGGATCTCCCGCTGCAAGCCGACCTCCGGATCATATGCCGCCATGCCTGCCCGCCGCGTGCCCAGATGGGAGTGATAATCCACCCCGAAAAAAACGTCCATCAGGCATTCCTGCCTGGATACTATGCCGAAAAAGCCTCCCATGAATACCTCCAGTACCGATCAAATATACCCCGGCAATCCCTCTTGCCCGGCTTGCTATTCCTCTTCCTCTTCGCTTTCGGAGATCTTTCTCTCAAAGCGGTTTTTCTGCGGCTTGCTGGGAACTTCGGTGGGATATGCACCGTCGAAGCAGGCGGTGCAAAATCCGCCGTGATCCGTTCCGTCGGCCATTTTGCGCACCCCTTCTATGCTCAAATAGCCCAGAGAGTCCACGCCGATGATCTCGGCGATTTCATCCACCGTATGGTGACAGGCGATCAGATTCTTTTTGGAATCAATATCCGTTCCGTAGTAGCAGGGGTTCGTAAAGGGCGGCGAAGAAAGCCGCATATGCACCTCCTTGGCGCCGGCGCTCCGCAGCAGCCGGACGATATGGCGGCAGGTCGTCCCCCGGACGATGGAATCATCCACCAGCACCACCCTTTTCCCCGCCACCACGGAGGCGATGGGATTCAGCTTGATCCGCACCTTGTCCTCCCGGTTTTTCTGCCCCACGGAAATAAAGGTGCGGCCGATATACTTATTCTTCAAAAAGCCCATTTCATAGGGGATCCCGGAGCGCTGGGAATAACCGATGGCCGCGTCGATTCCGCTATCCGGCACGCCCACGACCACGTCGGCGTCCGCCGGATGCTCCTCGGCCAGAATCGCCCCCGCCCGCAGCCGGGCGGCATGGACGCTATGCCCGTCGATCACCGAATCCGGCCGGGCGATATACACATATTCAAAGGCGCAGAGCGTCGGACGCGCCGTCCGGCAATGGGTTCTGATGGTGCGAACGCCCGCCTTCTCAAAGATCACGATCTCCCCCGGCTCAATATCCCGGATCAGCGCGGCGCCCACCGCGTCCAGCGCGCAGCTTTCGCTGGCAACGACATAGCTGCCGTCCGCAGTCTGCCCGTAGCAGAGGGGGCGGAAGCCGTTGGGATCCCTCAGCGCGATCAGCTTGGAGGGCGACATAACGACCAGGGAATAGGCGCCCCTGATGCGATACATCGCCTGCTCGATCGCCGCTTCGATGGAGGGGGCCTTCAGCCGTTCCTTTGTGATGATATACAAAATCGCCTCGGTATCGCTGGTGGAATGGAAAATGGAGCCTTCCAGCTCCAGCTCCCGCCGCAATTCAAAGGAATTGACCAGATTGCCGTTATGGGCGATGGCCATATGGCCCTTGACATGGTTGATTACAAAGGGCTGCGCGTTTGCATGGGCGTTGGTGCCGGTCGTCCCATAGCGGACGTGCCCCACCGCCATATTGCCCTGCCCCAGCTTTTCCAGCTGCTCGGAGGTGAATACGGATTCAACAAGACCGATATTTTTATACGCCTGAAAAAGACCGTCGTCGTTCACCACGATGCCGGCGGATTCCTGCCCCCGGTGCTGCAGCGCAAAGAGGCCGTAATAGGCCATATGAGCCACGTCGCCGGGCGCCTGGGAAAATACGCCGAACACCCCGCATTCTTCCCTGATTTTACGCGATTCCAACATGGACGTCCTTACTCCCCAAATACTCTCCGCATCATTTCCCGATAGGCGTCTTCCACGCCGCCCATATCGCGGCGGAAGCGATCCTTATCCAGCTTCTCGTTGGTTTCGGCGTCCCAGAAGCGGCAGGTATCGGGGGAGATTTCGTCGGCCAGAACAATCGTGCCGTCGGCCAGGCGCCCGAACTCCAGTTTGAAGTCTACCAGCTTTACGCCCAGCTTCAGAAAATACGCCTTCAGAACCGCGTTGACCTTAAAGGCCATCGCCTTGATGGTTTCGATCTCCTCCGGCGTGGCCAGCTTCAGCGCGATGGCATGATAGGAATTGATCAGCGGATCGTGCAGATCGTCGTTTTTATAGGAAAACTCGATGGTGGGCGCGTCAAAGACAATCCCTTCCTCCACGCCGTAGCGCTTGGCGAAGGAGCCGGCGGAGATGTTGCGGATGATCACCTCCAGCGGCACGATCTCGACCTTTTTCACCACCGTTTCCCGCTCGTTCAGCTCCTCGACAAAATGCGTCGCCACGCCTTCTTTTTCCAGGATCTGCATCAGGAAATTCGACATTCTGTTGTTGACCACGCCCTTGCCGGCAATGGTTCCTTTTTTCAGGCCGTCCAGCGCCGTTGCGTCGTCCTTATAGGAAACGATCACCTTGCCGGGTTCTTCCGTCGCAAATACCTTCTTGGCTTTCCCTTCGTACAACTGCTCTTTTTTCGTCATGTCGCTGCCGCCTCCTCTGCGGCTTGTCCTCTGGCCGCGGGTTTCGCGGCGTTTTTGTTCCTCCCCCGCCTTTCAGCGGTTCCACTGCTCTGCAATGCTGCGATCTTTCTCCAATACCTTTGCGGCGTCGGCAGCCCGTTTGGCGTCCAGCTTTTCCGCCAGAGCGGCGTCCTCTACCGCAAGGATCTGAATACACAACAAGGCGGCATTAGCCGCGCCGTCGATCGCCACCGTCGCCACCGGGATCCCGGAGGGCATCTGCACGGTCGAAAGAAGGGCGTCCATACCGCCTATCTGCCTGGATTGAATGGGAATGCCAACAACGGGCAGCGTTGTGTTTGCCGCAACCGCTCCCGCCAGATGCGCGGCCATTCCCGCTGCGCATATAATGGCGCCAAACCCGTTTTTTCGGGCGTTTTCGCTGAAATTCTTTGCCTGCTCCGGCGTTCTGTGAGCCGAATAGACGTGTACCTCATAGGGTACGCCGAAGGACGAAAGCGTATCGATCGCCTTCTGAACAACCGGCAAATCGCTATCGCTCCCCATGATTACCGCGACCTTCTTCATTCCTGGTTCCTCCCTGATCTAAAAGATTAAAAGGGCGCACGACTCCCGATAAAGAGTAGTGCGCCCAGACGGTCGGCATCGGCACGTATAAGCCGTGCGCCAAGTTCTTTGTTCCGCTGTGGTGCTCCACAAATCCGTCAGTTGCAAAGAACTTTAAGTTTGATTCAATTATAGCACGGCAAAGCAGGCTTTGTCAATGACAAGAAACGCGTTTTTTCAAATCTTGTTCCTCTTGCCGCGTCAACGTTCAGCAGGAATAATCCTTCAGCGTTCCGGCGTAGATCCTCCGCGCCTTCGGCAGCTCAAGAAAATGAATGGGCATCACGATGGAGGGGAAGCATTCATCCGAGGCGACCTGATTGCGGAGCAGCACCTCCCGAACAAATTCCGAGCAGTAAAAATGATGCTCCCAGTGGCTGCGGATCCGGAAGGCGGAAAGGCAGAGCCCCAAATAGTTATAATGATAGATATTCCGCTCCGCCAGCATATCGGACAGCATAAGGGATATTGCCTCATATTTATCCGGCGGCACGTCCAGCGCCAGAACCACGGCTTTTGTTTTCGGAAATCTCTTGAACGTACCGTGGCGGGTCGATTCAACGACGAACCCGGCCCAGAAGGGGTTATAGGGATTCTTCCGGCCGAAGGAATACATCCGGCGCAGATCCTGCCGCAGGCTGATGGACACATGGTTATATTCCGCGCCGGTCACTACTTTCAAAAAGCGCGATAAAATCGTTCCGGTCTGGCTGACTATTATGTAGATCTGTTTGGGATCTGATATCATCAAAAAAACCTCTTTGACTATAAGATTACAGATCCTATTATAGCTTTTTTTCCCTTTTTCGTCTATCCTTTTTTTACATTTTTTCGCAGTTTTTTTGTTTTTCTGCCGAAGAATGGCGCCTTGCGCGCCCCGGAACAGGCCATCAATGACCGGCCAGCCCCCGCCCGACCAACCGGAGGGCGGCGCCCTTTGCCAGCGCAGCGCCCAGCCAGCCCAGCATAACGCCGATCAGCGCGCCCGCCAAAACATCGCTGGGATAATGCACATAGAGATAAAGCCTTGAAAACCCGATCAGTCCGGCCAGGATCGTCGCCGGGATCCAGAGCTTCTTTCCACTGAAATACAGAGCGAAAGCCGCCGCAAAAGAGGAGGCCGTATGGCCGGAGGGGAAGGAATAATCCAGCGGACGTTCAATCAAAAGCTGTACCGCAGGATTGACGTCGCAGGGCCGCGGACGGGCCACCAGCGGCTTTAAAAGCACGTTGCAGAAAAGAACATTCAGCGCCAGCGCCAATGCCATCGCCAGCCCCGCCTTCCGCGTGCGGGGAATCAGAAGAAGAACAACCGTGCAGATCACCCAGATTTTTCCGCCGTCGCCCAGACTGGTGATCGCTTTCATAATACTGTCCAGAATCCCGCACCGGAGATTCTCCTGGATCCAATCAAGAATGGCAAAGTCCATGGTTCTTCTGATTCCTCCCTATCTGTCCGTTTATTCTTCCGAAAGAGATTTTCCGCAGTTCCGGCAATAACGGGCGTCCTTTTCGCAGACGATTCCGCATTCCGGGCATTTTACAGTCAACCCTGCTCCGCACGCCGCGCAGTAGGCTGCTTTCACCGGCTGATAGCTTCCGCACTCCGCGCACTTTTTCCAGATCAGGCTGCGCAGCAGCAAAAATACCGCCACCGCCGCAAGATTCCCGCACAGGCCGAGCAAAAACCATACCATACCGTGCATTTTGGCAAGAACCGCCGCCTGATACAGCCATGCCGCAACCAGCAGCCAGTAAACCGCCCCTGCCAGCAGAAGGATCACCCCGGTTACGCAGGCGGCAGCGATGGCCGCCGCAGAAGGTCTGGTGATCACCTTTGCCAGATCTGTGCGCTCCTCTTCACGCCAAAAGTCCTCCCCGTGCAGGCCGTCGGATTCCAGGGTTCCCTCCTGCCACTCGTCGCGCACTTCCTCCTGCCACACATACGACGCGATCTCGCCGATCTGCGTGCGGAGCAGAAAGGCGGAGATCCCGCCGCTCAGAACCACGGCACAGACCGTCAGGATCAGAAACCGTTTGATGGTTCTGCCGAAATTTGTTTGCATAACTCTTCTTTTCATCTTATTCATCATGATACTCCTTTATGCAGAACGAACGCTGCACCGCAAATGTGCGAGTTCGTCCACTTGAAACGTAACAGCGGCAACTCAGAAGAACAAGATAAACTGGATTCGGTTTGGTCAAATCCTGACAAATCAGGACATCCCCTTCAAAAGAAAAACCGTTCACAAAGGCCGTCATGGAATCGAAAAAATGAAGGGGAAAATGCCCTCTAAAACACC
>CALXGQ010000008.1 GCA_944387895.1 uncultured Clostridia bacterium
CTTGCCAAACGGAAGATAAACAAAGCAAAGACGGCGTAACCAATGGCTGCACCGTCCAAAACAATCAATATTTAATTCAATTACAAGAGCGACCTTGGGGCACCTTCCTTACGGAGGGTGCCCCAAGAGAGGTCTTTTTGTTATGCAGATACAATCAGTCGCTGACATAGGGCAGCAGCGCAATGACCCGGGCGCGTTTGATCGCGGTGGTCAGCTGACGCTGATGCTTTGCACAGGTGCCGGTGACGCGGCGGGGAAGAATCTTGGCGCGCTCGGAAATGTATTTTCTCAGCTTGCCGACGTCCTTATAGTCAATCTCTGTCACTTTATCCACGCAGAATGCGCAAACTTTCCGTCTGGGCTTTCTGTTGGGTCTGTAGTTCTTTTCTTTTTCCACAGTTCACAATCCTCCTTATCAGAATTAGAAAGGCAGTTCGTCATCCTGAACTTCTTCGAATTCAACCGTATTTCCTCCGGTTACAGGCGGTGCCTTGAATTCGGGAGCGACCGGACGAGAAGAGTCTTTTTTGGATTCAACAAAGTGCGCCTCTTCGACGTTTACCTCAAAGGCGGTTCTTTTGGCGCCGGTTTTATCCTCATAATTGCGTGATTGCAAAGAGCCGACCAGAGCAATCAGGTGCCCCTTCTCAAAATACCGACTGATAAAATCAGCCGTATTTCTCCAGGCCACGCAGTTGATGAAATCGGTGGGATAATTGCCGTCCGGCCCCTTATACTGCCGCTGAACGGCAACAGAGAAGGAAACAACGGAAACATCGCTTGAGGTTTTTCTCAGCTCAGGCGTCGCCGTCAGGCGGCCGGTCAAAATAACTTTGTTCAACATAGCAGAATCCTTTCTTACTTTTCTTCCTTGTTCACAACGATGGAACGCAGAATACCGTCAGTAATGCCGTAAATTCTTTCGAGCTCGGCAGGGAAGGTAACGGGAACTTCAAAGTTGATCAGCACGTAGTGACCCTCGTTGACGAAATCGATCGGATAGGCAAGCTTTTTGACGCCCCAGTCATCCACGGATTCCACAGTACCGTGCTTGGCGATCAGTTCCTTGAACTTTTCAACAAGGGCGGTAAAGTCCTCCTCCGTAAGATTTGGCCGGGTAATGAAAATAGTTTCATACTTGCGATTTTCAGCCATATTTACACCTCCTTATGGACATTTGGCTCATTGATCCAATGAGCAAGGACTTAAATATTATACTATAAAATAACAATTTGTCAAGTAAAATACCGGTTCTTTTTTTTTTCATATGAAAAGGGAAGGGTTCGACTGAGAAATTCAGCGTTTTTCTTCCAGATAAAGAGAAGCTTCCATATCCGCGGTCGCAAGAGCAAAGGCGAGGGGAAACATTTCAAAGGCCTTGGAACAGTTTCGGATATCCTTTTCTTCTGCAAAACCCATGTGGTACCGAATGGCGAAAGCTTCCTCGCGGGTCAGGCGCATGAAGCCTCCGATGATGTAGACGCTTTTTTCTCCGTGGCCGTAGGGAAGGTTGTCGTCAAATTCATAGTACGGCACTTTTTCCCAGACGCCGGCGGCGTTTTTAACATTTCGCGTTGAGGTTTTATAAACATTGACCTTGCATAGATCATGAAGAAGGGAAACGATGGCAATGGTTTCTTCGCTGTATTCGGTTTGAAAAAGCTTTTTGGTGTAGGGCCGTTCCAAATATGCGCAAAGACAATCGTAGACGTTCAGGCTGTGTGCGCAAAGGCCGCCCGGATAATTTCCGTGAAAGCGGGTGCTTGCCGGAGCGGTAAAAAAATCGGATCCGGGCCCGCAGAGATATTCCAGCAGTTCCTCAGCTCCTTCCCGCTGGATCAAAGCGCGAAACAACTGACAGAATTTGTTTTTTAATTCTTCAATTTCCATGATCGACTCCTTAATTTTCAGTATGATTTTCCGGCGAAACAGCCTCGGAAGGATCGTTCCAGAGGTGGATTTTTTTGCTTTCATGCAGATTTTTGAGGATCACAACAGTAATCGGCAAAATAAACATCCCGCCAAATCCAAAGAGTTTCAGGCCGACCCAGATGCAAAAGAGGGTCAAAATCGGCAGCATGCCAACGTGATCGCCGATGATCTTCGGCTCCAGGATCTGCCGTACAATCGTGATGACGACGTACATACAGATCAGTATCAGCGCCCGCCAGGGAGAACCGCTCATCAGAGAGATGATCGCCCAGGGAATCAGAACGGTTCCCACGCCCAGAACGGGAAGAATATCGACGATCGCAATCAGAAAGGCCAGGGGGAAGGCGGGCTCGAAGCCAAAGATCAGGAAAAAGACCAAAAGCTCCACAAAGGTGATCAGCATCAGCAGGGAATAGGAACGAAGATATTTCCAAACGGTGGAAAGCAGGCTTTTTTTGATCTCCCGAACCAGCCCCTGATGCTCCGGTTTGAATTGAGCAAGAATGAATTTTTTGACAGACACAAAGGAAATGGACATAAAAATGCTGGAAACGACCGTAACGATGAAAAAGATCAGAATGTTGGGAATATAGGTAACGACGTTGCCCGCATACCCGAGAACAAGGCTGCCCAGAGAGCCGGTGAGAAGTTTGCTGTAATCATAGTTTGAAAAATAAGCAACGATTTTTTCCAGCATTTCTTCAGAAAATATAGAAAAAATGCCGTCGCCGTCGTTCAAATTGTTTTTAATCGTTGCGAAAAGACTGTTGATTTGTTCCGGAAGCCCGACGATCAGATCTTTGATCTTCGACCAGAGAGTCGTCGATAAAAATGCGCCGAGCGCCAGGATTACCGCAAGCAGTAGAATGATGCAAAGCGCACTAGCTATGCTGCGCGGGAAGCGCAGTCGATCATTCAGAAACTTAACCAGCGGTTCTACCAGAGAGGCGGCAATGAAAGCGATGATAAAAGGCGCGATCACACCAAATACATACCGAAACGACAAGTATGCAATAAATATAAATACAGCGATAAAGGCGACCTGGATCAAAAAGTGCAGCTTCTTATAGTCATGTTTCGACAGCATTTTATTTCTCCATAAATCTCATAATGTTTATTATCTTATATTATAACATATTGTTTATATAAAAATAAAGCGAAAATTCAAATTTCATAATTCCCCTTGAATTTGGTTTCGTCCTATGCTATATTTGTTCTTGACATATGAACAAATGACGATGAGAAAAGGATGTTTTTTAATGAATCAGAAATATTATTTGATCGATAAAAATGTTTTACCTGAAATTTTCTCCAAGGTGATCGAAGCAAAGCGGCTTTTGCAAACCGGCTGTTGCCGGACGGTTTACGACGCCACAAAAGCCGTTGGCATCTCCCGCAGTGTTTTTTATAAATATAAGGACAGCGTTCACGTTTTTGTTGAGAAAGACCAGCAAAACATCATCACCATCATCCTTTATCTTTCCGACGAGGTAGGCGCGCTTTCCCAGGTATTGACGCTGATTTCTTCAGCCGGTGCAAGCATCCTGACGATCAATCAGAACATTCCGATGAACGGAATCGCGCCGGTATCCATTTCCTTTATCACGCTGAACATGGAGATGGAGCTGGAGGAATTGCTGCAGCAAATGGAGAAGCTGAGCGGCGTGATCAGCGTAAAGCCGGTGGCAAAGGAACGGGGATAACAATATAATAAAATAGATTATCAAAAAGCGACGGATGTTGAGCGACCAACGAAAAACCTTTCGGGAGGGTATTATGGCTCTGATTGTCCAAAAATTCGGTGGCACGTCCCTTGCCGACCGCTCCTGCATCTATAATGTCGCCGGTATCATCACCCAAAAAGTCCGTAAGGGAAACCGTGTTGTAACGGTGGTATCGGCTCAGGGCGATACCACCGACCGTCTTCTGGCCAGCGCTTGGGATATCGCCAAAAACCCGTGCCCGCGCGAGTTGGACGCGCTGCTCTCTACCGGAGAACAGGCGTCTGCCGCCCTGCTTGCTATGGCTGTGAGCGAGCTGGGCGTCCCTTCTGTTTCGCTGAACGGATTTCAGTCCGGCATCCAAACAGACGGAAATTTTGGCGACGCCTCTATCACAGCGGTTCAAAGCGAAGCCCTGCGCCGTCTTATCGGTCGGGGGGCGGCGGTGATCGTCGCCGGCTTTCAGGGGATCGATGAAAAAGGGAACATCACAACCCTCGGTCGCGGCGGCTCCGACACTTCGGCCGTTGCTCTGGCTGCTGCGCTGCAAGCCGATTCATGCTGTATTTACAAAGACGTCGACGGCATTTATTCTGCCGATCCGCGGATCGATCCAAAAGCCAGAAAATACGATCACCTGAGTTATGATAAAATGCTGGAACTGTGCGACAAAGGCTCCGGTGTTCTTCAGCGCCGCAGCGTTGAGCTCGCAAAGTTTTACCGGATCAAACTGCAGATCTGCTCAAGCTTCCAGCAGACAAAGGGAACAACGATCGGCGAAAGCGGCCAATGAGGCGCTGCACCGACCGGCGGCGGGCGCTTTGTCCCGCCGCTTTTTTATTGATAAAATTCCCGCATCCGTTTCAGCGCCTTTGTTTCGATCCGGGATACATAGCTTCTTGATATCCCAAGCTTTGCCGCCACCTGCTTCTGGGTCATGGGTATCGTATTATAAAGCCCGTAGCGCATGATCAGAATCTGTTTTTCCCGCTCCGGAATTTTTTTGATATACTGATAGAGCTTCTTGCAGTTGATTTTCAGGTCAAGATCTTCAGCGAAGTGCTCTTCTTCATACACAACATCCAAAAATGTAAGCGCGTTTCCTTCGCCGTCCGTTTCAATCGGATCGCTGATATTGACGTCGCCCTGACGCTTTTTCTGGTTCCGGAAATACATCAATATTTCGTTTTCTATGCAGCGCGCCGCATAGGTGGCAAGCCTTGTGCCTTTGGATTCATCGAAGGTGGAAACGCCTTTGATCAATCCGATCGTTCCGATGGAGATCAGGTCGTCCTGATCCTTGCTGGTGGCATAATATTTTTTGATGATATGGGCTACCAGCCGAAGATTGCGCTCGATCAGGATGTTGCGTGCCTCCAAATCGCCTTTTTTGAACTGTTCCCAGTAAAATCGCTCTTCCGCCAGCGAAAGCGGCTTTGGAAAGGTCGCTCCGCCGGAAAGATAGAGCATCAAAAAAACAGTTCGATCCAAAAAGCTCTGCAACGGTATCAACATCGTATATCACCTCATGGTGAAATTTTATGCGAAAATCCGCTTGTCAGTTGCTGGACCCGGTTGACTTTTTTAAATGAACTTGATAAAATGATAGAAAATCAACGAGGTAGTGCTATATGATCGAAATCAGAACCGTTGCCGAGCCCGCTCTGGCTAAAAGGCTCTGCCGTGAAAACGGCGTGACCTGGCGCCCGGAATATCGCGTTATTGCCGCCTGGGAAGGGGAGAGAGCGCTGCATTGCGCTGTTTTTTCCTATCACAACGATACCGGAGAAATATATGCGATCGCCGGATTTGACGGAGATCTTTCTTTACTGGACGGATTGTGCCGCGCAATTTTGAATATCATGGATATCAATGGCGTAAAAACTGCGTTCCTATCGGATCAATATCCGGAAATCGCCCGGCAGGTCGGTTTTAAGAAAATCGACGGCCGATTTCAGCTATCGCTGGAAAACTTTTTTTGCTGTAGCTGTAAAGAACGGGAGAAAAAATGAAACTGACTGAAAAAAAACTCTTTTTGCTTGATATGGACGGAACCATTTATCTGGATCACGAATTATTCGACGGCACCCTTGATTTTTTGACATATGTGCAAAGCATCGGCGGACGAGCAATGTATCTGACGAACAACAGCTCCAAAAGCGTTTGGAAATATATCGATAAATTAAACGATATGGGTATTCACGCCCAGGAAGAAGATTTTATTACCTCCGCTCAGGCTACAGCGCTTTATCTGCTCAAAACCCATCCGGAGGATCTTCTTTATGTATTCGGAACAAATGCATTCAAGGATGAATTATGTCGATATGGATTGAAAATTACCGATAAGTTAGAGGACGAGGTTCGTTGTCTGGTCATGGGCTTTGATACGGAGCTGACCTTTCAGAAGCTGGAGGACGCCTGCATTTTGCTGAACCGCGGCGTAGACTACATCGCCACCAATCCGGACTGGGTTTGCCCAACGTGGTATGGGTTTGTGCCGGATTGCGGATCCGTATCTGAAATGCTGTATCATGCGACAAAGCGCCGCCCGCAATTCATCGGAAAGCCGGAGCCGACCATGATCGATCTGGCAATTGAAAAAAGCGGTTTTAAAAAAGAAGAAGCTATTATATTGGGTGATCGATTGTATACGGACATCGCCAGCGGCAGCAATGCAGGGATCGATACCGCGCTGATGCTGAGCGGTGAATCCACGATGGAAGATGTGCGCGCTTTTCAGGGAAAGGCGCCAACCTATATCTTTGAAAATATCCGCTGCTTCTTAAACGCCCTTCAAAATCCCGAAAAGCCGGTCTTTTAATGGCCGGCTTCTTATCCACTCCCCTTAACTGCGCAAAATATTCATTTTGTGCAGTTGACAATCAAGGCGGACGGAGGTATAATATAGATAAGAATAAACTCCCTTCCCCGCGAAAAACATCCCCGATAAAGGAGCTGAGCTGGTTTTGATCGATTACGACTGTCTTCCTCAAACGCTGAAAGACTTTATATTTTATCTCGAAGTGGTTTTGGGAAAATCAAAATCCACCGTTTATGAATATATTTTAGATCTGGAAAATTTTTTCCGGTATATGAAGCTGCTCAAAAGCGGAGAAAAGCAAGCCGGGCTTCGGGACGTATCCATTCATGATCTGGACATTGCATTTATCGCCTCCATTTCGGTTAAAGATATCTATGATTATCTGTATTACTGCCGTGAAAAACGCGGAAACGGATCGCGGAGCATTGCCCGGAAGATGTCGTCGCTGCGCACCTATTTTAAATATATGACCCAGCGGATGCATCTTTTATCCAGCAATCCCATGGAGAATATCGAAACCCCTTCCCTGCCGAAAACCCTGCCCAAATATCTTTCGCTGGAAGAAAGCACCGAGCTGCTTGCCGCCGTCAAAAAAAGCCGGCGGGATTATGCGATCCTGACGCTCTTTTTAAACTGCGGGATGCGGCTTGCAGAGCTGGTGTCCCTGAACCTGGCCGACGTTAAAAACGAGTATGCCGTCATCACCGGAAAGGGCAACAAACAGCGGACGATCCATCTGAATCCTGCCTGCCGCGAAGCGCTCAACGATTATATTCTTCACGAGCGCCCCCGAGAGGGTCTGAAGGATCCGGAGGCGTTGTTTATCAGCAGGAATAAAAGCCGGATCTCTCGGCGCGCGGTTCAGAACGTCGTGGAAAAATACCTGAACCTGGCCGGCCTTGGCGATAAAAATCTTTCGACACATAAGCTGCGCCATACGGCGGCCACTCTGATGCACCGCTATGGACACGTCGATATCCGTGTATTACAGGAAATTCTCGGCCACGAAAATCTCGGAACGACTCAAATTTATACTCACGTTGACAGCGAAACGATCAAGGAAGCTTCTCTGAACAATCCGTTGTCTGGAATGAAACGAAAACAGCCCTGAAATCAGGGCTGTTTTTTTTATAATATAATCAGCTCTTTTGAGGAGCCGGTCAGGTTTTCGAATCCCGTTTCCGTGATCCAGACCATATCTTCGATCCGCACGCCGAACCGACCCTCCAGATAAATCCCCGGCTCCACCGTCAGAACCATTCCGGCGGAAAGGGGCGTTTCGTCGGTGGTATTGAAGCAGGGATTTTCGTGGATCTCGATTCCTACGCTATGCCCCAATCCGTGGCCAAAACAGTTTTCATAACCGCATTCATCGATATAAGAACGCGCCGCGGCGTCGACGTCTTTGCAGATTCTGCCGGGTGCAATGACGGAAAAAGCCTGGTTTTGCGCCTCCAGCACCGTATTGTAAACGGCGCGCTGCTCCTCTGTGATAGCCCCTACCGCCACCGTTCGGGTCATATCTGAGCGGTATCCGTTCACAACAGCGCCAAAATCCATGGTGATAAAATCCCCGGATTGAATCTTTCGTTCTGTGGGAACGCCGTGGGGCAAAGAAGAGTTTGGTCCGGAAACAACGATAAAATCAAAGGAAACGCCCTCACTCCCCTGTTTTCTCAAATAAAATTCCATATCCAGCATGATTTCCCTTTCGGTTCTACCCGGAGAAATCCGCTGCAAAATATAGCGGAAGGTATCGTCTGTAATGGCTTGCGCGCGCCGGATCGACGCCGCCTCCTCGGGCGTTTTGACGCTGCGGAGCCGCAGGATCAGATCATTCACGGCCGGATCATCGGAAAACCTGCACGCGGGAAGGATTTGGCTGAAGAAGCGATAACGTTCAAGGGTCATAAAAGAGGTTTCCACATATATCGTTGCAATATTCTCCTCTTGCGCCGCCTGCTGAAGCTGGTGCGGGAGCCGATCCATTAGAACGGTTTCGCAATGACGAACAATATGTTTGGCCTTTTCATAATAGCGAAAATCGATATAAAAACAGGCGGTATTCGCCGTTATCAAAAGAACCCCAGCGGAGGAAGGAAACCCGGTTAAATAGAAGCGGTTGGCTTCGCTGGTAACAAGGACTGCTTCCTGCGGATTCAGGACATTCTGGATTGCGTTGATACGGTTCTGCATGGTGCTTCTCCTTCCATGAGCCATAACGGCTGATTCTCGGCTCTATTTTATCATATCATGATAAAAACCGCAATGCTGAAAAACAAAAAGAAAAAACCTTCAGGCGGATCCCTGAAGGTTTGATGGAGGTGCCAATCGGATTTGAACCGATGCATAAAGGTTTTGCAGACCTTGGCCTTACCACTTGGCTATGGCACCATATAAGAAAAGGCATATACAAGATATACCTCTTCCTTAATTTGGTGCCTCCGGGCGGAATCGAACCACCGACACGGGGATTTTCAGTCCCCTGCTCTACCAACTGAGCTACAGAGGCATGATGGCGACCTGGATGGGGCTCGAACCCACGACCTCTAGCGTGACAGGCTAGCGTTCTAACCAGCTGAACTACCAGGCCATCTGCGGCATGGGGCGGTTTCCCGCTCTTGCTGCAACGATAGCTATTTTACAACATATGAATAAAAAAGTCAAGTGTTTTCCTAAAAATAAATTTTATTTTTTACCCCCGTGCAGCAGCAGATTTTCCAGCTCTTCAACGGTAAAAGAATACCTGCGGTCGCAGAAATGGCAGCACAGTTCAACCGGCTTTCCTTCTGCGATCATGGCGCCCAGCTCCTTCCTGCCCAGGCTGAGTAAAACCTTTTGCGTCTTCTCCCGGGAACAGTTGCACGCATAGGAGGCCTCCCATCGCTCGGTGACATGATAGGGGATTTTTTGCATCAGAATATCCGCGATCTCTTCGTTGGATTTTCCCTCAAATATGGCAGAAACATTATGAAGATGCCCGATATTTTCCTCTAGAGCCGCGATTGTTTCCTCCTCCGCACCGGGCAGAAGCTGCAAAATAAAACCGCCGGCGGATTTGACGGTGTAGTCCCGGTCGATCAGAACCCCCAGCGCGCAAACGGTTGGCGTTTGTTCGCTGATCGCATAATAATGGGTGATATCCTCGGCGATCTCTCCGCTCACCAAAGCCGTTCTGCTGACATACGGCTCCCCCTCCCCATTATCGCGCAGGACGGTCAGAAACCCGTTTCCAATCGAGCCGCTAACATCCAGTTTCCCGCTTGCCTTCAGCGGAAGATCCACAACCGCAACGCCGGGATAGCCTTTCACGTGGCCGTTTCTGTCGGCCGTCGCCAGAAGGGTTCGGACAGGTCCGTCGCCTTCGATCTGAAGCGTGAGAAGATCATCGTCGTTTTTCAGCGTCCGTCCCATCATGACCGCGGCGGTCAGGAGGCGTCCCAGGCCGGCGGTGACGACCGGCGCCGTTTTATGATAAACAAAGGCCTGGTACACCAGATCCCGGGCGTTCAATATGTAGCCCCGCACCATCCCGTTATCCGATAAAATGGTCGTTCCATTATTTTTCATTCGACATCCTTCTTTCTTGCAGTAAAGGTCAGCCGCTGCGTTTCCGCGCAGGGGGCGTCCTCGGAATAGTCGTCCCCGATTCCAAGCAGCTCAAAATCATATTTTTTCAGCAGAGCCACAATTTTTTCCAGGGGATAATAGCGTTGGAGCTGCTCTTCGTCGCACCGCCGATAAAGGGCGCCCGTTTTATAAAATGCGGTGAGCTGATGGCAGCATAACTGCCCGTCAAACTGGCTGCTCCAGGAAAGAAACACGTCCTCGTCATCATAGCTGGCGCAGTAATGCTGCAAAAGCGTCTGATATTTATACAAAGTATTGACGTCAAAAATCAAGATCCCGCCGGGATTCAGATAGTTCCGAAACCAGTAAAACAGGCGATCCAGATCGCTGGGATCCGTCAAATAATTCAGCGTATCAAGGGTAGACACCATGGCGTCTACCGTTCCGTACAATTCAAAATCCGGGAGCTGCTGGCAGAGAAACAGCGCTTTTTCACCGCCGGGAATACCACTTTTTTTATTTTGCGCCTCCGCCAGCATATCGATGCTGCCGTCTATCCCGATCACATCGTAGCCCTTTTTTAAAAGACCGAGGGTCACCGTTCCGCTGCCGCAGCCAACATCGCAAAGCAGCGACGCATCCGGAAAATGCTTTTTCAGAGCATGATCGATAAAAGCAATGATTTTTTCATAATCAGCGCCGACAAAGCGATCATAACACCGCGCGATTGCCGCAAAATCATTCATGCTCATTTCATTCTTGAAAATACGCAGGCGAAGCCGTCCTGCCCGTAATTCAGGCTGCGCTTCACGCGGCTGATGGTTGCGGTAGACGCGCCGGTTTTTTCAACGATCTCCTGATAGGATTCTCCCCGAGCAAGAAGAAATGCAACCTCAAAGCGCTGCGACATCGCCTTAAATTCGGAAACGGTGCAAAGATCTTCAAAAAAATCATAGCACTCTTCGATTGTTTTCAACTGCAAAACAGCCTCAAATAAATGATCGCTGCTTGCGCTTCTTAATTTAGGATTCATGCTCCCTGCTCCTTTTCTTGATTCAGTTATTTACATTTTAACATCGTAAAGAGTAAAAATCAACTAAAAAATAAAACCGGCGCGTTTATTGCGCCGGTTCCTTTACGGAAGATAATCAAATTCCAGATCCCCGATTCGAACAGGGTCGTTTTCACGAATCCCCAGTTCTTCAAGACGGGCGATAATTCCGTTGCTCTGCAAAATGCGCTGAAAATAATTCATGGATTCATAATCGTCAAAACGGATTGTTTCGATAATTTTATTGAGCCATTCCCCTTCGACAACATAGACGCCATCCCGTTTTTTGACTGTAAAGCTTTTATCCTTTACATTAGAAACCGGCGTTTTTACATATTCCGGTTCAAAAACGCGGGTTTTGGGGAGAGATTCCAGAAGGGCGCCGGTTTTAGCCAGAAGCGGCTCAAGTCCCTGCCGCGCCGCCGCCGATATGCAAAAGACCGGGTAGCCTTTTTTCTCCACATGGGCAATAAAGCGTTCTTTTTGTTCCTCATCGTAGACAACATCGCATTTGTTGGCGACAACAAGCTGCGGAAGCTGCGCAAGAACCGGCGAATATTCCTTCAGCTCACGGTTGATGATCTCAAAATCCTCAATGGGATCTCTTCCCTCGCTGCCCGAAACGTCCACAAGGTGAAGCAGCATCCGGCAGCGCTCAACGTGGCGCAAAAAAGCCGTGCCGAGCCCGGCGCCTGCTGCGGCGCCTTCAATGATACCGGGAATATCCGCAATAACAAAGCCGTTCCCGTATCGGTCGACTACGCCCAAATTCGGCGTCATGGTGGTAAAGTGATAATTGGCGATTTTGGGTTTGGCAGAAGAAACGGCGGAAAGGAAGGTCGATTTTCCAACGTTGGGGAATCCAATCAGCCCCACATCGGCAATCAGCTTCAATTCCAGCTGAATATGAAATTCTTCTCCCGGCTGGCCGGGCTTGGAAAAGCGCGGAATCTGGCGGGTAGCCGTTGAAAAATGCTGGTTCCCCCAGCCGCCTCTGCCGCCCTTCGCGGCGACAAAGGGCTGCTCATCCGAGAGATCCTTGATTAAAAGCCCCGTTTCGGCGTCTTTGATCAAGGTTCCGAGAGGAACCTTGATGATCAGCGGCGGCGCTCCGGCGCCGGTGCAGTTTTTGGTGCCGCCGTCTTTGCCGTTTTCCGCCACGTATTTTCTCTTGTAGCGAAAATCCATCAGCGTATTGAGATTTCGGTCGGCCTGAAAAATGATATCGCCGCCTTTGCCGCCGTCCCCGCCGTCCGGTCCGCCGGCGTTGACATATTTTTCACGGTGAAAGGCTACCGCGCCATCGCCGCCCTTTCCCGCCTTGATCCATATTTTGGCAACATCGACAAACAACGCGCGTACCTCCTTTTTGTAGTGATAAAAAATCCCGGATCAGATCCGGGATTTTAAGGTAATTTACTCTTCGGCGTATACGGAAACTTTCTTTCTATCGCGGCCCAGGCGTTCAAATTTGACCTTGCCGTCGACCAACGCAAACAAGGTATCGTTGGAGCCACGCCCAACATTGGTGCCGGGATGAATCTTGGTTCCTCTCTGGGTTACCAGAATATTGCCGGCCAAAACAAACTGGCCGTCGGCACGTTTGACACCTAGACGCTTGGATTCGGAATCTCTGCCGTTTTTGGTAGAGCCCATTCCCTTTTTATGCGCAAAGAACTGAATATTAAACAACATTTGTCACACCTCCATTATTTCAAGGTTAAAATACGTCGCATAATCTTTTGCTAAACTTTGCCCCAGATCGGCCAGAATCTCGATATGCCTGGAGAAACGCGGATCCGGAGTTCTGCTGATGCATCGAATCAGCGCGGCATCCTGATCAACAGTCAGTTTCAGGGGGACGCGGTCAATTTTTTCGCCGCAATTGATGCAAAACTGAACGGCAGTCGATATGGCAGCGCAAACAATATCGCTGCCCTCTTCCCCATAACCGCTGTGACCCGTGCATTCAAAGCCGGTAAAAAGCTTGCCTTTCCGATAGATCCGGAGGATCGTCATGGATTAAGCTTCTTCCTTAGGAGCAGTAGGATGGATCGCGGAGATCTGGATCTTGGTATAAGGCTGTCTGTGCCCCTGTTTTCTGCGGTAATTCTTCTTGGGCTTCATCTTGTATACGATGATCTTCTTCTCTTTCCCGCTCTTGATTACAGTTGCATCGATGGTAGCACCCTTCACATAAGGCTTGCCCACCTTCAGCTTTTTACCCTCTCCAACGCTTACCACCTTATCGAAGGTAACAACACTGTCGTTCTCGGCGTCCAGCTTCTCGATAAAAAGCGTATCGCCTTCCTGCACTTTGTATTGCTTGCCGCCGGTCTCAAAAACTGCGTACATACAAAGCACCTCACTTTCTTTATAGAAAACTCGCTATGGCAGGTAGGATTTCCTTTAGACCCGACATATGCGGCTAACGATGATTATATCACAGGAATTTGTGAATGTCAATCTTTATTTTTGCCCTTTGACAGAATTTCTTCCGCGCTTTGCAGCAGCGTTTTCGTCAACTCTTCCCCGCCCATGATCCGGGCAATTTCTCCAACGCGGCCGGCGAGGTCCAGCAGCCGGACCTCGGAATAAACGCGGCCGGACCGTTCGCTTTTTACCACTTTGAAATGATGATCGGCCCGCGCGGCGATCTGCGCCAGATGCGTGATACAGAACACCTGACGGTTTTCAGCTCCGCTTTGCAGCTTCTTTCCGATTTTTTCAGCGGTGGCGCCGGAAACACCGGTATCCACTTCGTCGTATACCACGGTATCAAAATCCTGATTCAGAACCGATTTCATGGAGAGCATGATCCGGGAAAGCTCTCCGCCGGAAGCGATCCGCGCAAGAGGACGCGGCGCCTCTCCGGCGTTGGCAGAAAGGAAAAATTCCACGTCGTCCTTTCCATCTGCCCGATAGCGGATCCCGCCCCGTTCGTTGATCCTGTCGACAACGCGGATCTGGAACCGCACCTTCGGCATATCCAGATAGATCAGCTCTTCCAGAAGCTGTTTTTCCATCCGTTCGGCGGCGTCCTTACGCCGCTTGGTCAGCAGCGCGGCGCAGTCCTGAAGCAGATTGCGCGCCTCGGCATAGCGGCTTTCCAGATGATGCAGGATCTCTTCGCTGTTGTCCAGAGCCTCCAGCTCCATACGGCTGTTTTTTTGACATTCCAGAACATCGCGATCCGTAGGCCCAAACTCTTTTTTGATCTGTTCAAGCTGATCCAAACGTCTTTCAATTTCCTCCGGATCTGCCAGCGCCTCTGCATAATCGTCAAATATTTTGCCAAGCTCCGCGCCCAGATCGTCCAGCTCCAGGGAAATCTCTTCCAGACGTCCGGCCAGACTTTCTCCCTGCGGGAACAGCTTTTTCAGCGGCGTAAGCGCTTCAAGGGCATCATGAACCAGCTGCGCGGCAGGGGCTTCTCCATCGTAAACCGCCGCGGCGGCTTTTTGCAGCCCTTCGGTGATCTCATGGTGCGCCATCAGGTTCTTCCGGCGTTCCAGAAGTGCTTCATATTCGCCCTCCCGCAGCCCGCACTCCTCCAGCCGCGCAAGTTGATCTGCCAAAAGAATTCTTCGCTGGTTTTTTTCCGCCTCCCGGCGCTGCGCTTCTTCCAACTGCTCCCGCAGCATTTTGACGGCCAAATAGGCGTCGTGATATTTCTGCCGATCCGCTTCGATTCCGCCAAATTCGTCCAGATAGCGAATATGGCGCCTGCTGTCCAAAAGCAAAACGCCGTCGTGCTGGCCATGGATATTGATCAGATACGCGCCCAGCTCCTTTAAAAGAGAAACCGTTACGCTGATCCCATTGATCCGGGCGTTGTTGCGTCCATCTGCGCCGATCCGGCGCAGCACCGTCATGTTGCCGTCCTCGTCCGGCGACAAGCCGTTTTCCGAAAGGATCCGCACCGCCTCCGGTGAAAGCTCCGAAAAACAGGCGCTGACAACGCCGCTCTCCGCGCCGGAGCGGATCAGCTCTCTGGAAGCTTTTCCGCCGAGCAGAAGCAGAATGGAATCAATGATAATGCTTTTACCGGCGCCGGTTTCCCCCGTCAGCACAGTAAAACCTTTTTGAAATTCCAGATCCAGGCAGTCAATGATCGCGATATTTTCGATATGTAGTGCAGTCAGCATGGTCTACTCCTTGAAGCTCGTGAGAACTTCTTTGATTTTAACGGCAAATTCATTGTTCAGGGTACAGATGAAAATGGTATCGTCCCCGGCAATGGATCCGGCGACGCCCTGAAGATGCATATTGTCGATGGTGGCGCAAACGGCGCCCGCCATTCCCGCATAGCATTTGATGATAACAAAGTTCTGGGCGTTTATGACCTCGATCACGCCGGTATTCAGAATGGAATTTGCGTGAATGGGCGCCGGCTGCGGCGCGGAAACGGCACTTGGCTTGACATAGCGGGTCGTTTTCCCGTCAAAGGCCTTTTTCAGCCCGAGGGCTTTGATATCCCGTGAAACAGTCGCCTGGGTCACGTTCCAGCCCTGACTTCTCAGCAGAAATACCAGCATTTCCTGCGTGAAAACCGCCTGATCGTCAATGATTTTTAAAATGGCCTCCCGGCGTGAATTTTTCATGTCATCCTCCGGCTGATTTTATCGTTTAAAACCTTATAAAAGCTTTTGTTGCGCAAACGAACCAGCTTCAGCGGCACTTCATGGCGGCTGATGCAAACCAGATCCCCTTCCGCGATATCGGCGATATCAACTCCGTCGCATTCCAGAAAGGATCGGATTTTTTCGGCGTTGGTAACGCGCACGCAAATGGTTTTCTGCGCCGTTCCGAAAACAACGGACCGGGCGCCGAGCGTATGCGGGCAAATCGGCGTGACGACGATCCCATCGGAACGCGGCTCCAGGATCGGGCCGCCGGCGCTCATGGAATAGGCGGTCGATCCGGTCGGCGTTGCGATGATGAACCCATCGCAGAAATAATCCAGCAGGTCGCAGGCTCCGTCTGTTATCACAATATGAGCGGGTTTTCCCAACCTGCTCCGGATCACGGCGTCGTTGAGCGCCGTGGCTTCGGCAAGGCATTGGCCGCCGCGCATAACGCGCACCGTCAGCATCATGCGGTCGGAATAATCATAACCGCCCTTCAAAATAGCGGGAAGCTGATCGATTTCATCCGGTTCCATTTCCGCAAGAAAGCCCAAATGCCCCAAATTGACCCCAAGAAGCGGAACATGATGCTGATGAGCAAATGCCGCCGCCCGCAGCAGCGTGCCGTCGCCGCCGAGGGTCAGCACCAGATCCGCCTGGTTGAAACATTCCTCCGGCGGGCAAAACGGGTATGCGTCGTCCGTTTCATAATGACCGCAGGAAACGGCATATGAAAAACCGGCCGATTCCAGCTGGGCAATCACCCGTTTCAGATAATGAAGACCCGGATCTTTCGCCGGATTTACAATGATCCCGATTTTACCCATCCTGAACCTCCTCATAAACCGCCGCGCAGGCAGCGTTGCAGATTGAAACGATGCTCGGCGCGTTTTTTTCAAGAAAAAGAAGATACTCGCGATTGCCGCTCTCGCCGGCAAGACCGCTGAAGGCGATCCCCCGAACGCCAAATCCGCAGCTTTCGGCAAAACCAGCGATCTCCTCAACAGTTCTGCAATGAACGCGGCGGTCGGTGACAACGCCGTTTTTATTCAGATGCTGCCGCCCCGCCTCAAACTGCGGCTTGATCAGCACAACGGCCTGACCGAAAGGAATCAGCGTTTGGTACACAGCCGGAAGCACGGCCTTGATCGAAATGAAGGACAAATCGGCTGTGACCGCTTCGATCGGTTCCGGAAAAGAGGCAGCGCTCAGATAACGGGCGTTTGTCTGCTCCATCCCCACGATCCGGCCGTCCTTTTTCAGCTTCGGGTGCAGCTGCCCGGTTCCGATATCAACGGCATAAATCTTTTTCACGCCGTTTTCCAAAAGAACCTGACAAAACCCACCGGTTGAAGCGCCAAAATCCGCGGCAATCTTTCCGTTCCACGCAAGACCAAAAACCGAAAACGCATGAACAAGCTTCCGCGCGGAACGGGCGACATACACCGGCTCCGACCGCTGCTGTTCAACGACATCCCCGTCGGAAACCGGAAAAGACGGCTTCAAAACAACCTTGCCATTAACTGTAAAGTTTCCTTCCTTTACAGATGAAGCCGCTTTATTTCGGCTCTCAAAATAGCCGTTTATCGTCAGATACTGATCCAATCTCATGGATTTTCCGCCATCAGGTTTTGGATCGAAGCGGCGATGCTGCTGCTATCCAGACGGCACTCCTGCAAAAGATCGGCCGGTTTTCCGGATTTGAGAAACTGATTCGTGATACCGATATTCCGGTAAATCCCACGGAAATCCCGGTTGATCAGCTCATTGCCAAGATAAGTACCGATGCCGCCTCTTTGGTAGCATTCTTCCACAAAAAGTACCTTTTGATAATGGGATATCCGCTCGATTACCGCTTCGTCCAGAGGGAATATCCGGTTCAGCTTTAAGAAATCGGCCTGTATTTTTGATGTATTTATCCCTTCCAAACAGGCGAAAACCTGCCGGCCGTAGGAAATGACGCACAGTTCTGCGGATGAAGAGAGCCATTCAAAATTCTCCTCGGGACAGCAAAAAGGAAGCGCCGCTTCCGGCTCGTATCCACGGGGATAACGGATCGCGGTGATCCCGGTGCCGTTTGGCACCCGCCGGCGCATGATCGCGCGCAAATCTTCATAGGTGGCGGGCGTGTATATCGATACGCCCGGCACCGGCAGCAGCATCGGAATATCAAAGAGTCCCTGATGGGTTTCGCCGTCTTCCCCCACGATACCGGCCCGATCGATACAGATGGTCATGGCGACGCCCTGCAGGGCGAGATCGTGAATCACCTGATCAAATCCGCGCTGAAGAAAAGAGGAATAAACGACAAATACCGGCTTCATGCCGTTTCGCGCCATTCCTCCAGCAAAGGTGAGCGCGTGCTGCTCTGCGATTCCAACGTCAAAAAAGCGCTCCGGATATCGTTCTGAAAAATCGGTCAGGCCGCATCCGGTACACATGGCGGCGGTAATGGCGCAGATTTTTTCGTCCTTCTCTGCCAGGCTGCAAAGCGTTTGCCCGAAAACGTCGGAAAAATTCGATCTGTTTTTTTGCCCGTGCTCCCCTGTCAGAATGTCAAAGGAGCTGAGTCCATGAAAGTCAACGGGTTGATTTTCCGCATAGGAATATCCCTTCCCCTTGATGGTTTTCACGTGTACCAGGCACGGCTTTTTAAGATTCTTTGCCCGAATCAGAACACGCTCCAGCGCCTTCTGATTATGGCCGTCGATCGGTCCGAGATAGGCAAAGCCCATATCCTCAAAAATATTGCCCTGATAAAAGATTCTTTTTAACGCCTGTTTTACGTTATGAAAAAAACGGTAGATCCATTTTCCGATCAGCGGCGTTGCATTGGCGGCGCGGGTCAGAACGTCTTTAAAGCGAAAATAGCCCTGGCGCGACCGTATCTTGGAAAGATACGCGGCAAAGGAACCGACATTCGCCGAAATGCTCATATCGTTGTCGTTTAAAACAACAATCAGCCGGCCGTGCATTTTCCCGCCGTTATTCAGCCCTTCGTAGGAAAGTCCTCCCGTCATGGCGCCGTCGCCCACAACGGCAACAACGCACCGATCCAACTCGCCGCGCAGCTGAAAGGCTCTGAGCAGACCAGTCGCCGAAGAAATGGCGGTTGAGCTATGGCCGGTTTTCAGGATATCATGCGCGCTTTCCAAAGGATTCGGGAACCCGGAAAGGCCGTCCTCCATACGGAGAGATTGAAATTTTTCATAGCGCCCGGTCAGTAATTTATGCACATAGCATTGATGCCCGACATCGAAAATGATCTGATCCCGCGGTGAATCAAAAACCCGGTGAAGCGCCGTGGTCAGCTCCACTACGCCGAGATTGCTGGCCAAATGCCCGCCGTTATTGGAAATATTGCGGATCAGGCAGGTGCGGATCTCTTGGTTCAGCGCCGCGATATCTGTATAATCCAGGCCCCGGATGTCCGATGGCTGATGGATGTTTTTCAGAAATTTGCTGTCCGACATGAAACCCCCTTTATCTCTCTATCCTATTTTTCACGTTTCCCAATATATCCGGCAAGCCAGCATAAAAACGGATCGTCTGAAACAGCGGCCGTCGCCGCTTCCAGTTCTTCGGCAAGGGCTTTTTTGGCTTCGTTCACGCCCATAACCGAAACAAAGGTAGATTTGCTTTCTTCCGAATCCCTGCCCGTTTCCTTACCAAGAACCGCAGGGGATCCTTCTACGTCCAAAAGGTCGTCCTTGATCTGAAAAGCAAGACCGATCCTGCGGCAGTAGTTTACATAATTTTCGTTTCTGGTTCCCGACAACGCCGAAGCGATCTCGATCGGCGCGGAAAGCAGCGCGCCGGTCTTCAGCCGGTGAAGCAGAAACAGCTCGTCCAGCGAAAGGGCGTGGCTTTCTCCGATTTTATCCATCGCCTGACCGCGCAGCATTCCACCGGAACCGGCGGCTTGATACAAAGCTTCGAGAGCCCTTAAAAAAGGCTCCGGGCGGTACAGGCTTCGATGAGAAAGAAGATATTCCATGGAATAGTTCAAAATGGCGTCGCCGGCCAGAAGAGCCAGCGCCGGGCCGTATTTTTTATGGCAGGTCGGCAGCCCGCGGCGATAAGCGTCGTTGTCCATTTCTGGCATATCGTCGTGAACCAGCGAATAGGCGTGGATCAGTTCCAGCGCAACGGCGAAAGGCACGGCCTGCTCCTCGGGCACCGATAACCTGCGGCAGAAATAAACGGTAAGCACGCCACGGATCCTTTTGCCGGGCGTGGAAATTCCGTAGGCCATAGCCTCCGCCAGAGGATTTGCGGGGTCTTGCCGGATCAACTGTTCCAGGGCGCGGTCGATCTGGTTTTTTATTGCGGTATATTCCTGATTCATCCGTCGTCCTGCTCCGTTTTCTGCAGAAAACGCACCTTTTGCTCCGCTTTTTCCAGCATTTCAGCGCACTGACGGCTGAGCTGCATCCCCTTCTCATATAGGGCGATCGATTCATCCAGAGGAACCTCGCCGCTTTCAAGCTTTTGCACAATCTCGCCAAGCTGCTTGATCGCCTCTTCAAATTTTAATGTTTTTTCCATAGTCATTTCCTTCCCTGATTTCTTCCACCCGGCAGAGCGCGTTTCCATCGGATAGACGCAACGCCACCCTCTCCCCGACCGCCAGATCGCTGATCCCGGCAATCAGACGGCCTTCCTCCGTTTGCGCCAGCGAATATCCGCGGCTCAAAACCTTTAAAGGGCTCAGCATATCCAGCTTCGCCGCCAGCGTCTGCAAGCTGCCGCGCTGATTTTGCGTCAGCAGGGCGATGGCGTGATGGATCTGGCTGTTCAAATGATCCAAAAGCATATAGGGTTTATCGGTCAAGGCTCCGGGATCGCGCAGGATCCGGCTTTCGGCATATCGTTCATATAGCGCACGGCAATGGGTCAGCTGCCGCCTCAGCGCCGCAGACAACCGCTTCTGATCCTCCTCGATCCGGCGGATCAGGTCGGCGCAATCGGGAACCACGATCTCCGCTGCGCCTGAAGGGGTTGGCGCCCGCAGATCCGCCGCAAAATCACAAATGGTAAAATCCGTTTCATGGCCGACCGCCGATACAATCGGAATGCTACAGTTATAGACCGCCAGAGCGAGATCCGGGCTGTTGAATCCCCATAGATCCTCAATGGAACCGCCGCCCCGGCCGATGATGATAACGTCGACCGGCTCCTCCATCTCAAAGTAATGGATTCCGTCGATCAGCGACGCCGGAGCCTGATCGCCCTGCACAATGGCGGGATAGACCACAACCTCGGCCAGCGGAAAGCGGCGGCCTGTTATCCGAATGATATCCTGCACCGCCGCGCCGGAAGGCGAAGTGATCACGCCGATCCGCTCCGGAATGGCAGGCAGCGTTTTTTTATGGCCCGCATCAAATATTCCCGCGGCGGCCAGCTGCTTTTTCAGCTCTTCCAGCGCCAGATAAAGATCCCCCGCCCCATCCTGTTTCATTTCCGTGATATACAGCTGATAGACGCCGCTTTTTTCAAAAACCGAAACGCTGCCGCGCGCCATGATCATCATGCCGTTTTCGGGGCGGAATTTCAGCCGGGTGGCGCTGGAACGAAACATTACGGCGCTGATGACGCCGTTTTCATCCTTCATTCTGAGGTAGATATGGCCGCTGCCGTGAATGGTCAGATTCGATATCTCACCGCGCACCCAGATGTTGCGCAGGTTCAGATCGGATTCCAAAAGGCCTTTGAGATACTGATTCAGTTGTGTGACGGAAATTGCGGTATTTTCCATTTTACTGCGCAATGGCGCTCAGCACGCCGTGGACAAAGCTTCCGGAATCCTCATCGCCAAATTCTTTGGCAAGCTCGATCGCTTCGTTGATCGCCACCCGATCCGGGATCTCGGGATTAAATTTGATCTCATAGACAGCCAGGCGCAATATCGCAAGACAAACGGCGCTGAGGCGCTTGATGGACCAGCGGGTCAGCGCAGGCTCGATCAGCGCGCCGATGGCGTCCCAATTTTCACAGACGCCCAAAAAGGAATGGTCGATATAGGGGATATGCTCCTCCAGCAGCTGCTGGCGATAAAATTCTTCCAGCAGAAAATCCCGGCTTTCCAGCCCCTGATAATTCAGCGCGTAAATCAGCTGAAAGACGATTTTGCGTTGCTTTTGTCTGGTCATAGTACCTCCCGTTTATTTTCAATACAAATACAGAGCACTCTTCCGCTGTGAACCTCAATGACCGGTTCTTCTCCCGCAGGCTCGTTGCTGATCCCAAGGGGGATCCGGCGCTCCAGCAGATCGTGATCCAGCGGATATTTAAAATCCCGAAGAGAAACCAGCGCTTTGCCGCCCCAGGAAAAAAAGGAAATATAACGATAGCGGGCGCCGCTGAAAACATGCGTCCCTTCGCCAAGCAGAAATGCAAGGTTTTCCCCGTCATACAGCTTGAGCTCCGCCCCCTTTTCCGCCGCCGCTTCCAACAGGGCGAGATTGGCGATGGTATGATCCAGACGCCCGCCAAAGGGCGCGATCATCCAGATATCGCGATAATTGTCTTCAATGGCATGATCCAGCGCAAGGGCGCTGTCAGTCTGATCCTTTTCGGCGGGATATCGGTAAACATTGCCGGCCTTCGGCGGATCCACCGTATCAAAATCCCCCAGGATGCGTTGCAGAGGAACGCCCAGCTTGTCTGCCAGAAGATAGCCGCCGTCCGCCGCATAATAATCAAAGGAACCACCGCGCATCTTCTCTTCGACGCCGCCTTTATCACGCAGCTCTCCCGCCAAAAAGATCATCAGTTTTTTTGCTTTTTGCTCCAAGGCGATTCATCTTCCTTCAGTATCTGATAGATTTGACGGTAGCTCTCATAGCGGCTCGGCGCGATATGGCCTTCCGCCGCCGCTTTCCGCACGGCGCAGTCCTGTTCATCCAGATGAGCGCAGTCGGAATAGGGACACTCCGACAAAAACGGCTGAAACTCCGGAAAATATCCGGCCAGATCGGTGCGTTTGATGGAATAACCATCGAGCTCCAGAGCGCCGAATCCGGGGGTATCGCCGATCAGGGCGCCTCCGGCGTGAAACAATTCGATATGGCGGGTGGTATGGCGACCACGCCCGAGTTTTTCGGAAATCTCGCCGGTCGCCAGCGATAAAGCGGGATACATTGCATTCAGCAGGCTGCTTTTTCCCACTCCCGAGTTCCCGGCAAAAACAACGATTTTGCCAGCCAGGTCTTCCCGGAGCCGGTCAATCCCTTCCCCGCTTGCGGCGGAAACGCAATATACACGGCATCCGATGCGGGCATAAAGCGCGGCCAGCGCCCCAGCACCGTCCGGATCGGGGAGATCGACCTTATTGAATACCAGGATCGGCGTTATTCCCTGCGCCTGGGCAATGACCAGCATTTTATCGATGGTGAAAGGAAAAGGCGCAGGATGGGAAACAGAGGAAACATAGCATAAAACGTCGACGTTTGCCACGTTGGGACGGATCAGCCGGTTGGTTCTGGGCAAAATCTGCTCGATCCGCCCGGAGCGATCCGGAAAGGCTGTGATTTCCACCATATCCCCCGGGACGGGGGAAACGCCCTGCACGCGAAAGCTGCCTTTGGCGCGGCAAAGATAGCTTCCGGACGGCGTTTCCACCGAATAGACCCCTGAGAGCAGCTTAACGACCCGGCCGGTCATGCCGATTTTTCAACGGTAAATTCGATTTCGTCCGTTTCGTTGACAATCACCTTCAGCGTGGCGTCGACCTCGCGGGTCACCGTCTGAGAAGCGGTATACTCCGTTTCCGTCGGCGTAAAGGTCAGGGTTTCAAGGACAGTTCCGTCCTCTGTCTGGATGGAGATCTGAACCTCGGTATTCAGATAAGCGCTCAGATCCATCTTGACGACCACCGTTTCGGTTTCAGGCTCTACCGGAACCGGCGGTTCCTCCTCCTCTTCCTCCTTAGGGCCAAGACTGATGACAATGTCGATCTTGGTGCCCACCTCAACGCTCACGTTCTTCAGAACGCTCTGGGAAATGACCTTGCCTTTTTCCACAGTATCGCTGTAGTCGGTGGAAACGGTGCCGATTTCAAGCTTATTGTTCGTCAGGGTCTTTTTGGCAGCCTCTTCCGTCATGTCGCTGAGATCCGGCATGCTGACCGTTTCGATCTCATTCACGGGAGGATCTTCTTCCTCCTCCTCGGCAGGGCCGCTGCTGATATAAATAACCACGGTGGTAGAGCTGTCAACCTCAGTTCCCGGAGAGGGATAGGTGGAAATAACAAGACCTTCTCCCACGTTGTCATCGTTTCTGGTTTCGATCCGGTAGGAAATCTCCTGCCGTTTGAATTCGGCAATGGCGTCCGCTCTGGTATAATTCAAAACGTCCGGAACATAGTTTGTATCTTCCTCAGAGATATCTTCATTGGTATTGGTGCTTTCCGGCCCGGTGCTGACCACAACGGTAATCGTGCCGTCTTTTTTGATCTGGCTGTCCGCCGCCGGGGACTGGGAAATGATCTGCCCCTCCGCATAGGTATCGCTTGCAGCGGTAGAGCCGACGACAATTTCAAAATTATAAGACTCCTGGGCCTGCTCAACCTCCATCCCCAAAAGATTGGGGCAGGCAACGGTATTGGATCCGAAGAGTTCTTTCTGGAAAATAATGCCGAGTGCAACAAGAATCAGCACAACAAAGGCGGTGCCGACCCCGGCGATAATCGGCAGCCAGGTCGTTTTAAAGGAGGGTTTTTCCTCTTCTTCCCCCTCTTCCTCATTTTCATCCTCCGCCGCAGCGTCGGGATCCTCCGGCGATTCACCGTCGGATGCGCCGGGATCGGTCGAAAGCCCGCCGGCAAAGATGGTGGGAGAATTATCGGAGATAAGGCCGGCCTCTCCGTCCGGTTCGGCCGTATAATCAAAAGTGATGGTCGGATCGGCTTCAAAAAGCGCAATATCCGCCAGAACGGCGCCGGCCGTTTGATAACGCAGGGCCGGATCCTTCATGATGGCCTTCAGGGTGATGTCCTCCAGCCCCTGGGGGATATCCGGCTTAATTTCCGTCGGCAGATCCGGCTGGGCCTGAACCTGCTTGAGCGCCACCGCAACAGCCGTATCCGCCTCAAAGGGCAGCTTTCCGGTCAGCATTTCATAAAGAATGATTCCAACAGAATAAATGTCGCTGCGCTCGTCGGTGCGATCCCCGCTGGCCTGCTCCGGGCTGATATAATGAACGGAACCGATGGTCATATCGCTGATGGTCTGGGTATCAAACTTCGTCAGGCGCGCAATGCCGAAATCTGTGATTTTGGCGGTGCCGTCTTTAAGAAGCATGATGTTGTGCGGCTTGATATCACGATGGACAATGCCGCGCTCATGGGCGTGGGCAAGGCCCTTGAGTATCTGTTTGATGAAATGAAGCGCCTCCGCTGTGGAAAGAGCACCCTTCTTTTCCATATACTCCTTCAGGGTAATGCCGTCGATATGTTCCATGACGATATAGAGGGCGTCCCCTTCCAGAGAAACATCGTAAACATCAACGATGTTGATATGGGAAAGCATGGTGATTGCCTTCGATTCATTGGTAAAACGGCGCCGGAACTGCGCGTCGGACATAAACTCGTCCTTGAGAATCTTTACCGCAACAACCCGGTTGCACACTTTATCAAACGCTTTATAAACGCACGCCATGCCGCCTACGCCGATCAGCTCGGTGATCATATAGCGGTCGTTCAGAACTTTTCCGATATATTTTTCCATGATTCGGTCCTCCTTAAATTTGGATCGCAACGACAGTAATATTATCCGCGCCGCCTCTGCTGTTTGCAAGATCAATCAAACGATTGGGTAATTCTTCAAAGCTGCCGCCGGAGATCTCAAACTGTATCTCGCTTTCATCGATACTGTTGCTCAATCCGTCGGTACAAAGAATGATCACGTCGCCGGGCGAAACGGATATTTTAAAGTAATCACAATACACCTCTTCGTCGATGCCGATTGCCCGGGTAATGACGTTTTTATTCGGATGTATCTTTGCCTGCCGTTCTGTCAGATGCCCGCTGTCTACCAGCTCCTGCACCGCAGAATGATCTTTGGTGATCTGGCGGATCCCGCCGTTTGTTATATGATAACCGCGGCTGTCACCTACATTGGCAAACCAGGCGGTTTTTTCATCTGTAACAGCCAAAACCATTGTTGTTCCCATACCGGATAGTTCCGGATCCTCGCAGGATTTCTGATAAACGTACCGGTTGCCGAGGGAAACGATCTCCCGGAAGGCGGATTCCATATCCATGGGCGGAGAATGGCTCTCCAGATAGTCCCGCACAGCCGCCACCGCTATGGAGCTTGCCTGCTGACCGCCACGGGCGCCGCCCATGCCGTCGCAGACAACGGCCATGCCCAAACCGTCTGCCCCCGGCTTGCGGAACCAGAAGGAATCCTGGTTTTCTTCGCGCACCTTGCCGATATCGCTTTTTCCAACTATTTTCATAAGGCACTCCCTCCTTTTGCCACGGCCTGGCGGCGAAGCTGTCCGCAGGACGCGGAAATATCGCTTCCCAGCGTTCTTCGGATCGTGGCGTTTAGTCCGAGATTGATCAGATGCTCCTGAAAGGTTAAAATATTTTTTCTCGACGGCGGCCGATAAACCCCATTCTCGATGGGATTGACAGGGATCAGATTGACGTGACACAAAAGTCCGTCCAGCAGCGCGGCCATCCGCTCCGCGTCGGCGCGCCGGTCGTTTACCCCGGCGATGACGGCGTATTCAAAGGAGATCCGTCGCCCGGTGTGCTGCTGATATTTTCTGCACGCGCCAATCAGCTGCGCCAGATTGTATTTTCGATTGACCGGCATCATCTCCGAGCGAATCGGATCGCTGGTTGCGTGCAGAGAAATTGAGAGGGTTATCGGAAGCTCCAGCTCCGCCAGCCGCTCGATCCCCGGCACAAGTCCGCAGGTGGAAAGAGAAATATGACGATAACCGATCTGGATCCCCTCCGGATCGTTGACATTGATCAGAAAACGGTGAACCTGCTCAAAATTATCCAGCGGCTCGCCGATCCCCATCAGAACGATGTTTGAAATGCGCGTTCCGAGATCGGCCTGTACTTTTAGAACCTGATCTAAAATCTCCCCCGCTGTCAGGCACCGGATCAGCCCGCCTTTCGTCGACTGACAAAAGGAACACCCCATCCGGCATCCTACCTGAGAGGAAATACACAGCGAATAACCGTGGTGATACTTCATCGCCACCGTTTCAATGATATTGCCGTCCTCCAGCTCAAACAGGTATTTTACCGTTTCGTCCAGAGCGGATTGATAGCGCCCGTAGATTTTCAGCGTGGTGATGAACGCCTCCTGCTCCAGCTTCTGCTTCAGACTCTTCGGCAGATCGGACATTTCTTCAAAACCGCCGGCGCCGCGATGCAGCCAGCGAAAGATCTGGCCGCCGCGAAAAGAAGGCTCGCCCAGGGCGCATATGTAGGAAGTCAATTCTTCCCTTGTCATGGATTTGAGATCTGCCTTCAATGGTTATCCTTTCTTCAAAACTGCAATATAGAACCCGTCGCCGCCCTGTTCCGGAAAGCAGGTCGTTTGCCCGCCGGGAAGAGCGGATTCATCCGGAAGAAAATCAGAAAAGTCCTTCAAAAACCGCGCGACAACCTCTTCATTTTCCCGCCGGTCCAGCGTACAGGTGGAATAAACCAGCCGTCCTCCGGATCTTAAGTACCGCCCGCCGTTGACCAGAATGCGGTATTGCAATTCCGTGAAATCGGCGCTCTGATAGGTTTTATACTTGATATCCGGCTTCTTCCCCATCATGCCCAGGCCGCTGCAGGGCACGTCGCACAGCACAAAATCCGCCGTCCCGCAGAGATCGTCGATAAGAACCGAGGAGTCGGCCTGAAGGGCGGTCACATTGGCGTGCCCCAAACGCTCTGCGGATGCGGCCAGAGCCGATACCTTATGAGCGTGGACGTCAAAGGCGCGAACCGCTCCGCCGGTCAAGGCCGCCATGATAAAGGTCTTGCCGCCCGGGGCGGCGCAGAGGTCAAAAACCGTTCCAGCGTTCTCCGGCATGAACATTGCCGCTTCCGCCGAATGGAACCCAACGGTATGAAACCATCCGTCCCTGTATGCGGCGGATTCCTCGATCGCAAAACCGGCGGCTGAGCGAAACATGTGCGGAAGTCCGGCAGGCGTCAGCGCCGTTCCTTCTTGCTGCATCCGCCCCAGAAACTCCTGCTCTGTTCCGCGTTTGATGTTATGGAAAAGAAAAACAGAGGTATCCGGACGGGAAAAGCTTTCCATCATGGCCACAAATTTTTCTTTTCCATACTGCTCCAAAAGCAACGTAACCAGCGCGGGATCTATCGAATAGCGAACGGAAAAATCCGCTTTTTTCAAAGTGAGAAGCTGTTCCCGATCCCGGGCGCAGCGGCGCAGCACGGCGTTGACATAACCGGCGCTGTGCGCAAATCCGCTCTGATGGATCAAATCCACCGATGTGTTGCAGGCGGCCGATGGGGGAACGTCCATATAAAACATCTGATAAGCGCCCATGCGCAGCGCCGAAAGAACCGACGCCGGCAGACGCGCAACGCTGCGATCCGAGCATTGCTCCAGCAGGAAATCCAGCGTGATTTTCCGCTCCACAACGCCGTATACGACCGCGGTTATGAACCGACGATCCCTTTGATCGGGAACGGAACGCAGCACGTGCTTCAGCGCAAGCTGCGGAAAGGTCTGTTTGCGCTCCCAGTTCTCTATTAAATTGAATGCGATCCGGCGCGGACTGGGCATCAGTTGTTGCGCCTGCTGCGGCTGATCAGCAAAAGAAGCTGCCACAAAACGGTGATCGCGGAGGCGACATAGGTCATCGCCGCGGCGGAGAGCACTTTTTTCACGCCCCGCACGTCCTCTTCCCCGAAGCCTGCGCTTTCTATCTGCGCCACGGCGCGGGCGGAAGCGTTAAATTCTACCGGAAGCGTTACCAGCTGAAAGAAAAATATTACTGCATAGCAGAGGATCGCCAGATTGAAGATCACCGGACTGAAGGTATAGCTGTTCAAAAAGATGCTTGCAATCATCAGGATATAAAGCAGCTTTGAGCTGAAATTGGTAATTCCGACAACGGCGGACCGTACCCGGATCGGGAAATATCCCACCGCGTGCTGGATCGCATGGCCGCATTCATGAGCAGCCACGCCGACCGAAGCAATGCTGGTTCCGTTGAAAACCCCTTCGGAGAGGCGAATCACTTTTTTGGTCGGATCAAAATGATCCGAAAGATGCCCGTTTGTGCAGACGATCTGAACATCGGTGATCCCGGCGCCGCGCAAAATCAACGCGGCCATCTGCGCGCCGGTCATCCCCTTCGTATTTCTCAGGGCAGCGTATTTGGAATAGGTCGATTGCATCTTCATCTGAACGATCAGGCCGAAAAGAATGACCGGCAGCATCGCAAAAATGCCAAAATAATAGTAATGAAACATCGTTTGCCAGAATCTCCTTTACTTTAAGCGTCCCCCTACGGCAAGTTTAGCGCCGCAGGCATAGGAATATGCATCCGTCTTGTTCTTTCCCTGTTTTTGAATGGATTTAATCAAAACGCATAGGCCGTCGCCGCAGGCGACCGCGATCCCCTCCGGACAGATCGAAGCAATGGTTCCCGGCGCCCGGGAGGAAGCTTCGCCCAAAAAGGCTTCATGGATCTTGAGCCGATAATCGCCGCAGTCCAAAAAAGCACCAGGGGAAGGATTCATCCCCATGATCAGATTGCGAACCGTTCGGGCGCTCCGGCTGAAATCTATCGCCGCTTCCGCTTTCTCGATCATGGGCGCATAGGTGGCCTCCGATTCCTTTTGCGGCGTGAACACAGCCCTTCCACTCAAAATCTGCTCGATCGCTTCCTCAAGAGCCTCTGCGCCCATCACCGCCAGGCGGTCAAAGAGGGTTCCGGCGGTGTCCTGCTCCATAACCGGCGTTTTCTTTTGCAGGATCATATCCCCCGTATCCATCCCTTTTGCCATTTTCATGATGGTAACGCCGGTTTCTTCCTCGCCGTTGATGACGCAGCGCTGAATCGGCGCGGCGCCCCGGTATTTGGGAAGCAGAGATCCATGAACGTTTATGCATCCGTAGCGGGGATAATCCAGGATATATTCCGGAAGGATTCGGCCATAGGCTGCAACGGCGATCAGATCCGGTTTTGTTTGCTCCAGGACCTGCCGGAAGGAGCCGTCCTTCAAATTCTCCGGCTGCCAAACAGGCAGATTTCGGCTGATGGCAAACTCCTTGACTGGCGGCGCCGCCAGCCGCCCTCCTCGGCCGCTGGGCCGATCCGGCTGCGTTACCACACCCACCAAATGATATCGGGCGCTGAGCATTTTACAGCTTTCCAGCGCAAACTGCGGCGTGCCCATAAACAAAACCCGCAAATCAGTCATCGCTAAAGACCTCTTCGCCGATCATCGGGATGGTGATCCCGTTCAAATGATCATTCTCGTGAAGCAGGCACCGGGCAAGAAAATCCTCCGCCTCAAATTCAAACCATTCTCCGGCCACATTCTGCGCGCGCATTTTCACCTTATTTGCCCGGACGATCCGGAAGCTGCGCCCCGGAAAGGAAAGACAGCCTTCCAGATAGCGATCGTTTTTTCCGGTGGCCGAGATCAGCTCTGGATTGATAAATTCTTTATATTCCGTACCTTCGCCGCTGATATCCGCGATAAAAATGCGCCGCAAAACGCCAACCTGCGGTGCGGCCAGACCGGCGCCTTCCGCTTTGCGGAGCGTTTCGCGCATATCGCCGACCAGCGTTGCCAGCTTATCGTCGAAGCTGGTGACAGGGCGTGATTTTTTTCCCAAAAAGTCTGTATCGTTCACAACGATTTTTCTAAGAGCCATTTTTCACCTCAATAAAACTGAATCGGATTCATATTGTAAACCACCTGAAGGTCGGAAGACAAAGGCAGTTCTCTGCACGCGCCAATCAACTGGCGCAGCCTGGCGGAATTTTTGCATTTCACCAGCATCTGCATCCGGTGCCGCCCGCGCAGCATCCCCAGGCGCGGAACCACGGGCGAAAGCAGGCGGAGCGGGATATCGGCGAAGGTGCTGTTGCTGGCGGTCTGAAGATAGCGGTAAATGGTTCCGATCCCTTCCGCCGCAGTCTGCCGGGAATGGCTTTCAGCCACGATTAACAGGATATCGCAAAAGGGCGGATACTGCATCAGTCGGCGAAAGGCGATTTCCTGGCGGTAAAACTGAACGTAGTCCTGATTCCGCGAAAGGGCGATCACCTCATGCTCCGGGCAGTAGGTTTGGATGATGGCGCTGCCCGGCTCCCCACTCCGGCCGCTGCGGCCGCAGACCTGGGTGAGCAAATTGAAGGTGCGCTCATTAGCGCGAAAATCATCGGCGTAAAGCGACATATCCGCCTGCAAAACGCCGACCAGCGTAACCGCAGGGAAATCCAGACCTTTTGCGACCATCTGCGTACCCAGCATCACGTCGTATTCCCCGTCCCGGAACGCGGAAAGCAGTTCCCCGAAGGAAAGATAGGAATCCACCGTATCCATATCCATCCGCAGAATACGCACCGCAGGAAACAGGCTTTTAAGCTCCTCCTCCGCATACTGCGTGCCCAGACCCAGCATCCGAATATGTTCGCTGCCGCATTCCGGGCATTTATAAAAGCGTTTGATGTTGTATCCGCAATAGTGGCACATCAGCCGCTGATTTGGTTTGTGAAAAGTCAGGGCAATCCCGCAATTGGGACATTTCGCGACGGTGCCGCAGAAGGAGCAGCCGACAATGGTGTGCATTCCTCTGCGGTTGAGAAACAAAATCGCCTGCTTTTTCTCACGAAAGGTCTTTTCAAGGGCGTTTCTCAAAGGCGCGCTGAACAGCTTGGCGCCCTCCGCCGCAGCTTCGGCGCGCATATCCACCAGACTGACTTCCGGCAGAGAGGCGTTATGATAGCGCTTAGTCAGCATATGGAGCTGATAAATCCCGCGCTCCGCCAGATAATAGCTTTCGATCGCCGGGGTTGCCGACGCCAATACAAGGGGGATCTGATGCAGACGCGATAAAAAACGTCCGATATCCCGGGCATGGAAACGCGGGCTGCTTTCGGATTTATAGCTGGATTCATGCTCCTCGTCCAAAATGATCAGACCGGGGCGGCGAAGGGGCGCAAAGACGGCGCTGCGGGTGCCCACGACAATCCGTGCTTTGCCGGCCCGGATCTTTTTCCACTCGTCCGCCTTTTCTCCAAGGGAAAGGCCGCTGTGGAGGACGGATACACAATCGCCGTAGCGCAGATAAAACCTGCTGAGCAGCTGCGGCGTAAGCGCGATCTCGGGGACCAGAAGCAAAACGTCCTGCCCGGCCGCAAGCACGTCGTCCATCAGGCGCATAAAAACATGAGTTTTCCCGCTGCCGGTGATTCCGTAAAGAAGATGGGTTCCCTCCCTGCCGAAGGATCCGGCGATGTCCCGGTATACCGTTTCCTGCTCCGCTTCAAGGTGGATCGGGCTGGCGTCTGAAGCGCGCTCCATCGTTTGATACGGCCTGCGTTCGCGAATCTCGCTGAAAACTTCGATCAGGCCTTTCTGAGCAAGGGTCTTGACGGTTGAGGCCCCGCACCCGGCATAATACAACGCCTCTTTTGCAGAAAGAACCGGTTCGTCCAAAAAAAGCAAAAGAAGATCCCGCTGCTGGTAATAGCGTTGAGGGAGCTCCGAAAGATAAAGCTCGATCTGATCCACCGGGCAGGCGCGGCGGATCTTTTTTTCCTTCAGATCCCCGATGTTGCGGATGGAGCAGATCTCTTCGATCAAAACGCCGTCCCGGTAAGCGGGCAGGCAAAGACGCCGGAGCTTTTCCGGAAAATCCGCGCGGCGCACCGCCTTTCCGGCGGACTGCATAAAAGATACCAGCTCCTGATATTCCGGCGGATATGACGCACGATCCGGGTTCAGGGAAAAAATCTCGTTGATCTGATAATCAAGACCGCGGGGGATCATACACCGGATCGCCTGATAGCGCGTAATAAAATACTGCTCTGCCATCCAGGCGGCCAGCTGAAGATGCGCCGAATCCAGAACCGGATTCTGATCCAGGATCCGAACAACGCTCTTCAAATCGCCGGGATCCTCCGCTTCATAAACGGAAAAGATCATCGCCTTTTTTAAAACATTGCCCTTTCCAAACGGAACGACCACCCGAACGCCGGGAACGGCGCTGCTGCAGGCGGCAGGCAAAAAATAGTCATACTCCCTGTCGATTTTCAGAACGATCTGATCAATTGCAACACGGCAGACCAGCGGCATTTTTACATTTCCGCTTCGGCTTCGACGGTCGTTTCGCCCGGATCGGAAACGGGTTGCTTGATCGTCACCTTGCCGGCGGCGATCTCATTGATCGCCATTTTGACCGGTTTATCCGGCAGCTCCAGCTGATTTTTTTCAGCCAGTTCAGCAATCTGGCGGGCGCGCTTCGCCGCAAGGATCACAACGGCATAGCGGCTCTTTGCTATTTTTTCCAGCTCAGATACAGCAGGATACAACATATTTTACTACTCCTTTTCAGTTGTTTTTCAAAATTTCATTTATTTCTTCCGCAGCACGAACAACATTGTCGTTCACTACTTTGAAATCATAAAAATCAGCAGAATCGATTTCTTCCTTGGCTCGTGCGATCCGGGCGGCAACAACCTCCGGCGCTTCGGTTCCCCGCCCGAGAAGGCGCTTTTCCAGCTCCGAAAGAGAAGGCGGCATGATGAAGATGCTAATGGCGTCCGGACATTTTTCCTTGACCTGACGGGCGCCGCAGGATTCGATTTCAAGAACGATGTCCCTGCCCCGAAGGCGCTGCCGTTCAACAAAATCCGCAGGAGTTCCGTAGTAATTACCGCAGTAGACGGCATACTCCAGCATATTGCCCCGGGCAATGCTCTGCTCAAATTCTTCCCTTGTGACAAAAAAATAATTCACGCCGTCCTTTTCTCCGGGTCGCGGAGCTCTCGTTGTGGCGGAAACGGAATATTCCAAATTCGGGTTGGAGCGGAACACTTCGCTCAGAACCGTTCCCTTTCCGGCGCCGCTGGGGCCGGATATGATGATCAGCCTGCCCTTATTCGTCATCGCCGTCGCCCTCCTCGGCGCTGTCAGTCATCCGGTGCGCCACCGTTTCCGGCTGAAGCGGCGAGAGGATAACGTGATCGCTGTCGGTAATAATAACCGCCCGGGTGCGGCGGCCATAGGTAGCGTCGACCAGAACCCGGCCTTCTTTTGCTTCGGTGATGATGCGCTTGATCGGAGCGCTGTCCGGACTGACGATCGCTATAATACGGGACGAATTGATCATATTGCCAAAACCGATGTTGATGAGCCTCATATTTTTCTCCCCTGTTACTCCACGTTTTGAATCTGCTCGCGGATCTTTTCGATGCAGGACTTAACATCGACGACAATACGCGTAATTTCAATGCAGCTGCATTTGGAACCGATGGTGTTGACCTCACGGTTGAGCTCCTGAACCAGAAAATCCAGCTTTTTGCCGATTGGGCCGCCCTGCTCCAGCAGATCATAAAACTGAGAAAGGTGGCTTTTGATCCGGATCGTTTCCTCATCGACCGCAACCTTATCGGCAAAAAGAGCTACTTCCGTTAAAACGCGGGCTTCGTCCATACTGCGGTCCTCCAGCATTTCCCGGATCCGCGCCTCAAGGCGCTGCCGGTAAGCGTCCACAGAGTCCGGAGCCAGCTTTTCAATTTTTTCAACGGAACGGGCAATAAAATCCAAATTATTCTGAATGTCCGATTTCAGCTTTTGCCCTTCCTGCTCCCGCATGGTGATAAAGGACTCCAGGGCACAATTCAAACCGGACAGCACCGCCGCTTTCACCTCGTCGTCCGAAATCTCGGGGCGGGTAATCGTGAGTGCGTCCGGAAGCGTGATGATACGTGCGGCGGTAAGATCGTTGCTGATACCAAAATTCTCGCTCAAAAGCTCCGCGGCGTTCAGATAGGCTCGTACCAAATCTTCATTGACAACAGCGGTCAACTCGGATTCTTCCGCGTTTTTTTCCGTATGAAAATAAACGTCGACCTTGCCGCGGGCCACCATCTCCGCCACACGTTTTTTTATGGGTTCTTCCAGAAAAGCGTAGTCTTTATTGAGCCGGGCAGAAAAATCAAAAAAACGATGGTTCACAGACTTGATATCAATAGTGAAATCCAGCCCGCCAAAGGAACCGGTGCCCCGCCCAAAGCCGGTCATGCTCTTAACCGTCATACTTTTACCTCAATTTTATTTATTATTATATAATAATACCACAATTTCAATATTTGTCAATACAGCAAACCCGATCAAAGGAAAAGAAAACCCCTGCCGGTGCAGACCGGCAGGGTGATTCTTAAACTTTTTTGCGCGGGATCTTGGCGGACGGCAGAGAGATGGTTCCTGCAAACGTGACAAATTTGATGGAATAAAGATCGCAGACAACATAGTTTCCGCTCCGGGGATCATACAGCACAATAAAACTGACGCCGACATTATAGAGGATGCCTTCCTTATGTACCATACTTTCCGTTCCGATCAGAAAATCAATGATGCAGTACTGCCCTTCATAATCATGAAGAATCTGCTGCCAGGATCCGGGATAAACCGGTGATTGCGTCATATCGACGCGGTTGTTCTCCGGCGCCCGAAACGGGGTCCCGTTGCTGTTCATTTCCGCCATGAATGACCACCTCCAAATTATGTAAACTCATACAGATCCGTCGGATTGTAAAAACAATGAGCCTGATATTTCCCGATATAGTAGCCAACCTCGGAGGGAAATGTCTGCCTGCAACTTTCACTATACGGGTTATAGAACCAGAGCGCTTCGCCAAGTCCGGGAAGTCGGTTGCCGGAGATGGCCCAATCGGCGATCTGATAATGAAGCTGCGTGGGATTCATATTGTAGATATTTTGCGGATTACCGATCTCACTATTGCTTACACAGGCAAATTGGCCCGGCTGCATAATCACATTGCGCAGATTTCCCTCGCCGATGCGGGCATATTCCCCCACCGGATAGTGCACACGATTCATCACAACGCTTGCCACCGCTTTCATTCCAATATCACCTTCGCCTCCGGCTTCGCATTGAATCAGGCGCGCAAGCAATTCCCGATCCGAAAAAGGCATCATACCACCTCGCTTTATTCCCCGCTTTCAACATATGCGGCAACTTTCTCCGTTATGAAAAGAAAAACGCGCGTTTTCAAAACGCGCGTTGATTGAAAAGTAAAATTACTTTACGCCAGTCCTCTTCAGATATGCACCGGTGTAGCTCTCTTCGCAGGCGGCAATTTCTTCCGGCGTTCCGGACGCAACGACCGTGCCGCCTTTATCTCCACCTTCCGGCCCAAGGTCGATAATATAATCGGCGGTTTTGATCACATCGAGATTATGCTCGATCACAACAACGGTATTTCCCGCGTCGACCAGCCGCTGCAATACGGAAATCAGCATCTGCACATCGGCGGTATGCAGGCCGGTTGTGGGTTCGTCCAGAATATAAATCGTCTGGCCGGTAGAGCGCCGGGAAAGCTCCGTTGAAAGCTTGACCCGCTGCGCTTCTCCGCCCGATAACGTCGTGGAGGGCTGCCCGATTTTCACATAAGAGAGCCCAACGTCAAACAGGGTTTGCAGCTTGCGCCGGATTTTATCGTGGTTTTCAAAAAAGGAAAGCCCTTCTTCAACCGTCATTTCCAAAACGTCTGCAATTGATTTGTCCTTATATTTCACTTCCAGCGTTTCCCGGTTATAGCGCTTTCCCCGGCATACCTCGCAGGGAATATAGATATCCGGCAAAAAGTGCATTTCGATCTTGATGATGCCGTCGCCCTGGCAGGCCTCGCACCTTCCTCCCCGCACATTGAAGGAAAAGCGTCCGGGGCCGTATCCCCGGGCTTTTGCTCCGTTTGTGGCGGCAAAGAGATCCCGGATATCCGAAAAAACCGAAGTATAGGTGGCCGGATTGGAGCGCGGCGTCCGCCCGATCGGGGACTGATCGATATCGATCACCTTGTCCAGATGTTCGATTCCTCTGATCTCCCGCACCTTTCCCGGGAAAGTTTTGGCGCCGTTCAATTCATGGGCAAGGGTTTTATACAGCACCGCATTGATCAGCGAGGACTTGCCGGAACCGGATACGCCGGTGACGCAGGTGAAGGTACCCAGCGGGATTTTTACGCTGATTTTTTTCAGATTGTTCTCTTCCGCGCCGATGATCTCCAAAAAATTCCCGTTGCCGCGCCGCCGCGTTTTTGGAATTTCGATCTTTTTTTCTCCGCTCAGGTATTGCCCGGTCAGAGATTCCCTGCAGCCTTCTATTTCCTGCGGTGTGCCGCTGAAAACAACTTCGCCGCCGTGGATCCCGGCGCCGGGGCCGATATCCACAATATAATCCGCCGCCCGCATCGTATCCTCGTCGTGCTCCACGACGATCAGCGTATTGCCCAGATCCCGCAGACGCTTTAAGGTTGCGATCAGTTTATCGTTGTCCCGCTGATGCAGGCCGATCGAAGGCTCGTCCAGAATATAAAGAACACCCGTCAGCGAGGAACCGATCTGGGTTGCCAGCCTGATGCGCTGGCTTTCGCCGCCGGAAAGGGTGCTGGCACTCCGGGATAACGTCAGATATTCAAGGCCGACGCTTCGGAGGAAGCTCAGCCGCTCCACAACTTCTTTGAGTACGCGGCGCGCAATCATGCGATCCTTTTCCGAAAGATCGATATTTTCAAAAAAATCAATCGCCGCATTCACAGAAAGATCGGACGCTTCCGCGATGCTGCGTCCCCCTACCGTGACGCAGAGCACCTCTTTTTTCAGGCGTTTTCCCCGGCAGCAGGGGCACGGAGAATCGCTCATGACATTTTCAATTTCCCGGCGAATAAAATCGCTGTTGGTTTCTCTGAACCGCCGCTCCAGATTCGGAATGACGCCTTCAAAAGAGGCGTTATACGCAACAGAGCCAAAAGTTGCGCTGCGCTTCATATCCAGTTTTTCCCCGTTGTTGCCGTAAAGCAAAATGTTCTGCTGCTCCTCAGTCAGCTCCTGAAAGGGGGTGTTCAGAGAAAATCCGTATTTTTCGCTTAACGCGCGGAAATACATCTTTGCGATGTTTTCCCCGCCGGAAAGATACCATCCGCTGGCGCGAATGGCGCCCTCGTTGATCGAAAGCTGCGGCTTGGGAACGATCAAAGCGGGGTCGACCTTCATCAAAAAGCCCAGACCGTCGCATTCCGGGCAGGCGCCAAAAGGACTGTTGAAGGAAAACATACGCGGCGAAAGCTCGCTGATGGAGTAGCCATGTTCCGGGCAGGCAAAATTCTGCGAAAACAGGATCTCTTCCTCGTCGGTCGCCACGATCACCAGGCCGTCCGCCTGGCTCAGGGCGGTTTCCAGGGAATCGGTAAGGCGTTGCTGGATCCCTTCTTTCATGATCAGGCGATCCACCACGATCTCGATCGTATGCTTGATATTTTTATCCAGCTTGATTTCTTCGCTCAGGTCGTAGAGGCTCCCATCGACCCGCACGCGCACAAAGCCGCTTCTCTTCGCGTCCTCAAGCAGCTTCTGATGCCCGCCCTTTCGACCCTGCACCACCGGCGCCAGAATGGTCATGCGGGTTCGCTCCGGCATCATGCAGACCCGATCGACGATCTGATCTACAGTTTGCTGGACGATTTCACGGCCGCAGACAGGGCAATGCGGTTTGCCGATCCTGGCATAAAGCAGCCGAAGATAATCATAAATCTCCGTCACCGTTCCGACGGTGGAGCGCGGATTCTTTGAAGTGGTTTTCTGATCGATGGAAATGGCAGGAGAAAGGCCGGAAATATTATCGACATCCGGCTTGTTCATCTGCCCCAAAAACATCCGCGCATAGGAGGAAAGACTTTCCACGTAGCGTCTGCGCCCTTCCGCATAAATGGTATCAAACGCCAGCGACGTTTTTCCCGATCCCGATAGACCGGTGAATACCACCAGCTTATCTCTGGGAATTTTCAAATCGATATTCTTCAGATTGTTTTCACGGGCGCCTTTGATCGTGATATATTTCTGTGCCATTTAATCGCCCTGGTCCCCTTTCAATGCTTCAATTTTATCCCGCAGCAGCGCGGCATATTCAAATTCAAGCAGCCGCGCCGCTTCTTTCATCTGCTTTTCCAGATCCCGGATCATCGCCTGCTTTTCGGTTTTTGAGAATTTCGGCCCCCGCCGCTTCGGCTCCGCCGGAACGGCGCCAATCTCCAGAACGGCATGAACTTCCTTCCGAATGGTCTGCGGAACAATCCCGTTTTCTTCGTTATACGCCGTCTGGAGCTTCCTTCTGCGCTCAGTTTCGCGGATGGCGCGTTCCATAGAAGGTGTCACCTGATCCGCATACATAATGACCCGACCGCCGGCGTTTCTGGCCGCGCGCCCAATGGTCTGGATCAGCGAGGTTTCGCTGCGCAAAAAGCCCTCTTTGTCGGCGTCCAGAATGGCGACCAGCGCCACCTCCGGAATATCAAGCCCCTCCCGCAGCAGATTGATCCCTACCAGAACGTCAAAAACGCCCAGCCGGAGATCGCGGACGATCTCCATGCGCTCAACGGTTTTGACATCATGATGCAAGTATTTTGCCCTTACACCCATCTCTTCCAGATATTCGGTCAGATCCTCTGCCATCCGTTTGGTGAGGCTTGTAATCAGCACGCGGTTTTTTTGATCGGTGCAGCGATGGATTTCCGCCAGAAGATCATCCATCTGCCCCTCGGTCGGACGAACGGAGATTTCAGGATCCAGCAATCCGGTGGGACGAATGATCTGCTCCACCGTCTGCTCGCTGCGCTCCAGTTCATAAGCCGCCGGCGTGGCGCTGACATAAAGCACCTTATCCAAACGGCTGGTGAATTCCTGAAAATTCAGCGGTCTGTTATCGAAGGCCGAAGGCAGACGAAAGCCGTAGTTGACCAGCATTTCCTTACGCGAACGATCGCCGCCGTACATACCGCGCACCTGAGGAAGGGTGACATGGGATTCATCGACAATCAGCAGAAAATCATCTCCAAAAAAATCCAGAAGCGTTGCCGGAGGGCTGCCAGGAGCGCGGCCGCTCAGAATACGGGAGTAATTTTCAATTCCCGTGCAAAACCCAATTTCGCGCAGCATTTCCAGATCATAGCGCGTGCGCTGCTCGATGCGCTGCGCCTCCAGAAGCTTTCCCTGCTGCGTAAAATAATCGATCCTTTCGCGCAGCTCCCGTTCAATTTCCACCATGGCCGCCTCTCGCTTTTCCGCACCGATCACATAATGGGAGGCCGGATAGATCGCCACGTGGGTCAGTTCGCGCCGGATCTCCCCCGTCAACGGATCGGTTTCAAAAATACGATCGATTTCATCACCGAAAAATTCAATGCGGATCAGCGTATCGGAGGACGCGGAAGGAAACACCTCCAAAACGTCGCCGCGCACCCGGAATCTGTTCCGAAGCAATTCAAAATCATTGCGCTCATATTGAACGCTCACCAGATGCTCTATTACCTCATCACGGTCTTTCGCCATGCCCGGCCGCAGCGACAAAACAAGGTTCTTATATTCCTCCGGGTCGCCCAGACCGTAAATACAGGAAACAGAAGATACCACAATGGTATCCTTTCGTTCCAAAAGAGAAAAGGTCGCGCTGTGCCGCAGTTTATCGATTTCATCGTTGATGGAGCTGTCTTTCTCGATATAGGTATCCGAAGACGGGATATAAGCTTCCGGCTGATAATAATCATAATAGGAGACAAAGTACTCCACGGCGTTTTCCGGGAAAAACTCCCGAAATTCACTACACAACTGGGCGGCAAGGGTCTTATTATGCGCCAGAACCAGCGTCGGCTTATTGATCCGGGCGATGATATTGGCCATTGTAAAGGTTTTGCCGGAACCGGTAACGCCCAGAAGAACCTGCTCTTTTGCGCCGCGCTCCATGCCGCGGACAAGCTTTTCAATTGCCTGCGGCTGATCGCCGGTGGGCTGATAGGATGACACCAGCTTGAAATGATCCACAGCAAAACCCTCCTTTTCTTCATGGGATACGCCGGTAAAATCACCGGCGCCGTCATGACTACTATTATATCACAAAAAAAATAAAATAAAAGAGCCCTCTTTCTCTTTTTTTGCAGAAAAAAGCCCCGGCTGAATGCGCCTGAAAAGAGCGCGTATACAGCCGGGTAGCGTGAAAACAACAGCGACCCGCGCAGTTCTTGCTGCGCGGGTCGAAAAATCATTGCCGATTCTTCACTTTATAGATCGCCTGAGAAACCGAGGCGACCTTGATGATCTCGATTCCTTCAAAGGTTCCCTCCAGCCGATTTCGTGAAGGCACCATTATGCGGGCAAAGCCAAGCTTTCTGGCTTCTCTGATACGTTTTTCCAAGAAGGATACAGCCCGCACTTCTCCGGAAAGGCCGATTTCCCCCACCGCGATCAGATCTCCCGGCATTTCAAAATCAGCAAAACCGGAAGCAATCGCCAAAACAACCGCCAGATCGGCGGCGGTTTCGGGAATGCGGAAGCCGCCGACTACATTGACATATGCGTCCTGATTATACAAAACGTGGTTTGCCCGTTTCTCCAGAACGGCGATCAAAAGGGCCATCCGATTCAGATCGATCCCGCTTGCCATCCGCCGCGGAACCGGATAAGCGGTTTTGGAAACCAGAGCCTGAATCTCCGCCAATACCGGGCGCGTCCCTTCCAGAATACAGGTAACGCAGGTGCCCGGCACATTCTCAGGCCGACCGTCCAGAAACATTTTGGAGGGGTTTTCCACCTCCCGGAGGCCCTCATTCTGCATATCGAAAACGCCGATCTCATTGGTGGATCCGAACCGGTTTTTAACGGTTCGGAGAATGCGATAATTGAGATTTTTATCCCCTTCAAAATAGAGAACCGTATCCACCATATGTTCCAGAACCTTAGGCCCGGCAAGCGCCCCTTCTTTGGTTACGTGACCGATGATCAGAACCGTGATCCCCTGCTCTTTGGCCAAATGCATAAAAGCGGCGGTCGCCTCCCGGATCTGGGAAACGCTTCCCGGCGTTCCGCTCGCCTGAGCGCAGACCATCGTCTGAATCGAATCTACGACCAAAAGATCCGGCTGATTTTCCAGGCAGGCGCTCAAAATCGTGTCCACGTCGGTTTCGCAGGCCAGATAGAGATTCTCGCTGCTCACCCGCAGCCGCTCCGCCCGCAGCTTGATCTGGCTCATCGATTCTTCACCGGAAACATAAAGAATCTTCTTGCTTTTCCCCAAATACTGGCAGATTTGCAGCAGAAGCGTTGATTTTCCGATCCCGGGATCACCGCCGACCAACGTAAGAGATCCAACGACCAGCCCGCCGCCCAGCACGCGATCCAGCTCCCCAAGCCCAGTGGAAAAGCGCATCTCGCTTCCCCCTCTGATCGATTCGATCGGCTTGATTTCCATCGCCCGGCCGCCTGCAAAAGAGCCGGCCGCCTGCGCCGGCTGGACAGTTTTTTCTTCAAATGTGCTCCATTCCCTGCATTGCGGACATTGGCCGTTCCATTTCAAGCTCTCGTATCCGCACGCCGAACAGACAAATATCTGCTTGCTTTTCGGCATCTTTACAACCGCCTTTTATCACTTTTTTATTATTTTACTTCATTCCGGATATAAAGTCAACTTTCGGCTGTCAAAACATCGGCGATGATCTGCGCCAACTGCATCTGATACTCCTCCGTTTTCAGTTTCTGCAGCTCTTCGGCGTTGGAAACAAAGCCGCATTCGATTAAAATCGATGGATTGCTTATGTTGGCAAAAAAATAAACATTCTTCGGTATGGTCTTGGTGGTCTTGGTATGATCCGGCTGAAGCCTTTCGTTCATTGCATGCTGAAGGGAATCCGCCAGTTTCTGCGCCTCCTCGCTGCCCTCCCCATAGAATACCTGAATGCCTTGAACCGAACTGCTGGGATAGCTGTTCATATGAATACTGATGACTGGGATCGCAGGATTGGCGGCAGCGATGGCGATTCGGTTCCGGATATCCGAAACTTTTTTTGCGTGAATTGTTTCGCCCTCTGAAAAAATGCTGTTTTCATCGGTGCGCGTCAGGATGTGGTTTACGGACTTCTGGTTCAGCAGCTCTGAAACCTTCCGAATGATCGCAAGATTCAGCTCCGCCTCGGTCGTTCCGTCCGCGCCGACGGCGCCGCCGTCCGGGTTCCCGTGGCCGGCGTCCAGAATGAAACGGACGTTCTGCGCCGCCGTATTCCTGGCAAAAGAAAAATGCGGCAAAGATCCCGCAATCCATGTAAAAACGGCGCAGACCGCAAATACGGCGGCAATCCCGCGGATTTTCTTCAAAAGCACATCAATCACCTCTCAAAAATATATGACTGTGTGCGCAAGGATATGAAAAAGCCCGCAATCACATGGATTGCGGGTCGTCCTTCTTCTTTTCAGCATATTTTTTCCAGAGTTTTACCACGACATCGGAAATCATAAAGTTTTTGTATCCGGCAATATATCCCACCCAGGGGATCAGAATCATGGGCAAAAAGGCGAGCGCCATAACAAGAGGGCGGTGATTGGGGAATATATTGGCCATGGGCCAGGTCCAATACATATTGAAAATCATGAAGTAGGAATAGACGATCAGCGCGTTGGTGATCAGAAAAGCGGCATATAGGATCGCCACGGGGATCGCGGAAATCGCCCCGGCGACAGCGCCTTTATACCAGTAGCCGCGATAGGCGGGTTCCTTTTTCAGGCGGTTGGGATCCCGAAATCCGCTTTTGAATGCGGTATTATAGGTGATATAGCTGTAAAATCCGAAGCAGATGCAAAAGGCGATAACATAGCCGGTCAGGCTGTTCTTGAAGAGTACGGATACGCAGACCACCAGCATCCAGCCGGAAAAAACGCCGAGAAACTGATCCAGCAGCAGGGATCCCGCAGTTTTTAAAATATGTTTCATTTTTCATTCCTCATAACGCAAATTTTTCAAATGATTGGAGTAGCAGCGCAATGCGCTGGGGATCGCTTTCTGGAATAAAGCCTCCTCGATCGTCACCCATTCGTATCCGGGCGGCGCACAGGAAAGATGCAGCTCATATCCGATCATCTGCCACTCGATATGGGTAAACAGATGGGTGGAGGATTCCAGCCGGGTAATCCCGAGAAGCCCCTGAATGCGCTCTGCCAGCTCCTTTTCCGTTACAAAGCCGGGCAGGCTTGGAAATTCCCAGAGATTAGCAAGAAGCCCGGTTTCAGGGCGCCGGCTGAGGGCGATCTTATTGCCGCAGCGCAGGATCAGCACCGTTTTTTTATCGATCCTTCTCTTTTTCTTTTCCGCCTTGACGGGGATGCGGTCGATCAGGCCTTCCCTTTCAGCCGTGCAAAGAGCGCGCAGGGGGCACCGGGCGCAAAGGGGCGCGCCGTTGGGCAGACAGACGATCGCGCCCAGCTCCATCAGAGCCTGGGTAAAATCCGAAGTCTGATTGGGCGGATATACGCGGCGAAGCGCCGTTGCAAAATCTTTTTTGACCGCCGGGAGCATGATGTCGGAAAAAGAACCGGATACCCGTGAAAGAACGCGCAGGACATTGCCGTCGACGGCGGGAGTCGGCAGGCCGAGGGCAATGGAGCAAATTGCGCCGGCCGTATATTCCCCAATGCCCGGAAGCGCCTTCCATCCTTCAAAATCCTTCGGAAAGCTTCCCGCTTCCACGATCCTGCAGGCGGCCTTCTGGAGATTGCGGGCCCGGCTGTAATACCCCAGCCCCTCCCACAGCTTCATTAGCTCGTCTTCCGGGCAATCCGCCAGGGCGTAAACGTCCGGCAGGCGCTCCATGAAGCGCAGATAATAGGGGATCACCGGATCAACGCGGGTCTGCTGGAGCATGATTTCGGAAACCCAGACCCGATAAGGCGTTGGATCGTGGCGCCAGGGCAGATCGCGCTTATTCATTTTGTACCATGCGACCAGCGGCTGAACCACCGGCTTTAAATCAAGCGATTGAATCTCCATTTTTATCCCTTACTGTTTATTAAATAGATTATATATGATTTCAAAATAAATATCCATATCTTTTTTAAAAATATTTTGCTCTTTCGACAAATTACGGCAAAAAGCGCGGACGGCCTTTACTATAATGGGAAAAAACGACGTAAAAAGGAGCGTATCCATGATCAAGGTCCGTCATCAATTCGACCGCGTCCAGCGAACTCTGGTTGCCGGGTTTTATTATTTTCTGCGCATAACCCTTTCGCTGGTTCTCGGCTTTCTCTCTGCCAAATGTTCCCTGAGCGAGAATTTTTCTCCCTTTTCGCTGATTTTACTGTCTGTTAGCCCGGAGATCGGCCTGATCCCCACCTTTTGCTATCTCGGCGCTGCCTTCGGCGTTTTGCTGAATCCCTTTAATCTCTCCGTTTTCAAATACATCACAGCGCTCACCATGATTTACGTCATCTACATGATCTTTCATAAATCCCTGAAGATCGAAAAGAAAGATACCGCCGTTCTCTCAGCCGCCTGCTGCTTTACCTCCGGATTTCTCTTCCTTCTGGTAGGGCAGCTGAATCTTTTTAATGTTCTGATCCTGATCGGGGAATGTATTTTAATCTGCTGCTGCATTTATTTTGTCACCTACGCCGTCCGCGCCTTTCGCCGGTGCTGCTACCTCTCATCACGGGAATTGATTGCCGCCGCCATCACGCTGATTTTGATTTTGGTATCGCTTCACAACGTATATTTCTTCAACATGAGCGTAGCGCGGATCGTTTCCATTGCGCTGCTCTTTTTGGCTCTATGCTGCCTGAAAACCAGCCACACCGCCGTTTTGGGATCCTGTCTTGGGATTATTCTTGCGGCGGTCGGGAACGGCGGAGAAGCCATTTTTTCAGCCGTTGTGGTCGGCACGCTGGTCTGCTGCGTTTTTTCGGCCTTCTCCGATCGGTTCGCGATGGCGGCTTTCATTTTGGTATACTATGCCGTGCTGTTTTTTTTCGGCAAATTTCCCTGGAATTACTGGTATTTCGGCGAACCGCTCCTGGCCTTTGGCATGGTGGCTCTGATCCCGAAAGCAAAGCTGCGCTCTTTCCTGTCGTCTTATATCGCCGTCAAAAAAAGCCGCAAGCAGGCCGACAAGGAAAAAACGCCGCAAAAACTGCTTGCCGCCTGCCGGGAAGACTGCGATATGATCTGCCCCAAAGCGGCGATTTGTTATGAAAAAAACGAGCCGGAGCTTTCGGAAGCTTTGGAGGCGCTTTCCGAGCGCTTTTTTCAGACCGATGAACTGGGCAGGATCGAGGATGCAATCCCCTTTTGCATCAAGCCCCGCGCCATGGCGGAGATCATCGAAAAACGTCTGGTTTCCAGCCAGTCGGAGGATTTTGAAGATCTGGTGGATCAGCTGAATCATCTTTCGCGCAAAATCGAATTGAAGATGGACGCCTCTGTTCGCTCCATCCGCTTTTTGACCGACGATGAGGAAAAAATCAGAAAAACGCTGGAAAAACGCGGGCTGACCGTCCGCGATATCAGCCTTTTTCTGGACGAACGGGGGAGCAAGCAATGCGAAATATATTTTACCGGAAACGGTGATCTGTTGTATGAAAACATTGTGCGCGAGGTGGTCGCGCCGCATTTTCCGATCGGATTCCTTTTGACCCTTAAAGAAAACGAGGGGATATTCACAGCGCGCATCCGGGAAAGCGCTCAATTCAGCATCACCTGCTGCGCTCTTTGCAAAACAAAAAAAGACGAGCAGATCAGCGGCGATACCGCCATCGGCTTTTCGATCGGAAAAAGCCTTTATTATCTGGTTCTTGCGGACGGTATGGGAAGCGGAAAAGAGGCGGGTCTGCAAAGCGAGCTGGTGATCGGCACGATCCGAAAGCTGATCGCCGGCGGACTTTCTATTCCCGGCGCGCTGAAAATTTACCGTTCCGCCGCCCGGTTTCGCCGCAACGACGTCTTTACGACCGTGGATATCTGCGCCGTTGATCTGGACAGCGGAGCCGCGGATTTTTACAAAGCAGGCGCCTTCGACAGCTACCATATCCACAACGGCAGACTGACGGTTCTGAGCGGCGGCGGAGTTCCGCTGGGGCTTTGTGAAAAAGACCGTCTGCGCCACCTGAGCGTGCAGCTTTCAGACGGAGATTATCTGATCCTGGCTTCAGACGGCCTGAGCGCACTGGAAGGGGATCTTGAAAAGGTTCTGACTGAAAGCATACAGGAAAATGTTCGGGATTTTGCCCGGAGAATCCTGAGAAGCTTATCTGAAAAATCAGAAAGCGGAAAAGACGACGTAACAGTCATGGTGTGCAAATTCCAGAAAAACGCTGAATAAGCCCCCTTCTTTTCAAAATACTAACAAAGAGGTGTTGGTATGATCAAAGGAGTCGGCAAACAAATAATCTTACTGAATAACACGGAGAGTGATCTTTTTGAACAGGCGATCTTCATTCTTCGTTCCGGCGGCAAACCGCCCTATCAGGATGTGGTCAAGGAGTGCGAACGGATGATGAATCTTCATATCCGTGCAAAACGCCCCTCCCCTTCCAGAAACTGGTGGAAAATCGGTTTTTTTCTGTTGCTGTTCGCTGTTGTTCTGCTTTCGGTTTTAATCGTCATAAAATAAAGATCCGGTTCTGCCGGATCTTTATTATTTATACGTTGAATCGGAAGAGGACGACGTCGCCGTCCTTCACCTCATATTCCTTTCCCTCACTTCGTACCAGCCCCTTTTCCCGGGCGGCCAGCATCGATCCACAGGCGATCAGATCATCATAGGCCACCACCTCGGCCCGGATAAAGCCGCGCTCAAAATCGCTGTGGATCTTCCCTGCGGCCTGAGGTGCTTTGGTTCCCTTCCGGATTGTCCAGGCCTTGGTTTCCATTTCGCCGCTTGTGATATAGCTGATCAGACCCAAAAGCCGATAACAGGCGGAAATCATCCGATCCAAACCGCTGTGTTCAAATCCAAGCTCAGCCAGAAACAGTTCTTTTTCTTCTTCGCTCAGTTCGCTGATTTCCTCCTCCAGCCGTGCGCAGATCACCACCACCTCGGCATTTTCCCGGGCGGCGCGTTCCTGAACGGCGGCAATATAGGGATTGCTCAGTTTCCCGTTTTTAAAGTCCTCCTCGCATACATTGGCGGCATAAATGACAGGCTTATTGGTCAAAAGCGAAACGCTCTTCATCAGCTCCAGCTCGTCCTCGGTAAAAGAAACGGTGCTGACAAACCGCTCCTCCTCCAAAGCCGTTTTGATTTTATCAAACAGCTCCACCTCGGCAAGATGCTTTTTATCGCCCTTGGCCAGCTTCAGCGCACGGTCGCGCATCTTTTCCACCGCCTCAAGGTCGGAAAAAATCAGTTCAAGATTGATGGTATCCATATCACGGATGGGATCAACGGAGCCATCCACATGGACGATATTTTCATCCTCAAAGCAGCGGACAACATGGACAATGGCGTCGACCTCACGGATATTGCCGAGGAATTTATTGCCCAGTCCCTCACCTTTTGAAGCGCCCTTGACCAGCCCTGCAATATCCACAAATTCGATCACCGCCGGGACTACGCGCTTGGAATGGTTCATTTCAGCCAAAACGTCCAGCCTTTTATCCGGAACGCATACCATCCCTACGTTGGGATCGATGGTGCAGAAGGGATAGTTGGCGGACTGCGCCTTCGCATTTGTAATTGCGTTGAACAACGTGCTTTTCCCAACATTGGGAAGACCGACGATACCTAATTTCATAAAATATAACCTCTCTATTTACTCTTTACTTCCTGTTCAAGCCGCTCAAAGAAGCGATCCCGCAGAGCAAGGAATTTTTCCGGCGCGTCCGCAATACGCGAAAGGGTGACGGGAAATTCCTTTTTCAGCATGGAAACGATCCGTTCGTGACGGATAAAGCGCTCCAGCGCTTCCATGACGCGGATGTCCTGAATGGCAAACAACAGCTGCTTCAGCCGGATAGAAGGGATCGGACCGGCCTGCGTTGGATAAACCAGAAAATCCGAGCCGGAAGGACGGCTGTTGGCTCCGTCCGCATTCCAAAAGGGATCAAAAGCGTCGCCGGACGGAGCAATATAATGATTGAACCACGGATGAAACATCCCGACAAGGTCATATCTGCGGCAAAGCAGACCAAAGGCACGCACCCGAACGGAAGGAGAAGCGATCAGAAAATTCACCATATCCTTCGACGTATCGATATCCAGGCAGACCTCACGGTTGAGTATGTCCGTATCCAAAAAACGCTCCATCTCGTGCAGAGGCACGATCGGCGTAGAAGCGAGGCCAAGATCATAAAAGCTTCGCCCGACCATAACGTCGGATATCCGATGCCTGGTTATCACATCTCTGATAATTGCGCGGCAGCGGGCATAGCGCTCTTCCTGCTCTACGGCAGGCGCGCAACTGATCTGAAAGCTGACCCGATCTTCCATGCCGAGCTCTTTCAGGTGCTGCCTCAGCTTGCGGATAAATGATCGGATAAAGGTGGAGAATTTGGGGCTGAATACATCCTCTTCCGGCTCAAAAAGATCTTCTTCCCGCTGCTCGCGGATCACCTTCAGCTTCGGGCATTCCAGCGTTTCAAGAGAGGGAAAGATCGGCGGAAAGGTAAAGCTTTCGATTCCGTTTTTCCGCGCCAAAACCAGCCAGCTATCCAGCAGATCATAATGAAACGTGTACTTTCCCTTTTTCTCATTGATCTGCACAAGCTGAACCATTTCGCTTCCAACAAGGCGGCCGTTATAGGTAACGGGAAATATGGGCGTAATGATATTATTGATCCCATGCTCCGCCGCCAGAGAAAAATATTTCTCCAGATGGTCCCAATGGAGATTGCAGAACATCGGATAGCGGTAATGCGCCGCGATGCTGCAGGGATCAATATACTGACAGTTGCGGAACCTCTGCTTTGGGAGCTGAATTGGCAGAACGTGCAGAAGAAAAGAGGAAACCAGCTCTTCCCCGCCGGTTTCAAAATGAATCCGCACTTCATAATCGCCCGGAAAATCCGCAATGACGCCGATCCACAGAACCGTGAGGTTGCGGTTGACCGTCAGCGTACAGGGGCTTTCAAGAGGGATCAGCGCATCCGGCAGAAGGCACGGCTCATTTGCCAGATACTCCGGATAGGGATCATCCTCCCGATGGGGCCAGCTCACCGGCGTTTGCGTCACCTGATACAGGAATACCCGTCCCAGATTCTCCTTGCGCACCGTTACGGCTTCGCCGCTTTCGCAATCGCTGTAAAGCACGATCTGATAAGCAAACTCCTCGCCGCACAGAGCGCTGGCTCTTTCATATGCCGGCTTGAACTCCCTGGTGCCGGGCCTTATTTTTTCCAGACAGGATTGTTGAATGATATGTATCATCGGATTTATGCCCAAAGCCCCTGATCCACAAGAGAGCGGATCGTTGCATTATGGCCGTCCAGCGTGGTGTTGAAATAAAATTTACCGTTTTTATCCGTCACAAAATAGTAGTAATCGGTATCGGTGGGGTTCAGCACGGCGTTGAGCGCTTCAGCACCGGGACAATTCGTCGGCCCCACGGGCAGGCCGGAGCAGGTATAGGTATCATATGCCGCTCTCATCTCCTCGGAATATCCGTCAAGGGATTCCAGCGTTTCGGCATAGCTCGTCGTTGGATCGGATTGCAGACGCGGCAGGGATTGGGAATTCAGCCGGTTCCAAAAGACGGACGCCACACCGGTCATGGACTCCTCGCTGGGAGCTTCCGCCTGCACCACGGCTCCGAACGCGATGAATTCATTCAGCGAAAGACCCATTTCCTCCGCCTTTTTGATCTGATCCTCCGTGATGTATTCCGTAAAGGCCTTCAGCATCTCATCAACGATCTGGTGCGGCGTGACCGTATCCGCGCGAAATTCATAGGTGGCCGGGAAAAGATAGCCTTCCAGCTTATAGCCGATCAGGGATTGATCCCGCGCCTCCAGTTCATCGATGAAATCATAATCATAATCGTAGCTGTCCGCCGCCTTCAAAAATTCCTCGGCGGTGCACAGACCGGACTTGGCAACGATTTCCGCGATCTCGCGCACGGTCTTCCCCTCCGGGATCACGACCTTGACATAGTCCAGCATAACATCCGGTTCCATCAGCGCTTCGCAAAGCTCCCGATAGGACATATTGGCGTTTAAATAATAAATTCCGTTGTACCACACAAAATCCGGATAATTTTCCTTAATGTAGTTTAAGAACCGGGCCGATGAACAAATGATGCCGTTTTCCGCCAGCTCCGCAGCGACTTCATTTTCAAAATCGGTCTTTTCAATGGTGAGCGTATACGGAATGTCCTCCTGATTCCTGCCGGTCTTATCATAATAATACGGCAAATATCCCTTGATTTTCGGCACGGCAAAAATCAGGCCGACGATCACAAAAAGCAGAATAAAAGCCAAAAGACTCAGCAGCAGAATTTTTTTCTTCGTCATGGAGAGCCCTCCTAAAATATAAGCATATGAAAGAATTATACCAAAAAAGCGTATAAAATACAATAGTTTTTACAAAAGAAAAGAGCCGTTTCGAGGAAAAACGGCTCTTTGGTCATTAAAACATTTCGATATACTGTTCGCGCTCCGGCCCGACAGAAATATATTTGATCGGGCAGCCGACAGCCTTTTCCACAAATGCGATGTAGTCCAGCGCGGCCTGGGGCAGCTCTTCTTTGGTTTTACAACCGGAAATATCGCATTTCCAGCCTTTAAAATACTCATAGATCGGCTTTGCCTCGGTCAGCTCAAGGCCGGTGGGGAAATAATCGATCCGCTGTCCGTTCACTTCATAGGCGACGCAAACGGGGATTTGATCCAGATAGGAAAGCACGTCCATCTTCGTCAGGGCAAGGCAGGTGGCGCTCTGCATCAGAGTCCCGTAGCGGGAGGCCACCACATCGAAGCCGCCGACTCTTCTGGGGCGGCCGGTAGCGGCGCCATATTCGCCGCCCGCTTCCCGCAGCTCATCGCCTTTCGGCCCGAAAAGCTCACAGGTGAAGGGGCCTTCTCCCACGCAGCTGGAATACGCCTTGATGATCCCGATGCTTTCATCCAGCTTCTGATTGGGAATGCCGGCACCGATCGGCGCATAGGCCGCGATGGTAGAGGAGGAAGAGGTAAACGGATAAATGCCGAAATCGATATCGCGAAGGGCGCCCAGCTGCGCTTCAAACATTACGCTTTTCCCCGCCTTGATCGCGTCGTTGAGGAAAATCGTGGTATCGCAGACATACTCCCTGAATGCCATCGCGTAGGTTTCCAGCCAGTTCAGCATTTCCTCTACCTGAAGAGGCTCATGGCCGTATCCGTTATGCACCGTAAGGTTCTTCCACTCCAAAATCCCTTCCAGCTTCTCGCGCAGCAGCTCCGGATGGCGCAGATCGCCCATACGCAGGGTTTTCTTCATGTATTTATCCGCATAGACCGGAGCGATCCCGCGCCGGGTGGAACCGAATTTCTTATCTGCCAGCCGATCCTCTTCCAGGCAGTCCAGAAGCTTGTGATACGGCATACAGATGGTAGCGCGGTCGCTGATCTTGAGATGCCGAGGCGTGATCTGGATGCCGCCCTCGCGCAGCCTTTCCACCTCATGAAAAAGATGCTCCGTATCGATCACCATGCCCGGCCCCATCACATTGACCGTTTCATCGCGCAAAATCCCGGAGGGAAGCAAATTCAAAATGAATTTCCCCCGCTCATTGACGACGGTATGCCCGGCATTGTTGCCGCCCTGATAGCGGCAGACGATATCATATCGCTCCGAAAGCAAGTCCACCATGCGGCCCTTGCCTTCATCTCCCCAGTTAATTCCTACAACTGCTGTCAACATTTTCCAAGCTCTCCCTTATACTTTAATCTCTATGTCAACGCCCAGATAGGCTTTGTTTTTTTCCAAAACAGGGCGTACATACCCGGCAAGAAACTCTTCCGTCTGTTCCGGAGCGAATCCGATAAAGTTCCGGACATTCAGGATGGAATCAAGCTCTTCCTGCGTCAGCCCGAAGCGGGGATCCTCCAAAATCCGATCCAAAAGATCGTTGGGACATCCCTCCAGTTTGATCTTCTTTGTGACCGCAACGGAATGCTCGCGGATCGCCTCATGGATCGCCTGCCGGTCCCCTCCTTTTTTGACGCAGTACATCATGATGTTTTCCGTCGCCATAAAGGGCAGCTCTTCCTTTAAATGGGCGTCCATCACCTTCGGATAAACCGAACCTCCGGAGATCACATTGATGTAAAGCGACAAAATGCCGTCGATCGCCAGAAAGGCCTCCGGAACGCTAATCCGCTTATTGGCGGAATCGTCCAGCGTCCGCTCCAGCCATTGGGTCGCCGCAGTCATGGCCGGATTCAGCGCGTCGATCATCACATAACGCGCCAGAGAAGCGATCCGCTCGGAACGCATGGGGTTACGTTTATAGGCCATGGCGGAGGAACCGATCTGCTTTGCCTCAAAGGGCTCGTCAAATTCCTTCATATGGGAAAGAAGACGGATATCTCCGGCGAATTTGCAGGCGCTTTGCGCGATCCCCGAAAGAACAGACAAAACAAAGTAATCCTCTTTACGGGTATAGGTCTGGCCGGAAACGGGCATCACCTTTTTGAAGCCCATTTTTTCTGCGATTTTTTTCTCCAGCGCGGTCACTTTCTGATAGTCCCCGTCAAACAGCGACATAAAGCTGGCGCAGGTTCCCGTCGTTCCCTTGCACCCCAGCAGACGAAGAGAGTCCATCGCCTGATCCACGCGCTCCAGATCCAGCAGAAGATCCTGGATCCAGAGGGTCGCGCGTTTTCCCACGGTCGTGGGCTGCGCGGCCTGAAAATGCGTATATGCCAGCGTAGGCACGTCCTTATACTTCCCGGCGAACTCCGAAGCGGCGTAAATGGCGTTGATAAGCAGGCGCTTTACCTCTTCCAGTGCTTCCCGCATCAGAATGATATCGGTATTATCACCCACGTAGCAGGACGTTGCCCCCAGATGAATGATCGGCTTAGCGGAAGGGCAGGCGTCGCCGTAGGTATGGACATGCGCCATTACGTCGTGGCGCAGCTCCGCTTCATATTCTTTCGCACGGGCGTAGTCGATATCATATATATGTTCCTTCATTTCAGCGATCTGCTCGTCGGTGATATCCAGGCCAAGCTCCTTTTCGCTTTCCGCAAGGGCAATCCAAAGCTTGCGCCAGGTTGAGAACTTATGATCCGCCGAAAAGATCGCCTGCATTTTTTTGCCGGCATAGCGGGTGCAAAGGGGATTTTCGTAGAATTGACTCATCGCCATTCCTCCTCATATTTGTTTATTCAAAGCCGCTTGGATCAAACCCTTGAAGAGCGGGTGCGGCTTATTGGGCCTGCTTTTGAACTCGGGATGGAACTGAACGCCGACGTAAAAATCCCTGTCCGGAATTTCTACCGTTTCAACGATTCTTCCGTCCGGCGACGTACCGCTGACCAGAAGGCCGGCGTCGATCATTTTCTGCCGGAACTCATTGTTGAATTCATAGCGGTGACGGTGGCGCTCGTGGATCAGCTCGGCGCCGTAGCACCGCTCCATCATCGATCCCTTTGCGATCAGGCAGGGGTAAGCCCCCAAGCGGAGGGTGCCGCCTTTATTGATCTCGTTATTCTGATCCGGCATGAAATCGATGACCTTGAACTCGGCGTTTTCATCAAACTCGCCGGAATTTGCTTCTTTGAGCCCCAGCACGTTCCGCGCAAACTCAATGACGGAAATCTGCATCCCGAGGCAAATCCCCAGATAGGGGACGTTGTTTTCGCGGGCATAGCGGGCCGTGGTGATCTTCCCTTCGATCCCGCGATTGCCAAATCCGCCGGGAACCAGAATACCGTCGCAGCCGGCAAGCTTCTCTTTAACATTATCCACGGAAATGGTCTCGCTGTCAATCCATTTTATTTGAACGCGCGCTTCATAGGCGTAGCCTGCGTGGCGAAGCGCCTCCGCAACGGACAGATAAGCGTCGTGCAGCTGCACATATTTTCCCACCAGCCCGATCGTCACCTTTTTGGTGCGGTTTTTGATCTGCTCCAGCATCAAATTCCAATCGGTCAGATCACAGGCGGGAGCGTTGATCTGCAATTCCCGGCAGACGATATCGGAGAAATGGTTCTTCTCCAGCATGATCGGCGCCTCATAAAGAACGGGGATGGTGATGTTTTCGATCACGCAATCCGGCTTGACGTTACAGAACAGGGAAATTTTCCGAAAAATATTTTCGTCCAGCGGCTCATCGCAGCGCAAAACGATGATGTTCGGTGAGATCCCCATACCCTGAAGCTCTTTCACCGAATGCTGGGTCGGCTTTGTTTTATGCTCGTCGGATCCCCGCAAAAACGGAACCAGCGTAACGTGGATATAAAGGGTGTTCTCCCGGCCGACCTCCAGCCCTACCTGACGGATCGCTTCCAGAAACGGCTGACTTTCAATGTCGCCGGTCGTGCCGCCGATTTCGGTGATGACCACATCGGCGTTGGTCTTTCTGCCGACGCTGTAGATAAAGGCTTTGATCTCGTTGGTGATATGGGGGATCACCTGAACCGTTTCGCCAAGATATTCGCCCCGGCGCTCCTTATTGAGAACATTCCAGTATACCTTGCCGGTGGTGAGATTGGAAAACTTGTTGAGGTCCTCATCGATAAAGCGCTCATAATGACCCAGATCCAGATCCGTTTCCGCGCCGTCCTCGGTCACGTACACTTCGCCGTGCTGATAAGGGCTCATGGTCCCGGGATCCACGTTGATATACGGATCCAGCTTCTGCGCCGCCACCTTCAGCCCTCTGGCTTTCAGCAAACGGCCGAGAGAAGCCGCGGTGATTCCCTTGCCGAGGCCGGACACCACGCCGCCGGTAACAAATATATACTTTGACATAACCATTCCCCTTTCTCAAGCGTCAATCGTCATACATTTTAATAATGTTGCGGGCGATCTCTCCGCGTTTTACGCAATGATCCATCGCCGTTTTTTCGATATATCGGTGCGCGTCCTGCTCCGACATCTTCAAATGCTCGATCAGCAGGCATTTCGCCCTGTTTACCATACGAAGCTCTTTCATTTTTTCTTCCAGAGTCCAGTTTCTCTCTTCCAGAGAACGCATTCTTGCCTGGGAAGCGACAAGTAGCTTGACCGCCTGAAAAACACTCTGGCGGCTCACCGGCTTTGCCAGAACAAACACGCCGTAGTGCTCCATTTCATAGGAAATCTGTTCATAAACGTCATTTTTCACAAATAAAAGCACGCCGGCTCCGCTGTGCTCGACGACGGAAAGCGCAAGCTGCGTTCCAAATTCATCTTTCAGCGGGGTGTCTATGATCACAATGTCCGGCGGAGCTTCCGACAAGACCCTGCGCGCCTCGCCTGCGCTGGTCGCGGTCTGAAAGGGATGAAACTGGCCGGATGGCAGCAGCTCGGTAAAATACCGGCTCGCATTTTCCGAAACAGTAACCAGCAAAACGCTGGTACTGATTGAATCATGAAACATCTGGCCCTCTCCTTTCGGGAATCAGGAATGAAGAAAATCCACAGGCAAAACGTCATGTAAAAACGCGCTGTTCTCGGCCAGGGCCCTTGCTTCGCCCAGCGACAGAGGAAGCGTTTCCAGCGCATCTGTCACCGCGGGAGGCGCCGTAAAGAGATTCAGGTTCACCGGCTCCGGCGGAGTCATGTTTTTTTCCACGCCGTCCAGCCCGGCATAAATCAGCAGGGCGTATGCAAGATAGGGATTGGCGGTCGGATCCGGAGAGCGCAGCTCGATCCTGCAGGGGTTTTTATGAGAAGCGGGAATACGAATCAGCTGGGAACGATTCTCCGGCGACCAGGATATATACTTGGGCGCCTTCATCTCGCCGAATCTGCGGTAGGACTGCTCGGTGGGATTGAAAAATACGGTGATATCCCGGATATGATGCAGGATCCCGGCCAGAAACGCCGGCGTGTGATCCACCGAATCCTCGGAATGAACGGAAATATTGATGTGCATCCCGTTTCCGCTGCTCGCCGGGAGCGGCTTGGGATCAAAGTCCGCATAAAGGCCGTTGCGCCTGGCGATCGTTTTAACGACCGCCTTGAAGGTAACCGCATTATCGGCGGCCGAAAGAGGATCGCTGTATTTGAAATCGATCTCCTGCTGCCCCGGCCCTTCTTCATGATGAGAGCTCTCCGGATGGATTCCCATATCCAGCAGCGTAAAGCAGATCTCGCGCCGGACATTCTCGCCGCAGTCTTCCGGAGCAATATCCATATATCCGGCCGTATCAAACGGTTTGAAGGTCCGGTTTCCTTCTTCGTCTGTTTTAAAAAGGTAAAATTCAAATTCCGTTCCGATGTTGCAGGTCAGCCCTTTAGCCGCCGCCCGGGCCACCGCGTCTTTCAGGATCCGGCGTCCATCTTTCTCAAAGGGCGTGCCGTCGGGATATAAAATGTCGCAAAACATCCGCACAACTCTGCCGTTGGTCGGTCTCCAGGGCAAAATACAAAGCGTCGAGGGATCCGGGCGCAGAAACAGATCGGAATGAAGCTCATCGCCAAATCCCAAAACGGCGGAGGCGTCGAAAGAAATACCGTCTGAAAATGCGCGTTCAAGCTCCGCCGGCATGATGGCGATATTCTTCTGATTGCCATAGATATCGCAAAAAGCAAGACGGATAAATTTGACGTTTTCCTCTTCAACAAAGGTCATGACATCCTCATAGGTATACATGCTTGTCCTCCTTATTCCGGCATAAAATAAAAATAAGATATCCACCATCTGCCCTGTGAAACCGCGAGCACTTTCGCAACCGGTGAACATCTTTGCCCATACTCTTTCAATTATATTTTAATTATATCTGAAATGCGCGGATTGTCAAGTGAAAGGCCATTGAATTTTTCTTTTGATTTTCCCGTTTTTTTGGGCAAAAACACCAAATGAAAATTTTTTTCGATTTTGCATTGACAAATCCAAAAAGCGAGAGTATAATGCAGATATTGAAACGGCAATGATGTCGGGAAATCATTTTTCCTGTATCTGCCGTTTCTTTCATTTTATGCATCGAAAGCGGCAATGGGGTCGTGGAGCATGGGATTGCTTCACCCTCATTGCCGCTTCATTTTTTGAAAGAGAGGTTATCGTAAAATGAGCAAAGTATCTGAAATTTTTGGTGAAAACGTCTTTGGCGATTCCGTGATGAAGGAGCGGCTGCCCAAGGAAACATACAGGCAGCTTCAACGCACCATCAAAAACGGCCGCCGGCTGGACAGCGCCGTTGCGGCGGTAGTAGCGAACGCGATGAAGGACTGGGCCATTGAAAAAGGCGCAACTCATTTTACCCACTGGTTCCAGCCGTTGACCGGCGTGACCGCGGAGAAACACGACAGCTTCATCTCCCCCTGCGGCGACGGAAAAATCATCATGGAATTTTCCGGCAAAGAGCTGATCCAGGGCGAGCCGGACGCTTCCTCCTTCCCCTCCGGCGGACTGCGCGCCACCTTTGAAGCCCGCGGATATACTGCATGGGATCCTTCCTCCTATGCCTTTATCAAGGATAACGTATTGTGCATCCCCACGGCCTTCTGTTCCTATAGCGGCGAGGCGCTAGACCGCAAGACCCCCCTTCTCCGCTCCATGGAAGCGATCAATAAGCAGGCTCTGCGGGTTCTGAAGCTTTTCGGTAACGACGACGTTACCGCCGTCCGCACGACGGTCGGCCCGGAGCAGGAATATTTTCTGATTGATAAGGACGTTTACGACCAGCGCAAGGATCTGATTTATACCGGCCGTACCTTGTTCGGCGCAAAACCGCCGAAGGGTCAGGAACTGGAGGATCATTATTTTGGCTCCATCAAACCCCGGGTTCAGGCCTTTATGAAGGATCTCAACGAAGAGCTGTGGAAGCTGGGCATTTTAGCCAAAACCGAGCACAACGAGGTTGCCCCCGCCCAGCATGAGCTGGCTCCCGTTTTTTCCACAACGAATATTGCGGCGGATCACAACCAGCTGACGATGGAGATGATGCAGAAGGTCGCCGGAAAGCATCATATGGTCTGCCTGCTTCATGAAAAGCCCTTTGCCGGCGTCAACGGCAGCGGAAAGCACAACAACTGGTCCATCTCCACCGATACCGGGATGAACCTTCTGGAGCCGGGCGAAACGCCTTACGAGAACGCGCAGTTTCTTCTGTTCCTCTGCGCCGTTATCAAAGGCGTGGACGAATATCAGGATCTGCTGAGAATCTCCGTTGCTTCCGCGGGGAACGATCATCGTCTGGGCGCAAACGAAGCGCCTCCCGCCGTTGTTTCCATTTATCTCGGCTCCGAGCTGACGGAGATTTTGGAATCCATTGAAAACGGCACCGCCTACGACGCAAAAGAAAAAGATCTGCTGAAGATCGGCGTTCATATGATGCCCCGCTTCCCCAAAGATACCACCGACCGCAACCGCACCTCGCCCTTTGCGTTTACCGGCAATAAATTCGAGTTCCGGATGCTTGGCTCTGCCCAGGCCGTTTCCTGCGCCAACGTCGTGCTGAACACCGTTGTGGCGGAAGAGCTCAAGCAGTTTGCCGACGCGCTGGACGGCGCGCCTGATTTCGATACCGCGCTTCATGATCTGATCAAAAAGACCATAGCCGATCATAAGCGTATCATCTTCAACGGCAACGGCTACGACGAAGCCTGGCTGGTAGAAGCGAAAAAGCGCGGACTTTTGAATCTCACCTCCACGCCGGATTGCCTGCCCTATGTTCTCCATGAGAAAAACGTCAAGCTCTATACCGACCATAAAATCTATACAAAGACGGAAATTCAGGCGCGCTATGAGGTTTCCTGCGAGAACTACTGCAAAGTCATCCGTATCGAAGCGCTCACCATGCTGGATATGGCTAAAAAGGACATTCTGCCCACCGTCAGCAAGTTCACCGGCGAGCTGACCGAAGCCGCTCTGGCCAAGGCTTCCCTTTCCGACTCTTTGGATTGCAGCTACGAAAAAGAGCTGGTGGAGAAGCTCAGCCGCCTGAACGCAACGGCCTATCAGAAGGTCAAGGCGCTGGAGGAAGCCGTTTTGGGAGCAGACGATATTGTCGAAAGCAGCGCTCTTTGCCGCTACTATAAAGACTCCGTATTTGCGGCGATGAGCGAGCTGCGCATCGTTGTGGACGAGATGGAAACCCTCACCGCAGCGTCCAGCTGGCCTTATCCCTCCTATGGCAAGCTGCTCTTCAGCATCAAATAAACACAAAAAAAGACGGAAAGCTCTTGTTTTCCCGGATTTCCTTGCCGCTTTTCGCGCGCCCCTATGGACAATCCGCGGGGCGCTGCGAAAAGCGGTACGGTTTTCCGGAGAAGGGTGATCCGCGAGGTCTTTGAAAGAGAGGAATCGGACCATGTGCTCCATTATGGGTTACATCGGGAATGTAATATCATCAGAAAAATTCAGAGAGGGCTTTGATCAGACAAAGTCCCGCGGGCCGGACATGACAGAGGTGGTTGCTATTGAAAACGGCCGCCTCGGCTTTCACCGGCTGGCGATCATGGGTTTGACCCCCGAGGGAATGCAGCCCTTTACGCTTGGGGAAAACAAGCTTGTCTGCAACGGGGAAATCTATGGATTCCGCTCCATCAAGCAGGAGTTGGCTGACAAGGGATATTCCTTTACAAGCGATTCCGACTGTGAAATCCTGCTTCCCCTCTATCAGGAATACGGGCTGGATATGTTTCGGATGCTGGACGCGGAATTTGCCATGATCCTCTACGACGCCGAGAAAAAAGCCCTGATCGCCGCAAGAGATCCCATCGGCATCCGGCCGTTGTATTACGGCCGGGACGCAGAAGGCTCCATTCTTTTCGCATCGGAGGCGAAAAACCTGGTGGGGCTGACGGACAAAATCCTTCCATTCCCGCCGGGGCATTATTATGCCGATGGCGCCTTTCATTGCTATCGCGACATGACAAAAGTGGAAAAAATCTGCACCGACGATCTGGAAACCGTATGCCGCAAGATCCGCATAAAACTGACCCGGGGAATTGAAAAACAGCTGGACGCCGACGCACCCCTCGGCTTTTTGCTGAGCGGCGGCCTGGACTCCTCTCTGGTCTGCGCCGTTGCCGCAAAGGCGCTCGACCGGCCGATCGAAACCTTCTCCATCGGCATGGACGCCGACGCCATTGATCTAAAATACGCCCGGGAAGTGGCCGACTACATCCACAGCAATCATCATGAAATCATCATAACCCGCAACGACGTTTTAAAGGCGCTCCCGGAGGTGGTTGCCCTGCTGGGCACCTTCGATATCACCACGATCCGCGCCAGCATCGGGATGTATCTGGTCTGCAAGGCCGTGCATGAAACCAGCGACATCCGCGTCCTTCTGACCGGCGAAATCTCCGACGAGCTTTTCGGTTATAAATACACCGACTTTGCGCCTTCGGCCGAAGCCTTTCAGGAGGAATCCGCAAAACGGATCCGGGAGCTTCATATGTATGATGTTCTGCGTGCGGATCGCTGTATTTCCGTCAATTCTCTGGAGGCGCGGGTTCCCTTTGGGGATCTGGACTTTGTGGAATACGTTATGAGCGTCGATCCGGAGAAAAAGCTCAATCATTACGGGATCGGCAAATATCTTCTGCGGCACGCCTTTGAAGGCGACTACCTCCCCCCTTCCATCCTGATGCGCGAAAAGGCCGCATTCAGCGACGCTGTCGGCCATTCGATGGTAGACGACCTCAAGGAATATGCCGAAAAACTGTATACGGACGAAGAATTTCAGGCGCGCTGCGGCCGGTATTCCTACTGCCCGCCCTTTACCAAAGAATCTCTTCTCTACCGCGAGCTTTTTGAGCAGTATTATCCCGGTCAGGCGGAAATGATCGCCGGATTCTGGATGCCAAACAAAGAATGGGCGGGCTGCGACGTCAACGACCCTTCCGCCCGCGTCCTTTCCAACTATGGAAACAGCGGAAAATAAATCAAAACGTGCTTGCTTCATCCCCTTCCCCTATATGGTTTGTGATGAAAACACATCAGAACAACGCCACGGCTTAGGGTTGCTCATCGTGAAACAAATCGCTGCCGCTCACAAGGGTACGGTAGAAATAGGACATAGTGAATATGGTGGGCTTGAGGTCAAAATATCCTTGCCTTTATAGCCCGATCCAAAATTCAATCCCAAATAAACGCCGAAAGGGACGCTTCCTTATGTGAAGCATCCCTTAGACCCGTTTTTTTATTGACAAAATGCGGAAAGATCGATAAAATTGATAATATACACCAACCATTCGGGAGGAGATTATGAAAGACGGTTTTATTAAGGTTGCCGCCGGAAGCGTTGCGGTTTCTGTTGCGGATCCGCAGAAAAACGCCGATGAGATCATCGGCCGGATCCAGGAAGCCGACCGGGCCGGCGTTCATCTGCTGGTTCTGCCGGAGCTTTGCATAACCGGCTACACCTGCGGCGATTTATTCTACAGCGAATTGCTCTTAAACGGCGCCCTTACGGCGCTGGAAAAAATCCGGAAGGCTACGGAAGAATTATATCCCGTCGTTGTGGTAGGGCTTCCGCTTCGCTATCAGAGCAAGCTCTTTAACTGCGCCGCGGTTCTTTCTCAGGGCAACATCCTCGGATTCGTGCCGAAAACCCATCTGCCAAACTATGCGGAATTTTATGAAATGCGGCAGTTTTCTTCCGCGGAAGTACTCGACGGAACGGAAACAATCTTCATAAACGACGAGGAGATCCCCTTCGGCGCCAATCTGCTGTTCCGGCATCAGGCGCTGGAAAGCTATTGCTTCGGCGTTGAGATCTGCGAAGATCTCTGGGCCCCGGAAACGCCCTCTCAGTATCTGGCGGCGGCCGGCGCTCTGCTGATTGCCAATCCTTCCGCTTCCAATGAAGTCATCAGCAAAGACGATTATCGCCGTCTTCTGGTTTCAGCCACCTCCGCCCGGTTGATTGCCGGCTATATTTACAGCAATGCCGGGCCGGAAGAATCTACGCAGGACATGGTTTTTTCGCGCCATCATCTGATCGCGGAAAACGGCGCGATCCTGGCAGAAAACGCCCCCTTTGAAGAAAATCAGCTTCTGATCACGGAAATAGACTTGCAGCGCCTGACGGCAGAGCGGCATAAAAATACCAGTTTCTACAGCCGGTCGGATCCATTCTCCGTGCTTCTCTTTGACCAGGAGCTGCGGGAAACGACGCTGACCCGGCACTATCCCAAAAACCCCTTTGTGCCGGCGGATCCCTCGTCCCTGAGCAAAAGAGCGGAGTCCATCCTTCAAATCCAGGCTCAGGGCTTGAAAAAACGGCTGGAGCACACCAAAGCCCAATGCGCCGTCGTCGGCATCTCCGGCGGGCTGGACAGCACTCTGGCGCTTCTTGTCGCCGCGCGGGCAATGAAGCTGCTCGGGCGGCCAAACAGCGATATCCTGGCCGTAACCATGCCCTGCTTCGGAACCTCGGCGCGCACCAAAACCAACGCTGTTTCGCTGTGCAGAGAGCTTGGCGCCGAGCTGATGGAAATCGATATTACCGCAGCGGTCAGCCGACACTTCGCCGATATCGGGCAGGAGGAAACGGTCTACGACGTGACCTACGAAAATTCTCAGGCGCGGGAGCGGACGCAGGTTCTGATGGATCTGGCCAACCGGCGCGGCGGGCTCCTTGTTGGCACCGGGGATCTATCGGAGCTTGCCCTTGGCTGGGCTACCTACAACGGCGATCATATGTCCATGTATGGCGTGAACGCCTCTGTTCCGAAAACGCTGGTGCGCTATATTGTGCGCTATGAGGCGGAGCAAGCCTCCCCCGTACTCCGCGCCACCCTGCTGGATATCCTGGATACGCCGGTTTCACCGGAGCTTCTCCCGGTCGATCAGAACGGAGAGCTTTCGCAAAAAACAGAAGATCTGGTCGGTCCCTATGAGCTGCATGATTTTTACCTCTATCATTTTCTCCGGTTCGGCTATACGCCGAAGAAGCTGCTGCGGCTGGCGCGCTATGTCTTTCAGGACAGCTATGACGATGAAGTGCTGATCCATTGGCTGAAAACATTTCTACGCCGCTTTTTCACCCAGCAGTTTAAGCGCTCCTGCCTGCCGGACGGCCCGAAGGTAGGCTCGGTTTCCCTTTCCCCCCGCGGGGATTGGCGGATGCCGTCCGACGCTTCCTTTGCGCTCTGGATCAACGATCTGCAATAAAAAAAGAAGCTGTTTCAGAATTTTCTGAAACAGCTTTTTTTAGTCTTCATCGGGATCCAGCTCATCGCGGGAATCGGGTTCCTCAAATCCCTCGTATTTTTCATCCTCCAGCCGCTCTCCGGTTTTCGGATCGAACCCATCGATCATATATTTTTTGATCAGCGGATTGATGATAAAGTTGATCAGCAGCCCGCAGAAGGAGAAATAAATCGTCACCAAAATAAAGAAAAGATAAATGATATTGACATACTGCACCAAAAGCAGCGTCACCACAACCAGAATCGCCGTGAGCAGCAGGTTTCTGAAAAATCCCGCCCAGCAGAAAATAAACGCGTTTTTCAGCAGCTGCCGGAAGGTAAGGCGGAAGGTGATCATCATATTATAAACATAGTAGCGCATGAACACCCAGACCGTCAGGGAAAGGAAGATCGCCGCCAGCGAAAGGGTGCTCAGAAACTGGTTCGGCACATTCCGGATCGCATTCAGATCCAGCCACAGAAAGAGAAAAATGCCGAGATCCAGCAAAGAAAACAAAAATGCCTGCAAAAAGTTCTTTTTGAAGGTTTCGATAAAATCACCCCAGATGAACGCGTGCTCTTCTCTGGCGTAATTTCTCATGATTTTAGTGAATCCGGCCGTTGCGGGCCCGATTGTGAAAATCGGGATGCAAAACAAAACATACAGCATATTCGCCGAGATCAACTGCCAGAATTTCCGGAAAAAAATCCGGAAAAACAGCAAAAATCTTGGCGTCGTTTCATTTTTTGAAACCCCTTTTCCTTCTTTCTGATACTGATTGAAAAGCCCCATGCTCACTCACCTGCCTTTACTGCGCGGGGATGACAATTTTCATAGGCGGTCAGATACTTATCTTTCAAAAGCTTTGCGTATACCTTTGTGGAAGATATGGAAGAATGCCCCATCATATCTTTTACCATATTAATATCTGCACCATTTTCCAAAAGATGCGCGGCAAAAGAATGACGCAGCGTTTTCGGTGTGATATCCTTGTCTATTTTTGCCGCCGCCGTATACCCCTTAACCAGCTTCCAGAAGCCCTGACGGGTCATGGGTTGTCCGGAAGTGTTTAAAAAAAGCGTATTTTCCTTCTGGCCGTTCAACAGCTGCCTGCGGCTTTCGTTCATATAAGTACGCAACGCCTGGACTGCAAGGGAATAAAGCGGAATGATCCGTTCCTTTTCTTCATGATGGTTCAGCATCAGATACCCGATATCCAGATTTACATCGGAAACCTGCAACGTCAGCAGCTCGCTGACGCGGATCCCTGAAGCGTACAGAACCTCCAGCATCGCCTTGTCCCGAATCCCTTTCACCGTCAAAACGTCCGGCTGCCAGAGGAGAAGCTCCACCTCTTCGTTGGTGAGGATCTCCGGCTGAGGAGCTGCGCTTTTCAAGCCCTTGATCCCTACCATCGGGCTGACAGCGATCATTTTTCTCGAAAGAAGATACTTGAAAAAGCAGCGCATCGTCGACATGGAGCGGGAAATGGTCGCTTCGCTTTTCTGCGCCTTTTTCAAAGAAGCAAAGTACTTTTTCATATCACGATCCGTTACGCTCGCCCAGGAGGTGATATTTTTGGCCTGCAAATAGGTCATCAACTGGCGAAGATCGCGCTGATAGGAAGAAAGGGTGTTGGCGGAGATCTTTTTCTTGGTCAAAAGATAATTGCAGAAATTCATATAACTCCGTTCCAACGATGTTTCCTCCTTTCAGTAAAATTTCAGGCGGCAGCCTGGCCGCAAAGCCGCCCTGTCAAAACAAGCTTAAAATCACCGGCACCATCTTCCATTCCCACAAGGCTCCGCATAAAAGAAAAGGACTGACTGCAAGCAGACAGTAGCTATGGCGAAGAAATTCCCGGTAAGCGGCGCCGTGCTTTCCCCTGCCTTTCAACAGCTCGAAAAGAACCACCGATAGCCGGGCCGAGGAATAGCAGAGAAAATAACCAAGCACCGTATAGAAAAAATTCTGGACGAAAAAAGCCAGAGTCCCCAGAATCAAGCCCCGCCACCCGGATAAAATGGCGGCAAGAGCAATCAGAAGGCCGATGGAAAAGCCCTTATAGAGCGGATAAAGCGGAACGAGCGGAATCCCCACTACCGTTAGCCCCAGCAAAAAGATCAGAAGAAAGAAGATAAATTGCTGTAAAAACGCCGCGAAAAAACCGCAGCTGTTTTCGGGGCTGAAAAGAAGCTGAGCCTGCGTCGAAAAATCATTCCGCAGCAAAACGGCGGTTCCTGCCCCGATAAATACCCCGATCAGATACAGCAAACCATACAGCCGAATGACCGGCAGCTCCTGGATGTAAGTCTTTTTAATTTTACGCAGCAATCGATTCATACCATCACCTCATCACAGACTATGAGGGATTGTCCATCGATATGCCATAAAAATTATGTAAAGAAATACGCCGCCCTTTTTTCTTAGACAGCGTATACATTTTACTCCTTTTTTTCCTATTTCGCAAGGGCATTTTAAGGGAATTTATTTTTTTGTAAAACCTGCATAAACAAAATTATGTAAACCAACGGATAATTATTATGTAAACTTATACGCGTGGTATTTTCAGCCACAAGATATAGATTTCTTTCGTTTTTAAATCCCAAATTTTGTTGTTTTGAAAAGTCAAGTACTATTTTAAAAAAGTTTGATTCCTTCGTCTGCTTTATGCAAAATGACAATATCTCACCTTTTCCTCATCACCCCGCCAAGGGCTCCGCCAACCAGAACAAATACCAGCGTAAAGACGATTCCGATCACGCCGTTCCAGGTGAAATAACCGCCCATTTCCAGCGCCAGATTTCCGAGGATCTTGATGACAATTACCGCGCCGCCCATGATGCCGGCCGAGAGGATCCCTTTCATTTTGGCCTTTATTGTCAGAAAGGCTGTTGAAACGATCAGTCCTACCCCGCTCCCCAAAACATTGCCGACCTTGAGCAGCGATTCCGGAGCGGAAGTTTTCAGAACGATCAGCGCAGTAATCGCGTCAAAAGCAGCCAGCAAAGCAAAGCAAAGCAGCAGCGCAATAAAAGAAAAAATCACAACGCCAAGCGCTGTGATTTTTTTTGATTCTTCATATTTCATTCGAGCACCCTCCCATAAAATCGGTAGTATACTCTATGAAACAGTCGGTTTGATTATGCCTTATTCGTCGATTTTAGAGGCGATCGCCCATCTTTTGAAACGCAGTTTCGTTTTATCGGAGCCGGTTTCGATCAGAATGGTATCCAGATCCTTTGTTGAAACAACCTTTCCGACAATCCCGCATTCCATCAAAACCATATCGCCGACCTCAAGATTGTTCTGCATGTTTTTGCGTTCCTGCTGGCGCTTTTTATCTTTTTTGGTCATGAAGACCGTAAAAATAACCATCACAGCAAGAATAATAATCATACCGCCGTAAGTGCTCAAAAACTGTCCCATTTCTCTTCTCCTTTTTGCATATTAAGTAAATTATATATAAAAAGAATCCTGTTGTCAACAATTAAATGCGTTTCTCCAGCATCGCGGCCGTTTCTTCCTTCCAGCCATGAAAATCTCCAGCGGCAAGGTGGCTGCGGATTTGCTCCATCAGATCGTTGTAAAAATATAAATTGTGCATCACGCACAGCCGCATTGCCAGCATCTCCCCCGCTTTGAAAAGATGGCGTATATACGCTCTTGAGAAATGGCAGCAGGTCGGACATTGACATTTTTCATCCAGAGGACGTTCATCTGTTTCATATTTTTTATTCAAAAGGTTCATTACGCCGCCGGAAGTGAAAACATGGGAATGACGCGCATTGCGCGCCGGCATAACGCAATCAAAAAAATCAACGCCGCGCGCTACGCCTTCCAGAATATTCGCCGGCGTGCCGACACCCATCAGATAACGGGGTTTATCCTCCGGTGCAAAGGGGATCACATGATCCAAAACGCGATACATTTCCTCCGCAGGCTCGCCGACCGCAAGTCCGCCGATGGCATAGCCGTCCGCCCCCAGTTCTGTGATCTGCTTCATGTTTTCGATCCGCAGATCATCATAAGTCCCCCCCTGATTGATGGCAAAGAGGAGCTGATGCGGATTGACCGTATCCGGCAGACTGTTCAGCCGCGCCAATTCGGTCTTGCAGCGTTTCAGCCAGCGCACCGTGCGTTCCGACGATTCTTTCACATAGCCATAAGGAGCGGGATTCTCCACGCATTCATCAAAGGCCATGGCGATGGTGGAGCCGAGATGGGACTGGATCTGCATACTTTCCTCCGGCCCCATAAATATTTTCCGTCCGTCGATATGAGAGGAAAAGGTAACGCCCTCCTCTTTGATATTGCGAAGCTTTGCCAGAGAAAAAACCTGAAAACCGCCGCTATCGGTTAAAATTGGCCCGTCCCAGCGCGTCATTTTATGAAGTCCGCCCAGTTTCTTAACGATCTCATCTCCGGGACGTAAATGCAGATGATAGGTATTGCAGAGCTGGATCTGGCATTTCAAATCCTTCAGATCCAGCGCCGAAACCGCGCCCTTGATCGCGCCGCAGGTGGCCACGTTCATAAAAACAGGCGTCTGCACCGTGCCGTGCACCGTTTCAAATACGCCAAGCCTGGCGTTCTGATCTTTTTTTATCAATGAATACATCTTGTTCTCCTGACTGCCGGCCGGAACACCCGCCGGAAGTATTGCCTTATTTTAAATGCCCGCTGCGCTCACAGGATCAGCATGGCATCGCCAAAGCTGAAAAAACGATAACGGTTTTCTACCGCCACGCGGTAGGCCTCCATAATATTGTCCCGCCCCGCCAATGCGCTGACCAGCATCATCAGCGTACTTTTCGGCAGGTGGAAGTTGGTGATCAGGGCGTCCGTCACCTTAAAACGATAGCCCGGATAGATAAAGATCCCCGTTTCTCCGGATTGCTGCACGCAATTCAGTTCCTCATCGAATCCGCTTTCCAGCGTCCGGGTCGCCGTTGTGCCAACGGAAACCACCCTGCCGCCCGTTTTTTTTGTTTCCCGGATCAGACGGATCGTTTCCTCCGGTATGGAAAAATATTCCTTGTGCATGATATGCTTTTCAATATCCTTTTCCTTGACCGGCCGGAAGGTTCCCAGCCCAACATGGAGGGTTACCGACGCAATCTTGACGCCGTGATCGCGAACCTTATCCAAAAGTTCATTGGTGAAATGAAGGCCCGCCGTCGGCGCAGCAGCCGACCCGAGAGCGCGGGCATAGACGGTTTGATACCGGCCCTGATCCTCAAGCTGTCTGGTAATATACGGCGGGAGCGGCATCCTGCCGATCCGATCCAAAACCTCATAGATGGTGGCGGCATGATGCGCAAAACGAATCTTCCGCTTGCCGTCTTCCAGGATCTCCAGAACCGTTCCGGTCATTCCTTCCTGAAATTCCAAAATCTGACCGGGCCGCGCTTTTTTTCCGGGCCGCACCAGAACCTCCCAGACATTCTCTTCCAGCGCCTTCAGCAGCAGAACCTCCACCACCCCGCCGGTTCCGGAGCGGGTGCCGAAAATACGCGCCGGAATGACCTTGGAATCATTGACGACCAGCAAATCCCCTTCCCGCAGATAATCGGTTATATTGTAGAAATTCCGATGCTCCAGTTCGCCGGTTTCCCGATGAAGCACCAGAAGACGGGACTGGTCGCGCTGCGGCAGAGGCGTTTGCGCAATCAGCTCCTCCGGCAGTTCATAATCAAAATCATCAATCGTCACTTTATATTTCCTCATTAAATCTTTAAAAATCCTGCATCGCGGTATCAACATCCTGCACCGCTTCATATTATTATAAATGGAAAAGCTTCATATTTCAATAGATTTTTAACAGCGGAGGGACATCTCATGAAAAAGAAACTTTTCAGCGGCGCCGCAACGGCTCTGGTGACTCCTTTCGACAAAGAGGGAGCTCTCGATTTAGAAGCGCTGCGCCAACTCATCGAATTTCAAATTGAAAATGGGATTTCCGCCCTGATCCTGGCCGGCACCACCGGCGAGGCAAGCACGCTGAATTTTGAAGAATTCAGCCTTCTGATCGCCAAAGCGAGCGAATATATCCGTCACCGCGTTCCGCTGATCGCCGGAACGGGAAGCAACAATACCGCAGAAAGCATCAGGCGGAGTCTGGAGGCGGAAAAACGCGGCGCAGACGGCTTGCTCATGGTAACCCCCTATTATAACAAAACAACGCAGGAGGGGCTTCTGCGGCATTACTTTGCAATAGCAGACCGGGTAAAAATCCCGATCATCCTTTATAAAGTACCCGCCAGAACCGGTTTGGACATCCTGCCGGACACCTGCCGGAAGCTTGCAGAGCACCCCAACATCATTGCCATCAAAGACGCCGGCGGCAACGTTGAGAAAACGGCCGATCTGCGGGCCGCCTGCCCAGAGCTGACCCTTTACAGCGGGAACGACGATTATATTTTGCCTGCCTATTCTCTGGGAGGCGAGGGCGTGATCTCTGTTCTTTCAAATGTGGCGCCGAAAGAGGTGCAAAGAATTTGTACACTTTTTGAATCGGGCGCATATAAAAAAGCGGCCGAAGAGCAGCTGCGGCTGCTGCCATTGATCCGCGCGCTCTTTGCAGAGGTCAATCCCATCCCCGTCAAAAAAGCGGTGGAGCTGATCGGTCTTTCAGCCGGGGAGCCAAGGCTTCCGCTCATTGCCTGCCATGCTGCAACGGAGAAAAAAATTCAAAGCGCGTTAAAAGAAGCGGGGTTGCTATAACCCCGCTTTTTATTCGCCGATCTCCATCAGATGCAGCGCTCTGATCTCCGGATCGCAAATCTGCTTGGTGACCGATAGAGCATGATTTTCCAGATAGCGATCCCGCAGAAAGGAAAGATCTCTCCTGTGCAGCTCGTTCTTGACCACGGCGCAAATCTCTTCAATGGCGGATGAAACATCCGATTTGGCGCCATCGATTACAAGCGATTCCAGCCTTTCCGCCAGATTTCCCAAAAACGGAAGCTCCCTTGCGGCGCGGAAGCGCCACTTATAAAAAGGCGCATAGCGGTTATTGAGCAAAAAAAGCAGATGCAAGGCGTGATCTACAAATTCGTGCAGCGCCAGCGCAGAAGCGCCGAGCTCGCCATGGGCACGGCAGCGCCTGTAATTATATTGGCCGGACTGCGCCATAAGCGCCAGCCGTCCGGCAAGCTTTTTCATGAAAACATCACGGGGATATCCGGCCAGAAGCTCTTCACGGATCGCAGAGAATTTTTTCAGATCGTCGCGAAAGATCCGGCCGTTTACTGCCGTAGCAAGCGCATATTCCGGCAAATAAAACCATTCGCGCCAGTTCTGCGGCGCGCCCGGCAGACCGATACACGCTGAATAAAATTCCTCAATGGTAAAAACGCCGTGCCTGCGCTCCGAACCGCCGCTTTTAGCGCGCAGCGACAGTCCCATAAATTCCTGCGGAAGAGCCTGGTAGGCCTCCATCAGGGCAAAGCCGATTTCAGCGTCGTCCTCCCAGGTCAGCCACAGGCAGAACCCGGGCGCAAAATCGTGATCCTGAGAAACCGCATCGTCATAGCCGAAACATTCAGAGCCGGATCCTACCAATCCAACGGCGATGCGTTCTTCATAGCCCGGGAACCGCTCCAGCATCGCGCGGCCGTAGCGTTCATAAAATTTTTCCGAGAGTTCAAGCCCCTTCATAAATTTTGTCCGCCCTTTCGTTCAGTTCCCGCTGCGCCTTGAACCAGCCAAAATACCCGAAAGTCGGCGCACATTTCCGGCAAACAAAGGCATAGTAGCCGTTTCGCTCCAGAGCCGGATCCTCCAGATAGTCCAGAGCCTGCTGAAGAGCCTGCTCGATCAGAGCGTCGCCCTCCCCCATTTTCTCAAAAAGCTCCGCCACATTCATCAGCGTAACCGCGATCTCCAGACCGCCGCCCGGTTTCAGGCTCATGATATCAATGGCATTTTGATAACAGTCCAGCGCCTCATCGAAGCGCTTCAGATCCGCCAGCGCCAGAGCATAGTTATTATAAAAGCCGCCCCAGAGCGGATCATGCTCCTTTAACGACGCGGCATAGCAGGCCTGCGCCTTCTCGTAATAGGGGATGGCTTCCTCCGCCGCGCCAAAGGCTTTCAGCGTTGTGGCGCCGTTGAGATAAAACGTCCCCGCCGCCGATCCGGAAAGACCCAGCTCTTCTACCAGCTCAAAGCCCCGCCAAACCGCGGCAAGGCCGCCTTTCCGATCCCCGATCCTGCGGCTGAAGCCCATGATCTCGCTCTGGATCGCCACTTCTCCCCGCAGATCGCCGGTGCGGCGCGCTTCGTCCCGCCAGTATTCCAAAAGCCGGTGGGCGCTTTCATAATCCTCCCGATTCAAATAAGCGTCCAGCTTATCGATCACCGAGCGGATTGGGATCCGCTCACGGGAGAGATCCTCTCGTTCAAAATTCATGGTATCGCCGCCCTTCTCCCAGATCCCCGCCGCCCAGCCGGGAAAGAAAATCATCATACCCAAAGGATTTCAGGCAGATCAGCTTCCCATCAGCCGTTCGTTTCCAAAGCGCCGGTAACGGAATGCCGTTGAAGGTATTGTTTTTGCAGGTGGTGTAAATCGCCATATCGCCAAACAAAAGAAGATCCTTTTCCTTCAGCGCACGGGGAAAAGAATAGGAACCAATCACATCTCCCGCCAGACAGGTCGGCCCGGCAAGGCGATAGGACGCGCCTTCTGAAGAATCCTGCTGCGCTCCGTAAACCGGCGGCGTATAGGGCATTTCGATCACATCCGGCATATGGCAGGCTGCGCTGACATCCAGAACCGCCGTTTTGATTCCGTCGTTTTCAACAAGATCCAGAACACGCGCCGCCAGATATCCGGCGTTGAGCGCCACCGCCTCACCCGGCTCAAGATAGACCTGCACGCCCCAGTCCCTCCGGGCCGAGGAAATACAGTTTTCCAGAAGCTCGATATCGTAGTCCTCCCGGGTGATATGATGGCCGCCGCCCATATTCAGCCAGCTCATCCCCGGAAGAACATCGCCAAACTTTTCGCGCACAGCCGCAAGGGTTCGCGCCAGATCGTCGGCGTTCTGCTCGCAAAGCGTATGAAAATGAAGGCCGTCCAGCAGGGAGATCAGGCCGCCCGTCATCTGGCGATCCCATTGTTCCCGCGTTGTGCCGAGGCGGCTGCCGGGAGCGCAGGGGTCATATAGTTCATGCCCCTCCTGCGTCGAACATTCCGGATTGATCCGCAGACCGATGCTTTTCCCCGCTGCTTTCGCCTTTTCGCCGAATTTCCGCAGCTGCGCCGGCGAATTGAAGACAATATGATCCGCATAAGCAAGCAGAGCGTCCAATTCCGCCTCCGTATAGGCGGCGCAAAAGACATGAACCTCCCCCGCCGGCATTTTCTCTTTCCCCAGGCGCGCTTCATAAAGACCGCTGGCCTCGGTACCGGAAAGATAGCGGGAAAGAAGCGGATAAAAATCGTAATTTGAAAAGGCCTTTTGCGCCAACAGTATTTTACAGCCGGTTCTCTCCGCCAGAGAGCGAAGAATCTCCCCGTTTCTGATCAGAGCGGCTTCGTCGATGATATAGCATGGCGTAGGCAGGCCGGAAAACAGCGTTTCCGGATCGCTCCCCCCCAGGGCGGAAAAGACCGGGCGCATATCCTTGGCTCCCTTCATCACTCCACCAGCTCAGGCGCATGGCTTTCCCGCCTGGGAAGGCCGTATTTTTCCAGCGCTTCAAGGAAGGGATCGGGGTCAAATTCTTCGACGTTGTAAACGCCCGGCTTTTTCCATTTCCCGGTGAGCAGCATCATCGCTCCGCACATGGCCGGGACGCCGGTCGTATAGCTGATCGCCTGGCTCCCGACCTCCCGATAACATTCCTGATGGTCGCACACGTTATAAATATAATACGTTTTTTCCTTGCCGTCTTTTTTCCCGGTAAAGATACAGCCGATGTTGGTTTTTCCGCGGGTGCGGGGGCCGAGGCTGGCAGGATCCGGAAGAAGCGCCTTGAGAAACTTGATCGGCACGATTTCATGCCCTTCAAAAAGAACCGGCGTCGTTGAAAGCATCCCGACGTTCTCCAGGCATTTCATATGGGTCAGATAGCTTTGCCCAAAGGTCATGAAAAACCGGATCCGCTTTACGCCGGGGATATGGAGAGCAAGAGATTCGATCTCTTCGTGATGAAGAAGATACATATCCTTTTCGCCCACGTCGTCGAAATCGTATTCCCGCTTGATACTCATGGCGGGGATTTCGATCCAGCAGCCGTTTTCCCAATAGCTGCCGGGGGCGGAAACCTCCCGGAGATTGACCTCCGGATTGAAATTGGTTGCAAAGGGATAGCCGTGATCTCCCCCGTTGCAATCCAGGATATCGATGGTTTCAATCTCGTCGAATTCATGCTTCAGGGCATATGCGCAGTAGGCCTGCGTCACGCCCGGATCAAAGCCGCAGCCCAGCAGCGCGGTAAGACCCGCTTTTTTGAATTTTTCCTGATAGGCCCATTGCCAGCTATAATCAAAATATGCCGAAAAGCCCGCTTCCCTGCACCGCTTCTCGTAGATCACACGCCATGCCGGATCATCGGTATCTTCCGGCTCATAATTGGCCGTATCCATATAGTCCACGCCGCAGGCGAGGCAGGCGTCCATAATGGCAAGATCCTGATACGGGAGGGCGATATTCATCACAAGCTCCGGCTTATAGGATTGAATGAGCGCGATGACTTCCTCCGGATGATCCGCATCGACCTGCGCCGTCGTTATTTTGGTTTTGGTTTTTCCTTTCAGTTCTTCAGCAAGGGCTTCGCATCTGGAAAGGGTTCTGCTGGCGATGCAAAGCTCGGTAAAAATCTCGCTTGCCTGGCAGCATTTTCTGATTGCAACGGACGCAACGCCGCCGCAGCCGATCACCAATACTCTGCTCATTCTGAAACTCTCCTTTTTCTCCTGTTTTTTCCAATTGCCAAAATCAGCTCCCGCACCGTTTTGCAGGCGGCGGCCGTTGAAGCGCCGCTGGCGTCAAGGCCGGGCGCAAGCTCTGTTACATCGGCGGCGATCACATTGGTTTCCGCCACAGTCGTGATCGCGTCCGAAAGCGCGGGAAAATCAACGCCTCCCGCCTCCGGCGTCCCGGTTCCACAGAACATGGAAGGGTCGAGGCAGTCTAGATCAATGGTAAAATAGACCGGCGTATCCTCCTGCTTCAAACGTCTGCAAAGCGCCTCCAGACCGTCAAAATTAAATTTATGAAGATCCGTATGAGCGGCGGCAAAATCAAATTCCGCCCGTTCTCCGCTGCGGATACAGAATTGATGTATCCTGTTGTCGCCCAGAATCTCATAGCAACGGCGGATCACCGCGGCATGGCTGAGTTTTGCGCCAAGGTACTGATCCCGCAGATCGGCATGCGCGTCAAAGTGAATGAGATGGAGATCGGGATACCGCCCTGCCGCCGCCCGCAGAGCGCCCAGCGTAACCAGATGCTCGCCGCCGATCAGAAGCGGGAACTTATGATCCCGCAGTATATCAGTAGCGCAGTTCTCGATGTCTGCCAGCGCCAGCTCCGGCGAACCGAAGCACAGCTCCAGATCACCCCGGTCAAAAACGCGGTAATCCTCCAGATCCTCGTTCTGATAAGGGCTGTATGTTTCCAGCCCGAAGCTCTCGTGCCTTATCGCAGCGGAGCCGAACCGGGCCCCGGGACGAAAACTCGTTGTTGAATCAAAGGGCGCGCCGAACAGGACCATATCGGCGTCCTCATAGCTGCTTTCGCAGCCGATGAAGGTTTCTATATTCTTTTCCATCATTTCTCCACCTCCATCAGCATATTCTCAAGGAAAGCCGGCAGGTAAAAGGCGCCAACATGAAGTTTTGTCGTATAATATTTTGTTTCCAGCCCGAGCTTTTTCCAGCGTTCTGCATCCAGATCGTCGATGGGATGATACTTTTTGCTGGAAAAGCCGAAAAGCCAATATCCGGCGGCATAGGTTGGGATATGAGCCTGATAGACGCGACTGACAGGAAAGAGATCCGCGATCCGCTGATGGCTTCTCTGCATCGCCTCGGCGTCGTGCTTGAAAAACGGGCTGCCCTGCTGGTTGACCATGATGCCGTCCTCACGGAGAGCATTATAGCAAATCCCATAAAATTCCAGCGTAAAATAGCCCTCGGAAGGGCCGAAGGGATCGGTGGAATCCACGATGATCAAATCATATTCTTCCTTCCGCCGCCGGATAAAGCGCAGGGCGTTATCAAAATAGATATGCACGCGGTGATCATCGAGTTTGCTGGCATTTTCCGGCAGATACATCCGGCAGGCTTCAAGAACCATGGGATCCATTTCCACCAGATCAATACGCCGCACGCTTCCGTAGCGCGCAAGCTCCTTGACAACGCCGCCGTCGCCGGCGCCGATGACCAGAACGTCCCTGATATCGGGATGAACCGCCATGGGAATATGGGTGATCATTTCATCATAGATAAACTCGTCCCGCTCTGTCAGGACAACATTGCCGTCCAGCGTGAGAACGCGGCCAAATTCCGGCGTTTCAAAAATGTCGATGCGCTGAAAATCGCTTTGCTCCGAATAGAGATGGCGGTTGACGCGAATACTGTGCTTAACATCGGGGGCATGAAACTCACTAAACCAAATTTCCATTGTTGACCTGCATTTTCCTTTCCGGCGCATAAACGCCCTGCCTGCTCCCCCAGCGCTGCGCCGGAGAGATCAAAGGGCGGAAGGGCCGGAAACGCTAAGCCAGAACATTGATGTTCTGGATATCGGGATCTTCCGGTCCGGTCATTGAGCAGCCTTTGATCTTTGCATATTGAATATAATCGAGTATTTCCTGGGTAATTCTTTCGCCCGGCGCAAGAATCGGAATGCCGGGGGGATAGCACATCACAAACTCCGAGCAGACGCAGCCTGCGCTCTCGGCGATGGGGACGCTTTTCTTCTTTGCGTAAAACGCCTCCTGCGGACTGGCGACCACTTCCGGGTCAATATATTCCTGAGAAAGAAGGCCGCTGGGGTCCTTCTGGTACCGGCGGCGGATCTCGGCCAGCGCGCTCACAAGACGTTCCAGCTCCTGCGATCGGTCGCCCATAGAAAGATAGGCAAGAATATTGCCGATATCGCCGAATTCGATCTGAATGTCATAATCGTCCCGCAGGATATCGTAAACCTCGATCCCTGCAAGCCCTATATCTCTGGTATGAACGCTCAGCTTGGTGGGATCAAAATCATAAATGGAATCTCCGTTTATGAGCTCTTTGCCAAAGGCATAATATCCGCCGATCGCATTGATTTCTTCCCGGGCATATTCTGCCATTTCAACCACTTTTTCAAAAACAGCTTTTCCCCGCTGAACAAGGTTCCTGCGGCTGATATCCAGGCTGGACATCAGAAGATAGCTGGCCGAGGTCGTCTGGGTGAGATTGATGATCTGCCGCACATAGCCCGGGTTGATATTTTCTCCCGTCAGCAGCAGGCTGGACTGCGTCAGGCTTCCGCCGCTCTTATGCATGGATACCGAGGACATATCGGCGCCGGCCGACATCGCCGAAACCGGCATGTTTTCGCCAAAATAGAAATGGGTTCCATGGGCTTCGTCTGCAAGACAGAGCATCCCGGCCTGATGGGCCATATCGACGATCGCGCGGATATCGGAGCAAACGCCGTAATAGGTCGGATTATTCACCAGAACCGCCACGGCGTCCGGGTGTTCCGCAATCGCCCTGGCCACCTGCTCCCGCTGCATCCCCAGAGAGATGCCGAGATTCACGTCTACCGCCGGATTGACATAAACCGGAACCGCTCCGCAGATGACCAGCGCATTGATAACGCTCCGGTGGACGTTGCGGGGCAGAATGATTTTATCGCCACGCTTGCAGGCGGAGAGCACCATGCACTGAACCGAGCTGGTGGTGCCGCCCACCATCAGAAAGGCATGCGCGGCGCCAAAGGCTTCCGCCGCCAGCATCTCCGCATCGCGGATGACGGAGATGGGATGGCAGAGATTGTCAAGAGGCTTCATGCTGTTGACATCGATGCTTACGCACTTTTCCCCCAGAAAGGCGGTGAGCTCCGGATTGCCCCTTCCGTGCTTATGGCCTGGAACATCAAAGGGCACCACCCGCATCTCTCTGAATTTTTGCAGCGCTTCATAGATCGGCGCTCTGTTCTGATCCAATTTTTCCATCTCTTCTCCTCACAAAAAAAGTACAAGCCGGCATTGATGCAGCTTGTACTTCTCACACTTGATCCATTAGATATGAATTCAGGTTGAAAAACATCCACTCTCCCCGACAAACAGAAAGAAGCGGATTTCTTCATACCTTCATATAAAATTCATGATTGGCTTTTACAGAGTCTTCATAGCAATGAAATTCTACTACTCTTTATTGACCGTTTCACAAGTCTGCGCTTACTGCACATGCGGTTATAAAGTAACCAACTTATAAAATTTGAGCTTCTAACTCAATCAATAAATTAAGACGGTTTCCCGTCAATCGGCAGAGACTTCTCAGATGTCCGTCCGAACTTTACTCTGAATCCAGAGTGTCTGATAAATTGCTTGTATGACTCTGTTTTAGACTCATAACTTTAATTATTATAAAAGAAACATCAGATTTTGTCAATACGTTTCAGCAAGAATTTTGCGCCCGGCAAGCGGCGTTTTCCCCACGATCAGCATAACAAACATCCGAATGAGAAAAGAGCGAGAAGTACAAAAAGAAACGTCCATTTTCCAAAGGAAAATTACCGCTTCTCTTTGGTGCGAGGGATTTTATAGGATTTGCCCGCAAACGCAGTAGCGGCAGGGATTTTGGCTGCGCCGAAGGCGCAATATCGAAAAATAATGAGCCAAAAACGTTATGAGGTCGTTTACAACCGAATCGCCGACGTGAATGTGCCTTTTTGCGAAAGAGGAGCGGCAGCCGATATCGTGAAGCCGCTTTTTTTACAAAAAAAGCGGCGAACCAAAAGGCTCGCCGCGACGTGGTGCCGGTGGTGGGACTTGAACCCACACGGTGTTGCCACCAACGGATTTTGAGTCCGCATCGTCTGCCATTCCGACACACCGGCTTATAACAACGTATTTAATTATATGCGATCCCCTTCAAAAAATCAAGGGTAATTTTTAAAATATCCGATTTTCTCTTTGTTTTCAGTATGAAGTGACGCCGTATAAAAAGGGCACAGGCTCAGCCTGTGCCCTTTTCTTATTTGACCATTCGGTTCTTTTAGCCGACGATACCGCTGCGGGCGATCGATTCTGTAAACTTCTTCTGCAAGATAATAAAGGTGATCAGCAGAGGAGCGATATACAAAATGATGCCGGAGCGCAGAATGGGATAAAGCGATATCGGATCCTGAGAGGAATAAGCTCCGCCATAGCCCGTCATAATGCCATGCATGTTGCTCAAAACAGACGGTAGCGTATCTACATTAGGCAGGAACATCGGTACGGTATAATAATCGTTCCAGTACCAGACGATACAGAACAAAAAGACCGTAGTAAACGCGGGGATCGCGTTGGGAACCAGGATCCGCAGGAACGTGCGCATTGCGCCGCATCCATCGATATAGGCGGCCTCCTCCAGCTCCTTGGGAAATCCGCTGAAGAACTGACGGTATACGAAAATGAACAAGCCGCTCTTCAAACCGGATGCAAACAAAGCCGGTAGAATGAAGCACCAAAGAGAGTCTGTAAGCTCAAAATACGGTTCGCTGATCCAGCCTACCGCGTGCATGGCGGTAGCCATATAAAGAGGATCAAATTGCCGGAAATTGGTATACAGAGCGGTCATGATCGTGGACGGCGGAACAATAATCGTCAGCAGTACCAGGAAAAAGAGAACACCCTTCCCGCGGAATTTAAACCGCGCAAATCCATATCCTGCCAAAGCGCAGGAACAAACCTGCAGAATCGTTGGCCAGAAGGATACGTTAAAGGTATTCTTCAGAGAAGTGGAAAAATCCAGAACCTGCCAGGCGCTCTTGAAATTCTCAAGCGTGAAATGCTTGGGGATATAGATGATCGTCGTATCATACATATCCTGCTGCGTCCGGATCGCCTGGGAAAAACTGTAGATCAGAGGGTATAAAATAATATAGGACAGACCAATCAAAATCAAGGCAATAGCCAAGCTGGTGATAAACCGGGTAAGCACATAGCCCCACATTCTTTTATCAGCTTTTTTGCGGTTTTTGCCGAATTGATGTTTGAATGCTTTAATTAACTGCATATTGTTATTCCCTCCTTTCTTAACCGGACTTCTTCTCGAGCAGCTTGAACACCAGGAACACCAGACCGATGATGCCCAAAATTACTCCGAAGAACACCCACGATGCGGCGGCCGCTGAGCCGAAGTCAAAGGTCGAGTTGAGATACTTGTCGATTTCCTTCAACACGGCATTATCCGTATCGCTGAAGGTATCGACGATCGTATAGACAATATTTACCAGGATGATCGGCGCCACATTGGGGAAGGTGATCAGCCAGAAGGTTTCCCATGCGGATGCACCTTCAACGTCGCTTGCCTCATAAAGCGACGGAGAAATACTCTGCAATGCAGCAAGGAACAGCAGAATCTGGATACCGGAATCCCAGACAACATCAAAGATCCGATCGGCGACCAGCGTCATATATTCTGTCATCTGATCGCCAAGGCCAAGCGATGTCAGAAATTCGGTCGCGTCCGCTACTTCAAACAACACGCCGTTGCTGACTTCACCTTCAAGCACCGCATTGGCATCGCTGGTTGAATTGAAGGTGGTCATAACCACGCCGGTGGTAACGATAACAGGCAGGAAAAAGATACCCCGAACAAGGCCGCGGCCGGGAAACTTTCGATTCAGCAGCACGGCAACAAAAAGGCTGAAAATCAGGATAACCGGCACATTGACCAGCAGATCGGTAAAGGTATCAGCCAGCGCCTGCGCATAAGATGCGCCGCTGGTCAAAAGCTCTTTATAATTGTTGAGCCCGACCCAGGTGCAGGCATAGTTATCAAACACCGAAACTTCAGAAAAGGAGAACCGCAGGGACTGGAAGCACGGAACGGCAAAAAACATAAGGAATCCGATAAACCAGGGCAAAACAAACATAAAACCGGTGAATGCCTGCTTGGATTCATAGGAGATAGCGCGTTTTTTCTTGCCGGGCTTCTCGACAGCCGGAAGTTTCTGGCCGCTCTTTTTGGCAAGCTTACGCTCCTCGATTTCAGCCAGACGCTGATCCCGCTCTTTTTTGGCCGCCCGATTTTGCCGGACAGCCTCCAGCTGTTCCGGCGTCAGATGAGAAAGCTGATCGACGATGCGTGCTTTCTGCTCCTCGCTGAGCTGCTTCTTTTCGATTTCTTCCTGACGCAGCCGGGCCGCTTCCTCTTCGGCAGCGATCCGGGCAGCTTCTTCCGCCGCCGCTTTTGCTGCTTTTGCAGCACGCAAAGCAGCGATCTGTTCGGCGGAGAGCTGGGAAAGGCGGTCGCGAGCAATCTGCTGCGCACGCTTGGGATCCTGCTTGGAAAGAATCGAAGCAATCTCCGTATTGCTGCGCTCGACAGGTTTTTCCGCTTCGGCAGGTTCGGCGGTTTCATTCACCTCGACCTGAGCTTCCAAAGCTTCCTGATTCAAGTCTTTTTTCTTTTTGCTCATGCGTTTCCACCCCCTACCACAGTAAAGTCATTTGCGGCTATCGTTACGCCGTTGACAATCACCTCGGAAACCCCGTAATTCACATAGACCTGCGCTCCATTGGAGAAGGTTGTAATTCTAACATCTTCGGAGAAGATTTGATGATCGGTAATCGTGCTGCTTCCTACCGCATCATAAACGGGCTTCAGACGATTGTATTTTGCGATCATCTCATCATAGTGATCATCCACCGCACAGGCGTAAGAGGAAGTAAATTCCGTATCCTGGAAGGAAGTGGAATCCGCATCCATCAGCAGATAGTAAAGGCTCATTCCGGTTTCTGCCAGCCTCAGAATCAGATCATCCTGCTCGGAATTCAGATTGAAGGGTTCCGAAGCAAGATTGACATACCCGCGGAAAACGATCTGATAGAACGGTACTTCCTGCTCCGCTATATTGTTGTGGCTTCCGAAGACCGGCGCCTCCAAAATGTTGTCGACATAGGGAGCGGCATACCCATTTCCGCCGTTGGTATTGACAATCCCATCGGCTCCTGCAGCTTCTTTGGCTTTCTGGTAAACCTGAGCCATATAAGCAGCGGACTCATCACGGGTAGAAACATTCTGCAAATTGTATGCGCAATACAGCGTTGAACCAATAGAGCCAAAGGAGAAATTCTTCACATTCCACTTCAGCGCGTTGTTTATGAATTCTTCCGCATATTCCGGCATATACCGGGGATGAATCAACTGATAAGCGATACTGGTCTTATCCAGAGAACCGGCGGCGGAAATTCTTTCCTTGTAAATCGTTACAGGAGAAGAATCCAGACCGTAGGCGGTGTTCTTGAACTTCTTGACATCGGAATTACCGCCATAAAATGCCTGCAAATCGACGTCGAAGGAAAGGTTGTAGTTCTCAATACCGTTCACCGTATCAATCAGGCTTTGCAGATCTTTTTTGCCACCCAGAACAGAATTGGCGGAAAATTTCGTTTTCATCGTTGTTTCAAGACCGCCGGGCGCCCAGCCCAGATAATTGATATAGGCCTTGCTCACCTCGTCGGTCTGGAGCCGTCCGACCAGCTCTTCCGCTTCGGAATAGGAAGTCAGCTCATCATTGCCGGTATACGGTATTCCCAAAAAGTGCTTTGACTTTTTTACGGAACCATACAGCGTTACGCACAAGGCGTTGGAAATAGATTCGTTTACCTTATCCATCCCATCTTCTTCAATCAGATATTCCCGATATTTCTCGGCCATACCAACATAAGAGGCATCGTCACCATCCAGAAAATACAGACGGGAAATATAATTTTCGGGAAGATCATCAGAATAATAAGAACCGGTTCCGCTGATGCCGGTCGCATTCCGGCGGTTCTGGGTATCGCGGACATTGACGCAGGTATACATCGTATTATAGCTGTTTTTATAATTGCTGATGTATCCGCGAACCTCGCTGACAGCCGCGCCGCTTTCAATGACATTCAGATATGCCTCACCGTTTTTCACCATGCCGTAGACAGGCAGCCGCAGCGCCTCGTTCCAGTTGGTGAAATATGCCTGATCGGCCACTTCGGTGGGGTTGTTGTCGTAAAAATGGCCTTCGTCCTCGGCGCCGAACTCATAAGAGTTCAAAACGCCGCGGTTGAATTCCATGAGAGAGCCGGTGCCGTCCGTCAGCAGACCGTAGCCGGTATCGTTCAGGCCGGCCGCGCCGAACATCTGATAGAGCTTGACATAAAGAACGCGGCTTTCGCCCAGCTCCTTGATCTTATCGATCATCAGCTCGACACGAACGTAATCTTCCTCCAGAGAGAGTTTGACCGGAATCGTAAAGTTGGTAGATGTGCTCTTGAAATAATAGGTCATGATCCAGTCGTCGCCCTGACGCTCCGTAATGAGAGAAGCCTCATTGGACAAGATGGTCAGCGAGCTGAAATTATTGGTAAGATAACGCACGGTCATCTTGGAGGTCAGCTCATCGCGGGTTTCGCCCTGTGCCTTGGTATCAGATTCCCAATCCAGAGGCGTTGAATACCAGACCGATCCCGTCTTCATGTTCATCACGGCGAAATCTCCGGTGTTGCTGTCGATGTAAAGCGCCAGATTGGCGTTTTCATCGGCCAGGGTATAGTTTCCGGCAACATCCAACTGCGCCGGCGCGGCAGATACCGGAAACGGGATCACCGTTACGCAGGAGAGGAACAGGACCAACGATAAAATAATGGATATTGTTTTTTTCATCGGTTTCATCCCCTCCTTTTACGACAAGAGCCTCATGCGGCACTCGGTATAAATCGTTAATATGAACACATAAAGCTGCTGCATCAGCACAACAAACAGGAACATCAGGAAGAAGATGACCGCCATCGCTACAAGGGATGCAATAGCATTGAGAAACGTACCCCAGAAGGTGTAGTTGTGAATCACCATCAATCCGTAGAACATCAGGATTATAAACCAGATCTGCACGCACACCCCCGCTATGGTGACAAAGGTATATTCATCTTCCACAAGAAACCGGGAAAAAATGGTGCTGATGATGTTGTATCCGATCAGCGGGGTGAGATTATAGCAGATCATGATATAGATATCCACCATGCGTCCCTCGCCGTTGAGAAGCGTACACAACGACCAGTTTCCTACTACAAACAGAAGCACCAGCAAACCTGAAGTACACAGGACGATCAGGATGTTGAAATCCTTGATGCGGAGCGTGGAAAAAATAAATCCGGTGGCGACTTCCTGAATGATAGCGGAAACCGAAAATGCAATCAACAGAAGCGTGGCGTAAATTGTGGATCCGTTTTTCTTGTATTTTAAATCTTCCATGGTTTCAACCGGATGATTGATCATCAAAAACGGATTCTTCTTTCCTTCAAGAAAACGTGCATAAAAGGCTTTGAGAAAAATGTATAGGTTACTCCATAATTTCTGCATCGTCATGATCTCCACCTCCTTGCTTCTTCTCTTTGATTGCGGCAATGATCTTTTTGCCGAAGATCCTCCATAGTATCAGCAGGAGGATCAATACCACCAGCGACGTCATAATGAGATTGAAATGATCTGATATGACCGATTCCCGATACAGGGAGAAGGCGTCCTGATAATTCATTCTATCGTTCGCGATCTTAAAATGATTCAGCGCCGATTCATAGTCGCCGTATTGATAATAGACCTTTCCAAGACCGATATGCGCCAGTTCACAGTTTGCGTTACTCTTGAGTACCTCGACCCAGTAGTCCGCAGCATCCGTATACAGCCCCTGATCATAGAGAACGATCGCTTCATGCAGGATCGTGCCGTAGTCGGTCAAGTCAAAGACGGTGACGGATCCGAAATAACCATCCAACACCAGCGTTTTCTTACCAAGCTTCGCTATGGCTGTCGGCGACTGGAAGAAGCCTTCCTGCTTTCCTTTTCCGCCATAAACAAAGGTCAGGTTTCCTTCGGGGTCATATTCAAATATCTTACTGAGGTTGCTGTCCATCAGCGTAATGAATCCATCTTCATCAACGCAGAGATCGGTAAAAATATTGCCCTGAGTCTTTGTGGCCCGGCGGACAAGGTCGCCGTAGGTTCTGGAAAGAGTGGTATTGACCTTCTGCGTACTCTTGGCCGTTGGATCAAGAATATTGTTGCCGAGGAAGTTCATCTTCATCAACTGGTCGGTATTCTCCTCGCCTGCCGCCGCGATGACCGCATAGACAAAGCCGTATTCATCAACGACCAGATTTTCAAACTCCGTTGGCACGAAGGTAATAAAGGTGTCGTCTGCATCCTTGCCCAGCAGAGAACGGTATACCTTTCTCCAGGCAAGGGTAACCAGATCACTCAGCGAAAGCTGCACGTCGGGAGCGCCGAAATAACGCAGGAAGGAGCCGTTGGAATCAAATTCCATAATACCGTCCAGCGCGCCGCTGCATATTACATAAAGCGACATATTTTTCGCAATGGCAATCTTCGTAGGCTTGAAATCGCCGGTAAAAAGATCAGAGTCGGGCGCACCGATCGTCTGGATGATTTTTCCGCTCTTATCTTTGTCCAGCTTCAGCACCTGACGGTTTCCGGTATCACAGATATAAATATATCCGTCCTTATCGACAACAACGCCTTCCGGCAGATTCATATAATAATCATGACCATTGGCAGAAAGGGTCGTAAGGGTTTTGATCAGCTTGAAGTTGGAATCAAAAATATGAAGGCGCACTTCACTTTCGCTTCCGTAATAGTCCAGAATGTAGATCTCATTCTGAGGGCTGACGTAAATGTCGACAGCATTTGTCAGCTCACCGACGCCCAGGTCTTCTCCGTAGTATACTTCCGCAGGAGAATATCCGGACGGCGTTTCAACCACCTCGCCATAATAATTATAATTGTAGGTGTTAAACGCCACATAGGCGGAAGAGGGGATGATCAGCATCGAAACCAGCACGGCAACAGTCATCGCAACTGCAACTGCTTTTATCAATTTCTTCTTCATTGTTTTCGCACCCCCTTAACCCTTGATACCGGCATGGGCCATCGTCTTTACCGTACTGCTCTGGGCAAAGATAAAGAAGATGATCGGCGGTATCATCATCAAAACGGATGCCGCATATGCCTCGCCGGCACGGGCCACGCTTCCGGCTGCTGTTATCTGGCTCAGAGCGGTAGGAAGCGTTTTCAGCGTTTCTGTGTAGATATAAGACGATGCCGTTGCGTTCCAGTTTCGCTGGAAGGAGAAAATGGCGAGCGTCAGCCAGGCGGGTTTTATGGAGGGCATGACGATGGACCACAAGATCTTCCACTCACCCGCCCCGTCGATCCGGGCCGCTTCGATCATCGCGTCCGGTATTTCGGCCATATTCTGCTTGAGCAGGAAAACGCCCATAGTGGCCGCGATTTCAGGCAGCCAGTAGGCAAAATATGTATCGATGATGCCGATGGTGGACATGACGAGGTATACGGGGATCTCCGTTACGCCGCCGGTGAAAAGCAGCGACCAGACAACCAGATTGAAGATCAGGTTTTTGCCCGGGAATCTGTTCTTTGCCAGCGGGTAGGCGCACATTGCGGCCGAGATAATGTGGATGACCGTTCCTACCACCGTATTCAAAATGGTGTTGAATACATATCTGGAAAAAGGAACCCATGCGGTTGAAGTCAGGTCGAAAAGCTTTCTGAAGTTCATCAGCGTCGGGTTATTGGTGAAAAACCGCGGCGGGAAAATAAACAGTTCATTATAGGGCTTTACCGACTGCACAACGGCATAAATCAGCGGCAGCGACATGAACGCCGCATAGAGAGCGAGCAAAAGATACGTGGAAATATCGCCGACAACTGAGGCTTTTGTTCTTCTTAGTTTAGTTGACACTATTGTTCACCCTCCTTTCTTAATCATGCGAATACCGGGCCAGCAGCTTGTTGATCAGTATCTTTGTCAGAATCATGAGAGCAAACAGCGCAACTGCCACCGCCGAGGCATAGCCCAGCTCAAAGCGGGTATTACCGAAGTCGGAAATATGCAGCGTCAGAGTATGACCCGCATAATCGACAGACGGGAACCCAAGAAGCGCCGAGGATATGGCTCCCACCGCAAAGGACGAAGCGATCTGCATGACCGCACCGAACATCAGCATACCGCCCATCTGAGGCAGGGTGATATAAAACAGCTCCTGGAAGCGGTTGCGGACACCGTCGATGGCGCCGGCTTCGGCCAAAGAAGGATCCAGATTCTGCAAGCCGGCAACAAAGGATAGAAATCCTGTTCCCAGCGAACACCACAGCTGAACAAAAATGACGATGTTCATCATATAATCCGGATCTTTCAGCCAGGTGATCGGTTCGTCCAGGATCCCCAGGTTCATCAGAACCGAGTTGGCCAGACCATACATATCACTACTGAAAATATACTGGAAGATGAAGTAGATATTGGCCAGGGTCGGCGCATAGAACACCACGGTGAAAAATGCTCTTGCAATCGGCGGCAGATCGTTGATAAACCATGCGAAAATAAAGCAGAGCAGATAACTGACCGGCCCGGTTATCACAGCAAATTGCAGCGTATTTTTCAGGGCGATCAGAAAGACGCTGTCCTCAAGGAACATCCGCAGATAGTTGTCCCAACCAATAAACACCGGGGGATTCAAAATGTCGAACCGGGTAAAGGAAAGGACTACGGAGGCGCCGATCGGTATAATGGTAAACAGCGCAAAGAAAACCATAAAAGGCAAAATCATCAGATAATTGATTTTATTATCTTTCATCTGCTTCCAGGTCAGCGCAGCTCTCTCGGAAAAAGACAGTCTTTTCTTTTTCAGCAATTCAATTTCACGTTGTTTGGTTGCAGCCATCAGGTATTCGCCTCCTCCGGAACAGACAAATGATATTCGGAGCGTTTGCGCCAAATTTCATCATTTATTTGCTCATTATAATAGATCAGCTTCTCACGCGGATTGGAATTATTGTTTGTTACGTTTCTAAAGGCGTTGATCAGGTTCCGGCCGACATAGTAGCCACCGACCAGTTCCGGAATCTCGCGCACCCATTCACGCTGCTCCTTGATTGCCTCCGCCTCGGAAAGCGACCACTTGATCTTATCAAAAGCCTCTACGTTGGAGGTGGTGTACCGCGCCACGGAACCGATCGCCATTTCGATCCGGTTGCCGTAATCAGCAGAGATATCGGCAGAGGTCCACCATTTCAGGAAGGTCCAGGCGTCCTCGAGCTTCTGCTCAGGATCGTCAGCCTGGTCGATGGTGCGGGAAACGATCATGCAGGCCGACATCCCCGTCGATTCTTCCGAACGGTCGATCACGCCGGTTTCTTCATTCAGCATTCCGGGAATCGGAGCCACCTCCCACAAACCATTCAGCTCCGGAGCGGACTCCTGCAAATATGTAATGTTGGAATAGGCCTGCAGAACCAGCGGCATTTCACCGTTTCTGAAACGGGTATACCAGCTATAGTCGGTAGGCAGATCATACTGGAGGTAGTAGCGGGTCCACTTTTCAAACGCATTGATCGCGAACTGTTCCGTAAAGTTAGTGACCGTGCCATCATCTTTATACGGAAGGTTTCCGCTCTGCAAAATGAAGGTATAGAATACGCCGCCGGTGGTCGGAGCGGTTTCCGCCAGATGGGAATCCAGGCCTACTGTCATGTTGTTTGCCTGGATGTACGGCAGGATATTATCAAAATCATCCCAGGTGTTCGGCACGCTGATCCCAAGCTCGGCAAAAATATCCGTGCGGTAGAACATCATGCTGAAGTTCTGGGTTTCCGGCAGAGCAAAGACTTCGCTGATCTCTTCCCCGTTTTCATCCGTGGTGCTCAGCGTATAGGGAACCATCGCATACTTGGTAAAGCGCTGGGTCACTTCCTCATAATCTTCAAACTGAGAAAGATCATAAACCGCGTCACGAACACCGAGGTTCATCGGCTCGGAACGGCCAACATGCAGCGCGATATCCGGACCGCGGCCGGCAATGATCGCCTTCGACAAAATGTTCAGGGGAACCAGGCCGACATTGATGGAAATGTCCGTTTCCGGCGTAAAATAGTTATCGCACAGGGTTTTTAAAACCATCGCCTGATCTCGGCCGGTACCTACCCAAACAGTCAGGGTGCGTCCGCTTTCGCTGGCAGAACCGACGGAAGTGTAGTCATCAACGAAGGAGGACCAGAACGCGCGGATCTCATGGGTCATGTTTTCCCAGATATTGGCTGTCTGACGGGTCGCTCCGGTTCCGCTGCCGGTAAAAATGATTTTATCGATCTGAAGGGGCTGATTCCGCAGATCCAGCATCCAGGTACTGAGGGTACTGATATTATCTTTAAAGGTAGAAAGACGATCGGGAATGGTATAGGGCTTTTCCAGAAAATCGCTGATCTGCTTTTTCAGCGTAGTGATGATCGAAGCGGATCCGAGAGTACCGTTGATCGCAATCACCTGCTCCTCAACGGTGGTCAGGTCTTCCAGGATCGTATTGAGCATATCGTTCAAACCTTCGATCTTGGTATCCAGCTCATAATCGCGATAGGTATCCGGATTGGAACCGGTCACCATGATGATTTTCCGATAGAGATAGTTCATCTGGTAAACGATATCTTCCGCTTCGCGGCTGGTTTCAGCCATCGGGCCGATCACAACTTCCATCGAGAAGGTGTGGGTCCCTTTGGTCAGATAGAACTTATAATCGTAAGAATCACCGTTCTCGTCGGTTCCGCCGAGAACCTTATACTGATATCCGATGCCATAGGGGAATCCGACCACTGCAGCCTCGGCGAAAGGAACCTCACCATCGATCGTGATCTTGCGGTAAGAGGTGGAATCCTCAACATACGACTGACGGTAACGCACGCCGATCGTGTAATATCCATCTTCAGGGATGTCGATGGTCCAGTTTACGATCTGGCCGTTGGTATTCCAGTTCTCTCCGCCCAGAACATTCATCCGGGTCTTGCTGATGCTGTAGGGCGTTACCTTCGGATCGCTCCGATCATAGGCGGGCTGGATCAGAGATTCGCTCTTATCGTCATAGTCTTCCGTTTCCAGCGTATATTCCTGACTGGCATCAACAGCGCCCTGCGCGTCGTACATGGAAATATAGTCGGAATAGGAGATCGCTTCGCCGTCGTTATAAAAACGCAGAGAATCCAGCGCAAGGATCCCGGTGTTGAACTGCAGGGTAACGGTATGCGTGCCTTCTGTCAGATAAAATTTTACGGGATCATCAAAAACGCCGTCCGGATCGCGCAGCGGCTTGGTCAACCACTCAGCGTCTTCCACCTGTTTGGAATAAAGCTCATTGCCGATGGAATCCATCTGAGGCTCTTCGTCCTCATCCTTCCAGTTGCGCTTCAGTCCATAGCGATCCGCGTCGCTGTGAGGAAGCTCGCCGTCGATCAAAACAGCAAGTTCATAATCCTTGCCGTTTCCATCGCCCAGCAGCGGGAAGTAAACCATTTCAAGAGCGTACATTCCCGTCTGCGCGACGTTGATTGTGTATGTAAAGGAACCGGTTTCCGACATCACCAAAACCTGATCACGTCCCTCGTAGGATGCCGCGCTCTCATAGGAGCCCGTGGCGGAAGTCACCTGATTCCCTTCCAACACAATTTCAGGAAGAACAACATCATCGGCTTCGTGCTCGGCATAGTAGTCCACGTATCTGCCGCTGCGGTAAAAGCCGACAACAGACACGGAGCTGGATGTATCGACTCCTTCCGGTGTTACGGTTTCGGCAGGAACGTATGGTTCCTCCTCCGCTGCATCTTCGGATGAGGAATCGGTTTCCCCTTCCGTTTCCTCGGTTTCTTCTGAGGTAAAGTCATAAAGCTCGTCTTCTGTATCGGCAAATACAGACAACATGGAAACAGCCATAACCAATACCATTATGGCCGCCAGAAAAGACCTCAGAAGAACGCTTACACTCTTGTCTTTCATAAGCTACCTCCATTTTAGATTGATCCGCACTTCGAACAACGTACAATTGCGTATGACAACAGCCGTATATTGAACAAAATATACAAAAAAGAATTGTGCGTTTTTCTCCATACTATCGGATTGATTATAGCATATTACCTATAAGATTTCAATATTTTTTTTAATAATTTACAAATAAAAGGTAAAAAAACTTTTTATTACTTGCTTTTTTGAAAACAAAATGAAAATTTTATTGTGCATATTAAACAAAAACGCTGCTTATAAAAATTCTAAAGCAGCGTTTTTGGTTATTTCGTACATTTGCTTAATGTGTTTTCAAAAGATCATTTTTGATTTTCCAAAGCTTCATGGAATAATCGACATAGTATTCATGGGGATTTTCAAAGCGTTTGACTTCGTCCCAGAGATAGGATAGCTGCTCCAGGCAGTAGCTGCGAATCTCCTGGGTGGAGGGCGCCTGATACACAAGCTCGCCCTGGACGAAAATGGGCTTGAGAAGCGGTTCCGCTCTGTAATCCGCAACCACTTTTTCCTTCCAGGTGTGCACCGGGTCAAAGAGGGTATACGGTTTGCTTTCGTCGATGACCTCATCACGCAGAGTGATCAGATCGGCAATCGCCATTCCGCTGTCTTTGGAGAAAAAACGGTAAAGCTGCTTGAAGCAGGGCGTGGTGATCTTTTCGATGTTTTCCGAAATCTTGATTTTCGGAATGATCGTGCCGTCCTCTTTTTCAACGCCGACCAGCTTATAGACGCCGCCGAAAACCGATTCGCTCCGCGAGGTGATCAGCCTTTCCCCCACCCCAAACAGATCGATCTGAGCGCCCTGCATGATGCAGTCGCGGATAATATACTCGTCCAACGAATTGGATACCATGATCTTGCAGTCCGGATAGCCCGCCTCGTCCAGCACTTTGCGGATTTTTTTGGATAAATAGGTGATATCGCCCGAATCGATCCGCACCGCCACCGGGCGGCACCCCATCGGCTTCAGAACCTCGTCAAAGCAGCGGATCGCATTGGGGAGCCCGGATTTCATCACGTTGAAGGTATCGATCAGCAGCGTGCAGGCACGGGGATAATTACGCGCATAGGCGGCAAAGGCCTCATATTCGCTGGGAAAGCTCTGAACCCAGCTATGGGCCATCGTTCCGGCGCTGGGCACACCGTAAAGCTTATCGCAAAGGGTGTTGGAAGTGCCGGTGCACCCCGCTATATAGGCAGCGCGCGCCCCCATCACCGACGCCGCCGTGCCATGGGCGCGCCGCGCGCCAAATTCGCTGACGCCGCGCCCGTCCGCCGCCCGCACGATTCTGGAAGCTTTGGTCGCGATCAGGCTCTGATGATTCAACGTCAAAAGAATCATCGTTTCCAGAAGCTGCGCCTGAATGGCGGGGCCGCGCACCGTGAGAATCGGTTCGCCCGGGAAAACCGGCGTTCCTTCCGGAACGGCATAAACATCGCAGGTAAATCTGAAATTGCGGAGATATTCCAAAAAGCCCTCGGAAAACAGACCTTTGCTCCGCAAAAATTCAACACTCTCTTCAGAATAAGACAAATTGGAAAGATATTGGATCACCTGATCCAAACCGCAGCAGATGGCATAGCCGCCCCGGTCGGGGATCCGGCGAAAAAACACATCAAAGTAGACGATCTCATCGCCCTTCCCTTCATTATAATAGCCATTGCTCATTGTAAACTCGTAAAAATCATTCAGCAGGCTCAGTTCAAAAGCGTTATCCATATTCTCCTCCAAACAGTAAAAAAACAATATCTTTTACCCGGCGGCAGAAAAAATACACCGAAACTTCAACGCGCCGTTCGTTTTCGATCATTATACCACAAATATTCCAATAATCAAACATTATTCCGGCAAAACCAAGTATTTTTTTCAATCGTTATTTTTTCCTTGAATCTGATTCAATATTATGATATCATTAAATTAAACAATCAATAGAAAGGAATGCAGACCTATGCCGAATTTTGAAAGTATCCTGTTTATTTTCATCCTTGCATCCTCTGTTTTTGCTTTGCTCTTTGCCCTCTTTTCCACCAGAAAAGTCCTGCGGTTCCAGGAAGGGACCCATATGATGAAGCACATTTCCGCTTCCATCAGAAAAGGGGCGAACGCCTATCTGAAAAGGCAGTATTCCATCGTTTCCATCTTTTTTATTTGTATGTTTCTGATTTTGATCTGTATGGCCGCCTTCGGGCTGCTCACCTGGTTCGTGCCCTTTGCTTTCCTGACGGGCGGATTTTTTTCAGGTCTTTCCGGCTTCATCGGCATGCGCATCGCCACCGCCTCCAACAGCCGCACAGCCAACGCCTGCTGCGAAGGGCTGAACCGTGGGCTGCGCGTTGCGTTCTCTGCCGGCTCCGTCATGGGCTTCACCGTTGTTGGACTGGGACTTTTGGACATCTCCCTCTGGTTCCTGCTGCTCAAATTTGTGTTCAAGCTTGAAGTGTCGGCCATCGCAAGCGCGATGCTGACCTTTGGCATGGGCGCCTCCTCCATGGCCCTTTTCGCCCGCGTCGGCGGCGGAATCTTTACAAAAGCCGCAGACGTTGGCGCCGATCTGGTCGGCAAGGTGGAGGCGGGAATCCCGGAGGACGATCCGCGCAATCCTGCGGTCATTGCCGATAACGTTGGCGATAACGTGGGGGACGTTGCCGGAATGGGCGCCGATCTTTATGAATCCTATGTCGGCTCCATCATTTCCGCTTCCGCTTTGGGCGTAGCGGCGTTCGGCGGCGATATCAAGGCGATGGCGCTTCCGATGATGATGGCGGCCATCGGCATTATCGCCTCCATCCTCGGCACCTTTCTGGTGCGCACCAAAGAAAACGCCACGCAGAAAAATCTGCTCCGCGCCCTCAGCCGCGGCACCAATTTCAGCGCCGCCATTATCGCCATAGCGGCCCTTCCTCTTGTTTGGGGCCTGCTGGGCAGAGAAAACATCGGCCTTTATTTTGCCGTGCTCGCCGGGCTGATCGCCGGCGTCCTCATCGGGCAATCGACCGAATATTTCACCTCCGATACCTATCGTCCCACCAAAAATCTCGCCGCCAATTCTGAAACCGGTTCGGCGACCATCATCATCGGCGGCATTTCTCTGGGAATGCTCTCCACCGTGCTGCCCATTCTGATCATTTCCGTCTGCGTGCTCTTTGCTTACTTTATCGCCGGAGGTATTTCCGACACCAACGCCAGCATGGGCATTTACGGCATCGCCCTGGCCGCGGTCGGCATGCTTTCGACCCTCGGTATCACCCTGGCCACCGACGCCTATGGCCCGGTAGCCGACAATGCCGGCGGCATTGCCGAAATGGCCGGCCTGGATCCGGAAGTGCGCCGCCGCACCGACGCTCTGGACGCGCTGGGCAACACCACCGCCGCCACCGGGAAAGGATTTGCTATCGGCTCCGCCGCCCTGACCGCTCTGGCTCTGATGGCATCCTACGTAGACAAAGTCAGCGGAATTGAAGGCGGCGCGGAAAAGATCGCCCATCTCGATCTGATGAACCCCACCGTTTTGATCGGCCTTTTCATCGGCGCCTGTCTGCCCTTTGTTTTTGCGGCTCTCACCATGAGCTCCGTTGGGAAAGCGGCGCAGTCCATCGTTTTGGAAGTGCGCCGTCAATTCCGGGAAATAACCGGCCTGATGGAAGGAAAAGCCGATCCCGATTATGCCGCCTGCGTGGATCTCTGCACAAAATCCAGCCTGCGTGAAATGATTCTTCCCACCGTTGTGGCAATCGTCGTGCCGGTTCTGGTCGGCTTGGTTCTCGGCTGTTCCGGCGTAGTCGGTATGCTGGCCGGCGCCACTGTATCCGGCTTCCTTCTCGCCGTATTCATGTCCAACTCCGGAGGTGCCTGGGACAACGCAAAAAAATATATCGAAGCCGGGCAGCACGGCGGAAAAGGCTCTAAGCAGCACAAAGCCGCTGTGGTCGGCGATACGGTCGGCGACCCCTTTAAAGACACCGCCGGCCCCTCCATCAACATCCTCATCAAGCTGCTTTCCATGGTATCGATCGTATTTGCCGCATTGGTCGTCCATTTCAGTATTTTCTAATTTGGCGTCCACAGCCGCAATAAAGCCGGTTGGAAAAAACGGTATCCATCCAAAAACGCAGCGCAAGCAGATTTCCTGCTCGCGCTGCGTTTTTCTGATTCATATATCAAACCGGCAGGGGAAACTTCGCCGCAACGGAGCTTGCCCGTCCGGCAGCTACCAACGCACCTGCCACCGGGCGCTGTAGTCCCCTTTCCCGACCTGGGCGGAACCAGCCTCCTTTTTAGGGGAAGCTGCCGCGCGGGCAGCCAGCGCACGGTCAAAAAGATCCGTATCCGGCGGGAGCGCAACCCAGCGATCCTCCCATGCGGAAAGATACGCAGCGTTGCAGAGCGCCACCTCGTTGACCGCATCGCGCCCGTCGCTGATCAAAGGCGCGCCCTTTAAAATATGATCGACAAAGTTCTGCAACATCACCCCATGAGGATTTGAAACGCCAGGAAAGCTCATTTCTTCATATTCCATGGGGATCCGCGCAAAGGAATCGGCGCTTTTGAAGCAGACCTCCCGTTCCGGTTCCTGCAGCCTCCAGAGCTTCAGCTTCCCGGATTCCAGCAAGAGCTTTCCCCGATCCCCGGCGATTTCAAGCCGGTTGGTTCCGGGATATTCCCCGGTCGACGCATGGAAAAACGCCGTCGCGCCGTTTTTATACGCGCCGCAGATCATCGCTTCATCCTCAACCTCGATATGGTGATACCGGCCGGTTCCGCAAAAGGCCCGCACACGTTCTGGCATCCCAAAGATCCATTGCCACAAATCCAGATTATGAGGCGCCTGATTCATCAGAACGCCGCCGCCTTCGCCGCTCCAGGTGGCGCGCCATGCGCCGCTGTCGTAATACTTTTGCGTTCGATACCAGTTGGTAACAATCCAGTTCAGGCGTTTCGGCACACCGATTTTTCCGCTCTGCACCAGCTCCCGCGCTTTAATAAAGAGGGGGTCGGTACGCTGATTGAACATCACGCAGAAGGCCTTTTTACTCTCTGCGGCCGCCCGGGCAAAGGCCTGCGCCGCGCTCAGGCGAACCGCCATCGGTTTTTCCGATAAAACGTGCAGACCCCGGGCAAAGGCCCTGATGCCGATTTCAGGATGGTCGTAATGGGGCGTTGCGATCACAACCGCGTCGCAGAGCGCCGATTCCAGCAGCTGCTCCGCGTCTTCAAAAACCGGAACCTCCGGAAACTGCGCGTGCAGTTCCGCGCGGCGCTGGGGGTCGATATCGCATAACGCCACCAGCAGGGCGCCTTCCGTTTTCCCTTCAAACAAATGCCTGGCGTGAGCCGTTCCCATTGCGCCGGCGCCGATCACGCCGATCCGTACCTTCTCCATGCCCGGCTCCTCAATACGTTCCGGCCACGTCCGCCAGTATGGACTGGCCCGTGCCTTTTTTGCCCGACGCTTTCACCCGCTTCATCAGCTCCTGGTAATAAAGCTGGTCGTCGATGGGCAGGGAAACTGCTTTACCGGTAAAGGCCGAGAGGTGCATGGCGTTGGAGAGCATAAGACCATTCAACCCCTCTTCCCCGCCGGCAATCAGCGGCGTCCCTTTCAAAATGCAGGAAGCAAAGGAATTCAGAACGCCGATATGCTGCAAGCCCTGATCCGGATAGGTGATGGTTTCATCCGTATACTCCGGCTTTCCGAAAACAGTATCTGCGCGGAAACTGTCCAGCGCCGTTTTAAGGCGGGTAATCTTCAGCTCCTTTCCCTCGGCTACCATTCTTCCCTTCTCACAGGTGACCTCAAAGCGATTGGTTCCGGGGCAATCTCCGGTGGTTGTGACAAAAAGGCCGGTGGCGCCGCCCGGATATTCCAGATATGCCGTCACGTCGTCCTCCACCTCGATATCATGCCATTTCCCAAAGTGGAGCTTCGCCTCCACGCGCGCCGGCATCCCGCAGATCCACTGCAAAAGATCCAGCTGATGCGGGCATTGATTCAGCAAAACACCGCCGCCCTCGCCGCGCCAGGTGGCGCGCCAGTCTCCGCTGTCGTAGTAGAGCTGAGCGCGATACCAATCGGTGATGATCCAGGAAACGCGATGCAGCGCACCCAACTCACCGCTCTGCATCAGCTCCCGCATCTTCCGGTACATCGGATTGGTTCTCTGATTGAACATCATCCCGAAAACCACGCCGCTCTTTTCCGCCGCTTCATTCATCCGGCGCACCTGCGCCGTATAAACGCCGGCCGGTTTTTCGACCATAACGTGAATATGGCGGTCAAAACATTTGATTGCCCAGTCCGGATGCTGATAATGAGGAACCGCCACGATGCAGGCGTCCAGCAGGCCGCTCTCCAGCATCGCATCGGCGCTTTCAAAACAGCGCAGTTCCCCGCTCTTTTCCGCACACCACTGCAAGCGCCCGGGATCGATATCGGCAACGGCGACCAGCTCCAGCTCCGGGCATTTCCCGTCCAGAATATTTTTTGCATGGGTGGAACCCATATTTCCTACGCCGATGATACCGGTTCTGATTTTCTTCATTGTCAGCACCCTCCTAATATCCAAGTTTCTTCAAATAAGCGTAGCTCCGCGCAAGGCAGGCAAAGGGATCTTCGCCGCCGCACTCGTCCTGCTCAACAAAGGCGTATTGCGTACCTGCTTTTTCAAATGCGGCGGTGATCGCCGGGAAATTCATGTTGCCATCGCCAATCGCCGCCATCACCGGCTTTGCGTTCCCGGCTTCAACGGCCTGATCTTTCAAATGAACGCAGTACAACCGTCCCCGCAGTTTTTCGATCCATTGGTAAAGATCCGCCCCGCCCTGCTGAACCCAGTATGTATCCAAAATCACGCCGAACCAGTCGGGATCCGTTTGTTCCAGCAGCAAATCAAAGATCCGGCGGCCGTTCAGCTTTGCAAATTCAAAGGCGTGGTTATGATACCCGAACCACAGACCGGCCTTCCTGATTTTTTTCGCCGGTTCCCGAATCGCCTGCAAAAAAGCGTCCAGCCCGGCCGGATCCTTCCGGGCAAAGGGTGGCATGCTGCCGAGCCCGATATAACCGCAGCCAAGGATTCGGTGCTCTTCGATCAGTTGTTCGGTATCGCCAATGATCCGATCGTAGGGACTATGAGTGACGGCGATCTCCATTTCCAGAAGGTCGCAGGCCTGCCGGAGCTGCTTCGGATCCATCGGCCCGCAGCCGGAATACTGCACGCAGCGATATCCGATATCCGACAGCTTTTTCAGAGAAGCCACCGTTTCCTCCGGCGTTTGGCAAAACGCTCTGACAGTATACATTTGTGCTCCGATTTTCATGACGTACCTCCTGCTTCCAGTAATTTTCTCAAAGCGGCGGCGGCCGCGTCAAAGGCTTCGTCGCCGTTTTTAAATAAAATCTGCGTTTGGGTTCTTTGCTCCTTTTCCAGTTTTTCAAGACCGATAAATTTCGTCAGATGCGGTTCCAGGGTAACGACCTTTCCGCCCTGGTTTGCGTAGCGCGCCAGAAGCTCCTGCAAATCTCCCGCTCCGGTTCCCGGCAGCAGGACGTTCCCCGCTTTGTCGCAGTCTTTAATGTGGAGATATTCCACAAAGGAAGAGAGCTGCTCCCAGGCCGGCAGCACCGCCTCCCCGCACTGCAGAAAATTAGCCGGATCAAATACCGCACGGAGCTTGGGAAGCGCCTCGCAGAGCTTTCTGCATCTTTCCGCCGTATCGCCGTAGATCCCCTTTTCATTTTCGTGGCACAACAGGATGCCGCGCCCCTCAGCCGCCTCCAGAAAACGCTCCATCCGCGTACAAATCAAATCAAAGCAGGCGGAGCTATCGTCGGTTTCATAAAAGCTGAACAGCCGACACCGCCGTGTTCCTAATATTTCCGCCAGATCAAGCTGATGGAGAAAAGCGTCATAATGGGCGGAAAAATCGTCGCGGAGGGAGATCTTTCCGGTGGGAGAACCCAGCGACCAGACGCCGATCCCCTCTTCCTCCAGCCTCCGGCGCAGCCCTTTGGCCTCCTCGGCCGTCAACTCCGCAATGTTCTTATCGCCCACAAAACGAATTTCCAGCAATCCGATCCCGTTCCGGCGCAGCGCCGCGATCTGTCCCTCGGGAGAACGGGAGGCCTCGTCGGCAAAGGCCGCCATCGTTAAATGCAACATTTTTACACCTCCAGCTCTATTATAAACGTTTTATTTTTACAATTCAATTGCATTAGAATACAATATTTATTGAAAATATAAACTTATCTTCTGCCGGGTTTGAACCGAGCCGGATTTTCCTTCATTTCACGCTTAAAGACCGTGCTGAAATAGCTCTGGTTGGCAAATCCAAGCAGATCCGCCACTTCTGTTACGGTATGTCCTTTGGTCAGCAGCCTGACCGCCTCTTCCATCTTCAGATGGAGGTAATATTTATGAATGCCCATGGAATTATAGTGGGAAAAAATCTTTTTCATGGAGGAAGCGCTGAGCCCGCATTCCCGCCCCAGCTCATGGATCGAAAGGTTGCCGCCGATATTGTTCTTCAAGGTTCGGATGATCCGCTCATAGTGCAGCGCATTTTCACTATGATTGAATCCCAGGGGAAGTCCTTCATCGGCCAGAGTCAGCAGGCAGCTTTCAAATAGATTGGTCACCCGCTGAAATTCACGGGGTCGCTTCTCCAGATAACGAAGATATCCGGTCAGCTTCTTCGGGCATCCACTTTCGCCGATCATACGGTTCAGCAGCCGCCATTGTTCCTGGAGAGCAAATCCGCAGCTATACGCGCCGTCCAGCTGATCCAGAACCTCCCCTTCTGCGTCAAAGGAAATGGTCAGAACATGCGCGAAGGTTTTCTTCTCCGCCCAAAGCTTATGATAGACATGAGGCCGATGGACGATCATATCGCCGGGATTCAGGCGATACACCTTGTCGTCCGCGCTGACGCCGGCCGCACCGTCAAGACAAAAGCTTACTTCCCAAAAGGGATGATGTTCTCCTTCAAAATAATATTCTTCCGGATAAAGATATGAAAAGAAGCTGTAAAAACCGCTTGTGATCAGCGGCCGTGCTACCGGGTAAAACAAAATCATCACCACCAAAATCAAATATATTGTACCGAAAAACAGATTGATATTTAAAAAAGAATCTATTATAATCAAGTATACAAAAGGGCAGATGAAAAGTAAAGGAGGAAATCATGAAAAAATTACGAATCGGGATTGTTGGCGTCGGAAGCCGCGGCAAAGGTATGGCCAAATCCATCGTCAAGCACCTTCCCCAGGCGGAAATCACGGCGATTTGTGATAATTACCCGCCGTTCCTGGAGCGGGCGGAGGCGGAACTGAAGGAGCTGGGATGCAGCCCTGCGTTTTTCGAGGACTACCACGATCTTCTGGATCCGCAGCGGATCGATGCCGTTCTGATCATTTCTTCCTGGGAAACCCATGTTCCCATCGCGATCGAAGCATTAAAGCGCGGGATTCCGTGCGGCATGGAGGTGTGCGGCGCCTATGATATTCAGCAATGCTGGGATCTCGTCCATACATGGGAGTGCACCGGAACGCCGTTCATGTTCCTTGAAAACTGCTGCTACGGGCAGGTGGAGCTGGCGCTGCTCCGGGCGGTGCGCGAAGGCGTTTTCGGGGAAGTGGTGCATTGCGACGGCTGCTATGCCCATGACCTGCGGGAAGAAGTAATCGGCGGCAAGCTGGGTCATCATTACAGATACGACAATTATCTCCGGCGAAACTGCGAAAACTACCCGACCCACGAAATCGGCCCCATTGCCAAGCTGCTGAACATCAACCGCGGCAACCGGTTTATCACCTTAAATTCCGTCGCTTCCAAATCGGCCGGCCTTCACGCATACATCCGGCAGCATCATCCCGACCATTCGGAACTGATGAACGCGCGGTTCAATCAGGGCGACATCGTAACAACCATCCTCAAATGCGCCAACGGCGAAACCGTCACCATGACGCTGGACACGACGCTTCCCCGCTACTATTCCCGCGGCCTTGCCGTACACGGGACCCGGGCGCTGTATGATGAAAAAAATCACTCCTTCGTCCTGGACGGGCAGTATTCCGAAAAGGAGCTTTGGACCTGGCGCCCGAACTGGAACAATGCAGAAAGCTTTGTTGAAACCTATCAGCACCCTATATGGCAGGACTACCTGAACCGGGGCATTGTAGGCGGCCACGGCGGAATGGACACGCTGGTATACGGAGCCTTTTTCGACTGCATCCTCGAAGGGCACGATATTCCCATCGACGTCTATGACGCCGCCACCTGGATGGCGATCACCGCCCTCAGCGAACAATCCATCGCCATGAACGGCGCGCCGGTTTCCTTCCCGGATTTCACCTGCGGCGGCTGGAAGGAAGCAGCTCCCGCCCGCAATCCGGGCCCTTTCCATCTGGACTGAACATCTTTTGAGTCCCGACAAAAGAAAGCGGGCCGATCCATCGGATCGGCCCGCTTTCGGGCTTTTATAACGTGATGCCAGAAGTTGCTGCGCTGTTTTTCGGTACGCAGGAACGCCCGGCCAAAAGAAGGAAGCGCCCCCTCTTCCTGCCGCGCCCTGCTCACCCGCGAAGAGCAGTCACTCCAGGCTTTTTAAAGATGCAGCAGATTTTTCCATGCGTCAATATAGCTCTGGGCCTGTTCAGCCGATTTTCCTTCCGCAAAGATCCGCAGAAGCGGCTCGGTGCCGCTGAAGCGGCAGATCACAAAGGAATTATCGCTGAAATAGACCTTGCATCCGTCTTCATAGCTGACCATCGTAACAGTATGTCCCGGGAAATCAGGCAAAAGACGATCCTGCATGATTTTCTGCACCATCTCGTCCTTTTGCTCCGCCGCAAAGGAAAGATTGCACTCCACCATCTCGAATTTTCCGTATTTTTCCTCCAGCTCGGCAAAAAGCACGCTGGGCGCCTTCCCCGTTTTGGAGATCATTTCCGCAAAAAGGGAGGCTGCGTAAACGGAATCCTTGCCGTGGATATGGCCGCGAACCGTCAGGCCGCCGGAGGATTCCCCGCCCAAAACAGCGTCCACCTCATCGATTTTCGACGATATGTATTTGAACCCGACCGGAACCTCAAAGCATTGTTCGCCCAAAGATTCAGCAACGACATCCAGCATATGCGTGGTTGCAAGATTGCGGACAACAGGACCCTTCCAGCCCTTATATTCATGCAGATAGTAATAAAGAAGAACCAGAATCTGATTGGCGTTGATATACGCGCCGTTATAGTCGATAATCCCCAGCCGGTCGCCGTCGCCATCGACGCCGATGCCAAGATCATAACCGCCGTCCACCACCTTCTGCGCCAGATCCCGCAGGGTGTTCTGGGTCGGTGCGGGCATCATCCCGCCAAAATAAGCGTCTTTGTTGTTATTGATAATATCCAGCGTGCAGCGCGCCGTATAGAAAATCGTCATCAGCGGATAGGTGGCGCTGCCGTGCATGGGGTCAAAGAGAATGCGGAGCCCGCGGCTGCGGATCGCCTCCATATCCAGCACGCCAATGATATCGTCCAGAAAATCATTGAAAGGATTTTCCCAATAGGAGATCAGGCCGCGCTCCAGCCCCTCCTCAAAGGGCACCGATTTGGGCGCGTCAACAGCGGCGATCAGCTTTTCCAGCTTGTCCGTCGTATCGACGTCGGCGTCCCGGCCTTCCTCCACGATCAGTTTGATCCCGTTATAGATCGGCGGGTTATGAGAAGCGGTCACCTCGATGCCGAAATGAAGGTTCTGATTCTTTACCGTGTGCATAACAAGCGGAGTGGGAGCACTGCGGTGCAGAAAAATTGCATGGATCCCGTTTCCTGCCAAAACCTCAGCCAACCAGCGGGCAGATTCCAGCGACAAAAAGCGCCGGTCGTACCCGATGATAACCGGCCGGTCGGCCTTTCCTTCCTGCTGGATCAGGTCGCAGATCCCCTGCCCAACCAGGCAGACATTGCTTTTGATAAAATCCGATCCGATCATGGCGCGCCAGCCGCCGGTTCCAAAATGTATCATCGATGTTTCTCCTTTCCGTTTTCAGAATTTATTCATTAAAGCTGCACACAACCGTCACATCCGGGTGAAGCTGCAGCAAAGACGCCGGAAGATGGGGCGTAACCGGCCCGTTCAAGGCTTTGTTCAGCGTTTCTTCCTTTGCCTTTCCGTGGACGATCAACAGGATCTTACGGGCGCAAATAATCTGCTTCAGCCCCATGCTCAGCGCCTGCCTGGGAACCTCGCTTTCGCTGTTGAAAAAGCGGGCGTTCGCCGCGATGGTCGAATCCGCCAGCGTGACCAGATGGGTGCCTACAGGGAAGGAATCACCGGGTTCGTTGAACCCGATATGACCATTGAGCCCCATGCCCAGAACCTGAAGGTCGATCCCGCCCAGCTCTTCGATCCTGCGGTCGTATTCCGCGCATTCCTTTTCAGGATCCGCCGCCAGCCCGTTGGGAACATAGGTACGCTCCTTATGGATATTGACGCGATCAAACAAATGCTGATTCATAAAGTAACGGTAGCTTTGCTCATTCTCGGGAGCAAGGCCGTAATACTCATCCAGATTCACCGTTGTGATTGCGGAGAAATCAAGTTCCATCCTTACCAGCTCGTCGTACATCCCCACCGGCGAAGACCCGGTTGCCAGCCCGAGAACCGAATCCGGCTTTCTGCGGATCTGCTCTGCAACGATCTCGGCTGCCCGCCGGCTGGTTTCCTCATAGTTTTCCGTTTTGATCACACGCATTTTCAAGCACCGTCCTCTTTACTTTCTCATCCTAATTGTATCACCCGCTCCTATGATCCGCAACGTAAAATACGATTTAAATTTTATACTTTTGGTTCTATTGAAATTTTATAAAAACTGTGATATCATAAATGTTGAAAAGGGGGGGCGCATTTTGGAATATGTCAAAACAGTTATGAATAAGGTTCTGAATATCACCGACATCGTTTCCGTCCACTATTTCGAATACGCCAAGGATTTTACATATTCGGGCGAGTTTCACGACTTCTGGGAGCTGGTATATGCCGATAAGGAAGAGCTGGTGATCACCGCCGGCGCCCATGAGCTGATCCTGGCGACCGGCCAGCTTTATCTGCACCGCCCCATGGAATTTCACAATCTGCGCTGCAGCGGCGGAAAAGCCGCCAATTCCGTTATCGTTTCCTTTTCCTCCTCCTGCCCGCAGTTGTTTTCCATTGCGGGAAAAGCCATCACCTGTCCGCAGAAATGCAAAAAATTCCTTGCGATGATCATCGCGGAGGCGAAAACCGCCTTTTCCTCTCCCCTCGGTGAGCTCTATACGCCCCAGCTGATCCGCCGCGAGAGCCAGACCTTCGGCGCAGAACAGATGATCCAGCTCCATCTGGAGGAATTGCTGATCCGGTTGATTCGGGAGTTCGGCGCCTCCGCCCACCCCGACGAAATCGATGCGCCGGACGATCTTGATAACAGCAGACTTGCCGCCGTTTGTAAATTTCTGGAAGCAAACGTGGAAAAGAAAATCACCTTTAATGAGCTCTGCCTTCATTTTTCCATCAGTGAATCCTCCCTGAAAAAAATGTTCCGCGAAGGCATCGGCAGCGGCGCCATGGACTACTACAACCGATGCAAAATCGACCGTGCCAAACAGATGATCCGTGAAAAGGATAAAAACTTTACAGAGATCGCCGATCGGCTTGGCTATAACTCCGTCCAGTATTTTTCCCGGCATTTCAAGCAGTCCACCGGCATGACGCCGTCGCAATATGCGGCCTCCATTGAAAACATGCTGCAATAAAAAAGAAACCCCCGAATGATCGGAGGTTTCCGCGGGATACAAGCCGTTATCTTTTTCCACAACCGCCGCATCCGGACGAGCATCGTTTTTGCCCGCCGCCATCTGAGCAGCAGTCGCCCAGAAACAGCGCAATAACAACAGCTGCAAGGATCGTCATCAAGCAGTCAGACATATTATCACCTCAGTATATCATATGCTCCGGTCAGCCGGAATTGAAGAATAATTTATTTACAGCCATATATAACGATCGGCATCTTTTGGATTTCAGCCATCGTTTTGTGATTTTTATTGTTATGCAGGATCAGACAACCGCAAAAGACAAACCAAAACTGAAAAATGAGCCGATCTTTCTGCTGGCCGCTCTGATCGTATTCTTTCCGGCGGGGTTGTTTTTCCTTCTCCGCTCAGAGCTTCCGGCAAAGCGGAAATGTCTGCTCGGATCCACAGGGGCGATTTTCTTTATTCTCCTGCTGATCCCGGCGGCGGCGATCCGGTCCGACCCGGTGAAGGCGGAAGATTTCCAACTGCACGTCACCCGGGAAGAGCTCTCTGTCGGCCAGTCGGGCGGGTTTTATATCACCGACGGTTCCGTGTATTACAACGCCTTTTCCGCCGCAGTCGACAACGATGTTCTGGATCTTCAGGACAATCTCTATACCGCCTCCCGCCCGGGGCAATGCACCCTCACCGTCTTTTTCGGCGAGGAGGAGCGCAAAATCCGAATCACGGTAAACGATGAGCCCGGAACCGGGAATACCGTCCTTGCTTCGCCCTCCGGAACGCGCTACCATCGCGCCGCCGCCGCTCATGCCGGCTCCAAAGCAGTTGAAATGACCGAAGAGGAGGCGCTTCAGTCCGGCAAAACGCCCTGCAAAATCTGCTACTCCTGATTTACTAATAAAAGAGCGGACAATTTTGTCCGCTCTTTTCCATCGCCCAGCCGCCCTCCGGCGGCTGTTTTTTGCGTTAACCGAGGGCTACCATGCTGAAAACCAGCGCAAAAAGCGCTACGGTTTCGCAGAGCCCGACCACCGTGATATACTGGGAAAAGCCTTTGCCGGTCTCCGCCAGAGCATCGGCGCCGGCGGCGCCCGCTTTTCCCTGCGCTACGGCCGAAATGGCCATGGCGAGGCCGGAGAAAACGCCCATCCCAAGCAGAAATAACGGGTCGGCGGAAGCGCTTTTCATCTGCTGCATCAGCAGAAAGCCGTAGATCGTCTGGGTCAGGGGCGCTCCGGCAAAAACCGTCAGAATAAACGGAGCCGCTTTATTGCTCATATAGCATTTTTTCCAGGCGCCGATCGCCGCCTGCCCTGCAATTCCGATGCCGATCGCCGAGCCGATCGCCGCGATCCCCATACAAATTGCCGTTCCCAATGTTCCTAAGTTCATCATTCCATCTCCTCTGTTCTTATTTTATTCTTTAAACGGTTTGAATTTATGCCCGCTCCAGGACATCCCGAGATGCGTGGAAAACTCCAGCGTATTGAGCCGCACGCCATGAACAATCACCGAAAGGATATTGAGGATCATATTCAGCCCATGGCCAAACACCAGAAGTATGATGGCAAAAAGAATCAGCATCAGATCGCCCAGCATCGGGCTTGCCAGACTGTTGACCGTTGCGGAGATTGCCGCGCCCGCAAGCCCCACCGCCCAAAGGCGGATATAGGAAACGATATCTGAAAATATATTGACCACGCCGAGCAGTACCGAAACGATGTTTTTGCAGCTTTCCAGAACCGATTTCAGCACGTTCCCCTCGTAGTTGGAAAAAACAAACGACAGGATAAACCCGGCGGCAATCAGTCCGATAGCGGTATTCCCGATGGGGACGCCGCCTATCGTCAGGCTCATGCTGAAAACCTGCCCGTTGACCACGAAAGCCAGAACAACATAAAAGATCCCAAACAACTGCAAAATGGATCCCAGATCACCCAGAAGCTGGAGGGAGCGCCGGTTGCGGATCATCACCATGATGTGCGCCACCGTCAGCTGCACAAGCGCCAGCAGAAAGCAGACGATCTGCGTATTCTGCGCCGTGGTAAGACCGGCCTCGCCGCCGGTCCAGAAGGGATACCAGATTTTATCAGCGTAGACATTGGAAATAAAGGGCAGCGATAGATTCCGAAGCCATTCCGGCAGCTGGGCGGGATCCAGGCCAAACCAGGTGCAGGTGAGAACGCCCCAGAGAACCGTCGCGCCGCCGAAAAGAAGGACGAGCAGAGACGCAGGTGAAAAGGATTTGCTCTTCCTGTATGAAGCGGCAAGCATCCCGGCCGCCGCCGCGCAGATCAGCAAACCGTATCCGCCGTCCCCGAAAATGATGCCAAAAAAGATCAAAATAAATCCCAGAAACCAGCCGGATATATCGTACTCAAAATAGCCCGGAACCGTACCGAGAAAGTCCGTGATCGGATAAATCAGGCTGACAAACCGGTTGTTGCGCAGTTTGGTGGGAACATCATCGACGGGAACGGGATCTTCCAGAAGAATCCCCCACGCGTTTTCCCGGGCCGCGCATTTTAGTTTTTCCGCGTCCTCGGCAGGGATATAGCCATGGAAATACGCCACCTCGCCCGCCGAACCGGGGCGCTCGGAAAGGACTTCCCTTTCCATCCCCGTGCGGAATGTTTCAAATTCGATTTGCCGATCCAGCTCCGAGAGCGCTTCTTTTAATCCGGCTTTGCAGCAGGAATATCCTTTCAGCTCCGCTTCAATCCCGTCCAGGCGCGCCCGGATCCCGGCAGTTCGCCGTTCCAGCTCCGCTGTCGATCGTTCCGGCCAGTCCACCCGGTACCGTTCAAGAGCGCCGATTTTTTCCTCGCCCACCGCCAAAAAGCGTACCAGCTTTCCGGTTTTGCTCAGCACCAGAGCCGTTAGTTCATCGCCGAGGTTTTTATATTCCGACGCCGGCATCTCATAAAGGGAAAGATGGATTTTTTTCCGCGCCAAACAGTCGATTTCAGCCGGATCGACAGCGCCGAATTTTTTCAACCGCTCCAGCTCCGTCGTCAAACCGGCAAGCTCCGCCGTTAAATTCTTTTTTTCTTCGGCAAGCTGCTCCACCTTTTCGGCCAGCTCCACCGCCCCTTTCAGATCAAGGCGGCGCTCTTCCCCGCTCCCGCCCTTGCCGGAAACCGCATAAACGGCATTTTCAAGAAGGGCTTTTTGTTTATTCAGATCGGCAAGCGCCGCGCCGGAGCCTTCGGTTATTTTTATATGCAGAACCCCCAGCTTCCGCAGCTTTTTCAGCGCGCGCCCCCGCTCTTCACCGAGAACAAGAACAGTCGCTTTTTTCATAGGAACAATCATGCGGGCGCTCCCTCCTTCCCGGACGCGGCGGCGTTTTGCGCCGCGATCTTTCTTTTGGATATTTTGGAGCGGACTACGGCGCTGACCTGCTGATCCGACATATATACGGAGATTTTTTTGATATTTTCTTCCGTTTCCGGGATCTTGACCTTTTCAAACAGGTTTACTCGCTGGGCGGTGGAAAGAAGCTCCGCCCGCAGCAGACGCACCTGCTCCTCCAGCACGCCGGCGCGGAGATCCAGGGCGATCGCGCGTTCCAGATAATCCGCCGCCAGATCCACCCAAAGGGGGGCTGCATATAAATCATAGTCCCCGCGCCTGAAGTCCACGCCTTCAAAGACAGGGATTTCAACACCGGCGATATTGCCGGTTCCCTTGCGAACCTCCACGACCGCTACCGCGCCTTCCGGAAAAGCCCCTTCGCTGAAAACGGAGATCCAGGCCGAAAAATCCTGTTCCAGTTCCTCCTTCTGCCTGCGCACCGCCTCCGCCTCCGCCTCGATCCCGCGGATTTCGGCCTGAAGCTGCTGCTTCTTCAGCGTCAGCGTCGGCAGATACCTGCGATACATTTTAAGAGCGTCTTTCTGGTTCTTGAGCTCGTTTTTCGTCAGTTTGATCTTTGCCATTTCGTCTGCACCCCCTATTCAGCAGGCCAGAATTCGTCCATAAGCTCAGATTTTATGCCGGTTTCATCCCGGTCAAAGCAGTCGGCAAGGATTTTCCAGCCCAAGTCAAGGGCGTCCTCAAGAGAGAGATTTACCGAAAGATCCATCAGTTTTCTTTCAAAAAGATCGCCGTATTTCAGAAGCTTTTCGTCCCATTTGTTCATCGAAAAACCCATGTTTTTCTTTTCCACGGTATCTTTATAAGCAGAATAAAGCCGGATCATGGCGTCCATCAGGGACCGGTGATCCTTGCGGGTCAGGCTGTTTACATTCTGCTTCAGCCGGGAAAGGGAGCCGAACGGCTCAATGCGGCCGCCCTTCAGATAATACTGCCCCTCTGTGATATATCCAGTATTATCCGGAACCGGATGGGTAACGTCGTCGCCCGGCATGGTGGTAACGGCCAGAATCGTCACCGATCCGGAATCCTCAAAATCCACCGCTTTTTCATAGCGGCCGGCAAGCTGAGAATAAAGATCGCCGGGATAGCCCCGGTTGGAGGGCACCTGCTCCTGGGTGATGGCAATTTCTTTCATGGCGTCGGCAAAATTGGTCATATCGGTGAGAAGAACCAGAACGTCCTTATCCTGAAGGGCGAATTGCTCCGCCGTTGCCAGCGCCATGTCCGGAATCTTCATGCACTCCACGATGGGATCGGAGGCCGTATGGATAAACATCACCGTTTTGGCCAGCGCTCCGCCGTTTGCAAGGGTATCCCGAAAGTAGAGGAAATCATCATATTTCAGACCCATGCCGCCGAGAACGATCACATCCGCTTCGGCCTGCATGGCGATCCGCGCCAGAAGCTGGTTATAAGGTTCTCCGGAAATGGAGAAGATCGGCAGCTTCTGCGATACCACCAGCGTATTGAACATATCGATCATGGGAATGTTGGTACGCATCATTCGATTGGCAAGAATCCGCTTTGTCGGATTGACCGACGGACGGATGACCGGCTGCAAATTCTCCGTCAGGGCGGGGCCTTTATCCAGCGGAAGTCCGGATCCGTTGAAGATCCTGCCCAGAAGATCTTCGCTGAAGGAAAGCTGCATACCGTGACCCAGAAAGCGGATCTCATCCCCTGTTGAAACGCCCTGACAGCCGGCAAAAACCTGAAGGGAAACAAGATCCCCATCGATTTTATTGACCTCTGCCAGCGATTTCCCGAAACGGGTTTGGATGACGGCAAGCTCATTATAGCGCACCCCGGTCGCCCTGACCGTGATGACGCTTCCGGCTATCGATTCGATCCGGCTGAATATTTTATTTCCCATCAGCTTCACCGCCCTTCAGAAGATTGCCGGCCTCCCGGCTCAGCCTGCCTGCGCCGGCGGCATACAACCCGTCGATCTCGCCTTCCGCTTTGCCAAAGGCTTCGCTTTCAAAAGCGGTATAGTTCCAATCGATGAATTTCTGCCGGATCCGATTGAAAAAGCCGCGGGCCTCCTCTTTATCGGCAAGAGCAAAGTCGCTGCCCAAAAGAAGAATCAGCTTATCCAGAACATAGCGCTGCCGCGGCGTTGTGCAGTTCGCCTCGGTCAGGTCAAAGGTATTCTGCTGCAGATAAACGGCATCCAGCAGCTCGGCCTTCAGATAAATGATATAGTCCGAAAGGCTGGTTCCTTCCTCGCCCACCACCTTCATCATCGAGCCGATCTCATCGCCGTGGACGATGATCTTTTTACAAAAATCCGCTTTATCCTGCCGGATCACGCCCCGATACTTCGACCAGGAGATCAGCGGATCGATAGCGGGATATTTTCGCGCATCGGACCGCTCACGGGAAAGCCCGTGAAAAGCCCCGACCACCTTCAGCGTCGCCTGGGTGACCGGTTCCTCAAAGTTGCCGCCGGCCGGCGAAACGGTGCCGCCGATGGTAACAGAGCCCACGCTGCCGTCCGCCAGGCGCACATAGCCAGCCCGCTCATAAAATCCGGCGATGCAGGATTCCAGATACGCGGGAAAAGCCTCCTCCCCCGGAATTTCCTCCAATCTTCCGGACATCTCCCGGAGCGCCTGAGCCCAGCGGGAGGTGGAATCGGCAAGAAGCAGAACATGGAGCCCCATCTGCCGATAATATTCCGCCAGCGTGACCGACGTGTAGACCGACGCCTCCCGGGACGCCACCGGCATGGAGGAGGTATTGCAGATTATAATGGTGCGTTCCATGAGGGAACGGCCGGTTTTGGGATCGGTCAGCTTGGGAAATTCCGTCAGCGTTTCCACCACCTCGCCCGCACGCTCGCCGCAGGCGGCGATAATGACGATATCCACATCGGCATATTTGGAGGTGGTATGCTGCAAAACGGTTTTTCCTGCGCCGAAGGGGCCGGGGATACAGTAGGTTCCCCCCTTGGCGACCGGGAAAAAGGAATCAATCAGCCGGATCTTGGTGCCCATTGTTTCCACCGGCGCCAGCCGCTCCGCATAGCACTTTACCGGCCGCTTGACAGGCCACTTAAAAGACATCGTAACCGAAAGCTCCGCGCCTTTTTCATCCGCAAGCACCGCAACCGGTTCCCGCACCGTATAGTCCCCCTTTTCGGCAACGGATCGAACCGTATAACGGCCGAGCAGATCAAACGGCACAAAAATTTTATGAACAAAAGAACCCTCTGGAACGGTGCCGACGCAGTCCCCCGCGCGAAGGCGATCCCCCGCCTTCACCAGAGGCGTAAACGTCCACTTCTTTTCCGGATCAAGGCTATCCGCATAAACGCCGCGCTCCAGAAACCAGCCGGCCTGCTCCGCCAAAACGGGCAGAGGGTTCTGAAGGCCGTCGTAAATCTGGCCCAGAAGACCAGGGCCCAGCTCGGCGGAAAGCATATCTCCGGTAAACCGCACCGGATCGCCGCAGCGGATCCCGCCGGTCATTTCATATACCTGGATCTGCGCCGTATTCCCCCGGATGCGGATGACCTCGCTTTTCAGGGAAGCCCCCTCCACATCGACGTAGCAGATCTCATTCATGGAAATATTTCCGCTAAATTCAACGGAAACCAGATTTCCGTTGATTCCCGTTACTTTTCCCGTATTTTCGGTCATCAAATATCTTCCCGCCCTTCTCCGGATAATATGGATGCATAAACCTCCCGGTAGGTCTGACGGCCCCGCTCCGGGTCGAGGCCTTTCATCCGCGCCAGCAGCTTCAGCTTCAGCCCGTAGTAAAAGACCGCGTCGTCGCAAAATCCGTCCAGCGGACGAAGGGATTCCAAAAATTGTAGCCGGTACTGATTCAGGCTGATTTCCGCCTTCAGCGGGTCTTCCGCGTCCATGGCGGCCTGCGCCGCCTGCATGACTGCGGCGGAAAAATCCTTTTTATCTGCTTTTGTGGTCTTTTTCATTCTTTTGGCGCGGAGCCCGGCCAGCGCCATACGCAGCTGGCGTTCCTCGTCGTTCCAGGCGTCGATCAGCGCCCAGCCCGTCGCGCTTTCCCGACGGTCCGGAAGGAGCGTCAGGCTCTTTACCGCCGCAGCGGCTTTTTTGCTCAAAAAGCGGCTGCAAAGCTCCAGATACCGCTCCTCGGTGATCGGCAGCGGCGCGGCGCCTTCTACCTGATCCAGCGCGGGAAGCTGCGCCATCAGATAATAGTTGCTCATTGCTCCGCCGCCTCTTTCAGCAGCGCCGCTACTTTCGGGTTCAAATACGCCGCAAGCATCTCTGCAACGGCTTGTGCGGAATAATCATAATATACCGTATCGTTCTTCAGGGCGATTCTGAATCCGCCGTCAAAATCATCCCGGGGTTTCAGCGTAACGCCGGCGGCTAATTTTTCCCGCAAAAGGGTAAGAAAAGCGCCTTCCAGCCGCTCCAAATCCCGGGCGTTCAGCAAGACCGAAAGATCCTCCCCTTCGCCCTGAGCAGCCCAGGCCTCTACCACCTTCAGGATGACCGGAGCGGCCTCTGCCGATGAATAGGCGGCGTCCACTTCCCTTTTCATGATACCGTCAAGCTCCCGGTTGACGCTTTCCCGGAAAGAAATCAGCAGATTCCTGCCGGCCTGGCGGACGGCGTCCTCCCCCGCCTGGGCGAACCGGGCGCTTTCCTCTCTGGCCTCTGCCAGAATCTTTTCCGCCTCCGCCGCCGCTTCAGATCTGATTTTTGCCGCCTCTTCTCCGGCCGCCTCAAGAATCGAAGCCGCTTCGCTTTCGGCGGCCTCCACGCCGTTTTTCTTGATCTGATCAATCAGTTCCTGCAATTGTATTTCCATACCGGTCACCTCAATTTATTGAAATTGCATTCCCCAAAAATAGGGGCTCAAAAGTCATTCCAGCTCAAATAAGCGGTCAAGCTCCTGCTTGTTCCCGGATACAAAAAGGATATCCCCCTCGCGGAAAACATAGTCCGGATCCACCGTTTCGTCAAGAACGCCGTTGTTTTCCACCGCGATGATATTGGCGCCGAACCGGCCGCGCAGGTTGGCCTCGATCACGGTTTTTCCGATAATGGCCGAAGGAGCGAAAAGCTTCGAGATATTCAGCTTTTCCGAAAGCTGGATATAGTCCAGAACATGGGAAGCCTCCAGCCGATGCGCCAGACGGATCGCGATATCCCGCTCCGGATAGACGACCTGTGCGCCGAGCTTCTCCAGAATTTCGCCATGCTCCATGCTGGTAGCTTTCGCGATCACCGAAGGGATCCCCATGCTCACCAGATGCAGCGTTGTCAGAATGGAGGTGCCCATTGCTTCGCCGATGCAAACCACCGCGACATTGCAGTTCTGGATGCCGGTTTCCATCAGCGTTTTCCGATCCAGCCCGGAAACGACCAGCGCATTTTCAGCGTATTCGCGCATCTGGCGCACCTTCTCCTCATCCCGATCCAGTACGAGAAGTTCGGCGCCTGCCTTTGCAAGCTCCAGAGCCAGAGCCATCCCGAACCGCCCCAGGCCGATGATCCCATATATATTTTTACTCTTAACGGTCTTCTTAAACATATCGATTCTCCTTATCTTTTAGCCAATGGCAATATTTCCTTCCGGATATGCGGCGCGTTCGCCCTGGGTGAAATACCAGAGAGAAGCGACGCTGAGCGGGCCAAGACGCCCGATATACATGATCAAAATGGAGAGCAGCTTGGAACCGACGCTGAGGGAGGGCGTGATGCCGGTTGAAAGCCCCACCGTGCCGAAAGCGCTCGTCACCTCAAAAAGCGCGTCAAGCAGCGCGACCTCCGGATCCATCATCAGCATCAGAAAGGTTCCGAAAATCACCACCGCCAGAGCCAAAATCGCAATGACGGCCGATTTGCGGAAAAGCTCGGCCGGAATGGAGTATTTGAAAGCCTTTTCCTGCCGGTTGGTCGCCGCCGAAAGGATCCCGCGGAACAGGACAAAAAACGTCGTTGTTTTGATACCGCCGCCGGTCGATCCGGGGGAAGCGCCGATGAACATCAGCACGATCAGCACCAGAAGGCCTGCGTCGGAATATGTAGCGATATTCGTTGTCGAAAAGCCCGCCGTTCGGGCCGATACGCTATGGAAAAAGGCGCCGAGCCAGCTTTCGCTGCCCTCTGTCCATTTCAGCAGCAGCGTGCCGGAAAGGATCAGAAACGCCGTGACGGAAAGCACCACCTTGGCGTGCATGGAATACCTTTTCCAATGGAACTTATTTTTCCTCATCTCGCGGATCACCAGAAATCCGATTCCGCCAAAAATAACCAATCCCGCCGTCACAAGATTCAGCCATACGTTATCATGATAGAAAAAGAGGTTCTCGTTGGCATAGAGCTGGCCGGATCGGCCGAGAATATCAAACCCGGAGTTGTTGAAAGCGGCCACACTATGGAAAAGGCTGTGCCCCAGCGCGGCGGGAAAAGAATAGTCCTGGATAAAGACAACAAAACTGGCGGCGGCGCCGATCAGCTCAAAGGCAAGCGTTGTAATAAGCACCTGCCGGACAAAGCTGACCGTTCCTCTTCCGGAGCCCAGATTTCCCGCCTCACGGATCAGGTTGCGCCCCTTTAAATTGATTTTCTTGCCCATAGCCAGAATAATGCCCGCGCCAACCGTAGTAACACCGAGTCCGCCGATCTGGATCAGCATCCCGAGAAAAAAACGTCCGAGGGGCGTAAAGGCCGTTCCGGGATCGATCGACGCCAGTCCGGTCACGCAGACGGCGCTTGTCGAAGTATAAAGCGCGTCGATATAATGTACCTCCTGCCCCTCCTGAATGCTGCAGGGCAGTATCAGGAGAACAGAGCCGATAAGAATCACCGTCATGAATCCCAGGGCGATGATCCGGCCCGTCGATAGTTTTTTTATTTTTTCCAGCATTGTCCACCCTCCGCATGGATCTTTTTTTACCGCCGGAGCGGAAAAAAGCGTTTTGATCCATCTTCTTAAACACTTTGCGGTCATTATAACATCAAACATCTGTAAAATCAATCATTTGGCTCATGATTTTTTATAAAATCATGAATCTTTTTCCGGAGGGCATAGATAGCCTGTTCTTTCGGCGTACTGCCCCGCTCCGGGAAACGGTGGCTTTGCTCAGATCTGCCCAGGACTATCAAAATTTTTTTGCAGAAAACAAAAGAAACTGAAAATTGCAATCATTATTCTGTCTATACTTCTGGTGCTCAGCGCAGGCGGGCTTGTGACGCATTATGTATATCTGCATTATTTTGCCCCGGCGCAGTCTACCGTCACGGTTCCGGACAACCTGATCGGTGATCCCGCCACGGAGGAGGAGAGCGATACCCCCGAAGACGATACATCTCCGGACCAAAGCGATCCGGGCGCGGAACAGGCGGATACATCCGAACGCGGCAGCGACGGAACCGGGACAGCCAGCGATAATTCAAACAGCACAATCACCTCTGGCGAAGCGCATAATCCCACCGCCACGGCGCTGGAGCTTTATAAGGGCAAGCCGGACGTCAACCAAAGATTTGAAGCGGTAAATATGCTCCCCGGCGACAGCGAAACAAAATATTTCTGCGTCAAGGCATATCACGATGGGGATATCGAGCTGTATTTCAAAGCGGATATCACCGA